>DATBWU010000032.1:0-25295 GCA_036514635.1 Anaerolineae bacterium | reverse complement strand
GTGACGCTCGGCCACTCCACGCGCGCCGCCAGCAATCTGAAGGTGCGCCAGCCGTTGAGCAAGGCGCTGGTCGTCGTACCCGATGCGCAGCGCGCCTCCGTCGAGCGCATGGCCGACGTGATCGCCGACGAGTTGAACGTGAAGTCGGTCGCGCTCGCCGCGAACGAAGCCGAGCTCGTCACGTACCGGCTGCTGCCCGATAACAAGAAACTCGGCCCCAAGTTCGGCGCGCGATTCCCGCTGCTGCGCAAGGCGCTGGCCGAAGCCGACGCGAGCCAAGTTGTCGCCACCATCCGATCTGGAATGCCGACTTTAGTCGGCAGCGGCGAAAACACCTTTGAACTTGCACCGGACGAGATTCTCGTCACGCCGCAGCCGCGTGCGGGCTTCACCGTCGCGGCGGAGGCCGGCGTCGTCGTCGCGCTCGATACCGCGCTCACGCCCGCGCTCGTGCAAGAGGGCCTGGCCCGCGATGTCGTGCGCCGCATCCAGG
The DNA here is from genome assembly GCA_036514635.1 of Anaerolineae bacterium. Taxonomy (GTDB): domain Bacteria; phylum Chloroflexota; class Anaerolineae; order Fen-1058; family Fen-1058; genus DASSFZ01. The sequence continues at coordinate 24,802 of DATBWU010000032.1, read as the reverse complement.
ACCTGCGCAAGAAAGCCGACTTCGAGATTTCGGATCACATCGTCACGACGATCCAGGCGGAGGGCGATCTCAAGGCGGCGATCGAGGCGTGGCTGGATTACATCAAAACCGAGACGCTCAGTGACGAGGTGCGCTTCAGCTCGCCTGCGGCGGGCGCGACGGTCGATGAGACGAGTCTGGATGGGATGCGATTGGCCGTCAGCGTCATGAAGACGAAGGACTGAAGACGAAGAGCAAATGGCCCACGTCGTTTGTCTTTCGTCGTCCGTCAGAGGTGTGATCCGCGATACGCCTCCTTGCCGGAATGAGATGCGTCGGGTAGAATAGCACCGGAGGAGAAGCACGATGCCGGTTCCTTACGAACGCCTCAAGACTGCACTGCTGGCCGAGCAGGTGCGGCTCACCGAGCAGCTGGCTGCGTTGACCGATGTCGCCGTGACCGAGAATCTTGGTTATGGTAATCATCAGGCCGATGACGCCACGGCCGCCTTCGATCAGGCCAAGGACCTGGCGATGCGCATCAATGCCGAAAACCTGCTGAAGCAGGTCAACGCGGCGCTCAAGCGGTTCGAGAACGGCACGTATGGTCTGTGTGTCGAGTGTAACAAGCAGATCGACACCGCGCGTTTGAAAGCGATCCCCTACGCTGACCTATGCATGGACTGCCAGCGCAAGCGCGAGCGCTCGTCGTGAAGACATCAGACTTCCGAAGTCTCCAAGACTTCGGAAGTCTTGGCAGGAGCACCGTTGAAGCGAATCCCGATTATCCCTCTGTTGACGATGATCACGCTGATCGCCGATCAGCTCGCAAAGTCCCTGGTCGTGAGCAACCTCGAGGTGGGCGAGTCGATCCCGCCGCTCCCATTTCTGTCTGGCGTGTTTGTGTTCACCCACGTGACCAATACCGGCATCGCCTTCGGATTTTTCAAGGAGGCCGGGACGTTTTTCATCTTCCTCGCGGTCGTCGTCATCACCATCATCGTCTTGTTTCTGCGCAACCTGCCGAAAGACCAATGGCTGGTGCGCGTGGCGCTCGGCCTCCAGCTCGGCGGCGCGTTCGGCAACCTGGCCGATCGATTGCGTCTGGGCTACGTGATCGATTTCATCGACTTCAAATTCTGGCCGGTGTTCAACATCGCCGACAGCGCGATCGTGGTCGGCGTAGTGCTGCTGGCCGTGTCGATGTGGCGCGAAGGCCGCATCGCGCCCAGACCCTCTCAACCCGAATCCTCTTCCGGCGGCGAGCAACTCCCCGGCTGATTGGTGCGCAGTTGTGAAGCGGCTCCCCGTCTTGCCCCTCGTGATCACCGTCGTCGTGCTCGTGCTGGATCAGCTCACCAAATGGTGGGTTACCAGCCATATTCCGCTTGACGCATTCGTGTATCCGATCCCGGCGCTCTCGCCCGTGCTTGGACTCACACTGGTCAAAAACACAGGCGTCGCCTTCGGCCTGTTCCAGAATGGCAATGCACTGTTTGCCGCGCTGAACACAGTAGTCATCGTGGTCATGGCAGTTTATTACCGGACATTGCCGCCGGATCGACGCATCGCCCGCTTCGCGCTCAACTTGTTGATCGCCGGCGCACTGGGCAATCTGCTCGACCGGCTGCGACTGGGCTACGTGGTCGATTTCGTCGCGGTCGGATCGTTTGCGCGGTTCAACGTCGCCGATAGCGCGGTGTCCACCGGCGTAACGTTGTTGCTGGTCGCCTGGCTGCTGGAGCATCGGCGCGCTTCCTCAAAAGTGTTGATCCACGAAGAACACTAAGAGACTGTCTTAAAAGTCATTGCGAGGAGCAAAGCGACGAAGCAATCTCTGCGCACAAGACCGCCACGCCGCCTGCGGCGGCTCGCGGTGACGGTTTTAAGACACACTCTTAAGAAGCACGAAGGCCAGGATTCGTGAGCCTTCGTGTTCTTAGTGGATAAATCATTATGCCCGATCGCCTCTTCACGCTTCACGCCGATGCGCGTGAGCGGCTGGATAAGTTCGTCGCCGCGCGCGTGCCCAGTCTTTCGCGCAGCGCGGCCCAACGCCTGATCGAAGATGGCTTCGTCACCGTCAACGGCGCGGTGACCGATGCCGCGCACAAGGTGGGGCAGGGGGATGTGATCGTCGTGCGCGTCCCGCCGCCCGTACCGACGACGCTCGAAGCCGAGGACATTCCCCTTTCCATTATCTACGAGGACGCCGACCTCATCGTGATCGATAAGCCTGCCGGGCTGGTCGTGCACCCGTCGGCGGGACACGATCGCGGCACGCTCGTCAACGCCATTCTCGCGCACGCGCCCGACCTGCACGGCGTCGGCGGCGAGGCGCGACCCGGCATCGTGCATCGCCTCGACAAAGACACCTCCGGCCTGATCGTCGTCGCCAAGAACGACACGGCGCATCGCGAGCTTCAACGGCAGTTCAAAGCGCGGACGGTGAAGAAGATGTACGTCGCATTGGTGGAAGGCCGCGTCGAGCCGGGCGAGGGCGTCGTCGATGCGCCGATTGCACGCGATCGTGTTCACCGCAAACGGATGGCGGTGGTGATGAATGGGAGATCGGCGCGCACCCGGTACAAGGTGGTCCGGTATGCCAGTGTGGGAGAGACGGCGTACAGTTTGGTCGAGGTGTATCCCGAAACGGGGCGGACACACCAGATTCGCGTTCACTTCGCCTGGCTGGGGCATCCGCTCGTCGGGGATACAGTGTATGGCCGGAAGAAACCATCGTTGTCGATTGAGCGGCATTTTTTACACGCGGCCCGGTTGACCCTGCACCTGCCCTCGACTGGCGAAGAGCGGGCGTTTGAGTCGCCGCTGCCGCAAGACCTGAGGCGAGTATTGCAACGGATGGACAACGAACACCTGCCCCACCGCAGGTGCGGGTAAACGGATGCGCTATCGGTATTCGTTTATCCCTTGCCTATCCGATGCTGTGGCTGGGGGATTTTCCTTGACATCGCCTATGCGATCAACGATAATCGCAGCGCATCCATGAAATCCTCGCGTCTGTGCGCCTTTGGGGTTAAGGAGAACTCATGCGTGAAGTGACGATCGCTTGTGTTCAGTTGCAAGTCGAGCTGAACCAGATGGAAGATAATCTGGTCAAGATGTCGGAGTGGATCGAGAAGATCGCGCTGGCGCAAAAAGTCGATCTGATCGTCTTCCCCGAACTGGCGACGACGGGCTACGAGTGCGGCGTGCGCTTCACCGATTTCGCGCAGCGCGTCCCCGGCCCATCGGTCAATCTGATCGCCCAGCGCGCGAGCGAGTTCGGCGTGTACGTCGCGTTCGGCCTGCCCTCGAAAGAGAAGGTCGAGTCGGTGCTGTACAACTCGGCGGTGATGGTCGGCCCGGACGGCGATCTTGTCGGCGAGTATCGCAAGGTGCATCTGAAGGGCGAGGAGAAATTGGCTTTCCGAAACGGGTTCCGCTTCCCGATCCTGGAGACTGACTTTGGGAATGCCGGTTTGTTAGTAGGGTGGGACGCGGCCTTTCCTGAAGCGGCGCGCACTTACGCGCTGGACGGTGTAGACCTGTTGGTGGTGTGCGCGAACTGGGAGAAGCCCAACGCCGAGGAGTGGCGGACGTATCTCATGGCGCGCGCGCTGGAGAACTCGCTATTCGTCGCGGCCGCCAATCGCATCGGGCAGGATGCCACGCTCTCGTTTTGCGGCGAAACGATGATCATCGGCCCGCGCGGGCAGGTCTTCGCACGGGTGGACGAGGAAATCGAAGGTTACGCGCTGGCCCGCATCGATCTGGACGAGGTGCGCCGCCACCGCGAGGAATTGCAGACGATCCAAAGCCGGCAGCCAGCCGCATATCGGGCGATTGTGCGACAGTATTGACCATTACTTATCACGTTTGGAGAGCGTTCGGCAATTGCTTCACGCCTGTCGCCCGACGATGCCCACTCCGCTGCGCTACGGGGTGCTTCGCAAAATCGTCGGGCTAATCAAGAAAATCCGGATCAATCCGGCTGAAGCGGCAAGCAGCCTGCTTCAGCAGGCTTCGCTTTTTTAGCCCGGTGATTCACGGGAGCACTGCACCGCATGTGTCACCGGGCGCTGCCCGCGAATTACCGAATGCTCTCCGTTTTAGAACAAGGCACAACATGATCAACGGCAAGATCGATCTGCGTTCCGACACCGTGACGCAGCCCACGCCCGCGATGCGCCAGGCGATGGCGCGGGCCGAAGTCGGCGATGACGTGCTCGGCGACGATCGGACGGTGAAGCGGCTGGAAGAGATGGCCGCCGAGCGCATGGGACAGGCAGCCGGGCTATTCGTGGCGAGCGGGACGATGGGTAATCTCGCCGCGCTGTTGACCCATTGTCGCCGGGGTGACGAAGCGATCGTGGGCGACCGATCGCATACCCTGAATAACGAGCAGGGCGGGATGGCGGCCCTGGGCGGCGTCGTGCCGCATCCGATCCCGAATCGGCCCGATGGCACACTGCGTCTGGAGGACATCGAGAACGCAATCCAGGAAGACGATCCGCACCACGCGCGCACGCGCCTGATCTGCCTGGAGAACACGCACAATGCTACGGGCGGCATGCCGCTGACGGCGGAGTATACGCGATCGGTTGCGGCATTAGCCCGACAACACGGCCTGAAGCTACACATCGATGGCGCGCGCATCTTCAATGCGGCGATTGCGCTCGGTGTGCCGGCATCTGATCTCGCGCGCGAAGCCGACTCGGTGACGTTTTGCTTGAGCAAGGGTCTGAGCGCGCCGGTCGGATCGGTGTTGTGCGGCCCGAAGGACTTTATCGCGGAGGCGCGTCGTGCGCGCAAAGTCGTCGGCGGCGGGATGCGCCAGGCCGGCGTCATCGCTGCCGCAGGCATTGTCGCACTGGAGACGATGGTCGATCGGCTGGCGGAGGATCATGCTCACGCGAAGCGATTGGCCGAAGGGCTGGCCGACACGCCTGGGTTCGCCGTCGATCCGGATCGGGTGTGGACGAACATGGTCTATTTCGATTTAGCGCCCGAGGTCAAGATCGACGCGCCACAGGTCGAACGGCGACTGGCCGAGCGCGGCGTGCTGCTGTTCGCCGTGGGCAAGCGCCGCTTTCGCGCAGTGACGCACGCCTGGGTGACCGCGAATGAAATTGATCGTGCCTTGCTCGCGTTTCGGTCGGTTTTGGTGGATTGCGGTTGACAAGCGAAGGGGCGTCTGGTATGATTCGCGTCGTTGGGGGCGTGGTGTAGCGGCTAACATGCGGCCCTGTCAAGGCCGAGACCGCGGGTTCGAATCCCGTCGCTCCCGCTGTGACACAACATACAGGCTGTTCCGACCTCGTGCCGGAACAGCCTGTGTGATTTAGGCTGGCGGGAGAACTGGCTCAGATCTGCCCGTTGCGTGCGGCGACGATCTCCGCCATCACCGACAGCGCGATCTCCTCCGGTGTCCGTGCGCCGAGGTTCAGCCCGATTGGGCCGCGCAGGCGGTTGATTTGCGCTTGTGTGAGTCCGGCCTTCTGCAGACGCTGGCGGCGCGCAGCCTGCGTCTTGCGACTGCCCAACGCGCCGACGTAGAACGCCGGGCTGGGTAGCGCGATGATCAGCGCGGGGTCGTCGAGTTTCGGATCGTGCGTGAGCATCGCTACGGCGGTCGAGCGATTCAAGCCGATCTGCACCAGCGCTTCATCCGGCCAGGCCCGGATCAGTTGGTCCGCGTGCGGGAAGCGTTCTTCGCTTCCGAACGCGCGGCGTGGATCGACGACGATGGTGCGATAACCCAGTGCCTTGGCGATCGACGCGAGCGCGATGGCGATATGCACGCCGCCGACGGCGACGAGGGTGGGTGAGGGGAGTGTCACGTCGAAAAACAGCTCGACATCGCCCAACGGCACGTGCTTCGATTGGCCCTCGCTCAAGGCGGTGCGCGCGGCTTCAAGCGCCGGCGGATCCAACTCGCTGCCCAGCGAACCGGCCACGCTTCCATCGTCGCGTAGCATCATCTGGCGACCGAGCCTGTCCGTGGGACCCTGCACGATGGTGATAGTCACGGCGGCGCGCTCGTCTATCAGCGCGGCGTGGACAGCCTCGTATAGAGCGGAGTCGAGCGGCTGGACGAAGATCCGGATGCTGCCCCCGCACGCCAATCCGACCTCCCATGCGGTCTCGTCGGCGACGCCAAACTGAAGCAGCTGCGGTTCGCCCGATCGGATGACCTGTGTCCCCGCTTCGAACACCGCGCCTTCTACGCAACCGCCGCTGACCGATCCGGCGATCTTGCCATCGACGGTGAGTGCCATCTTCGCGCCCACGCCGCGCGGGGCCGATCCCCAGGTTTGGATTACGGTAGCCAGCGCGATTCTGTCGCCTTGCGCGCGCCAGCGATCGATGTCAGGCACTACTTCACGCATAGACCCTCGTTGCGTGGACAAGAAATCCTCGTTGCCGGCGTCGAATCGGCGGCCGCTTGCCCAAGGTTGATAGTCGCCGCGCTAGGTCTTCGAGGCCGGCCAGGTTGTGAACGGGCAAGAATCTGACGCGCATGCCCATAATCCCGAAGTGTCCGGTATTATCCTGCCTCACTTCTTTGAGGTCAAACCCTCGCCCGTCGTCGGTGACGGCGAGCGTAGGGGATGATTTTGCGCTCGAGGTCTTCTTGGGTCGCGGTCAGCTCTTCATACAACTGGGCGGTGTGGATCACCATAGTGCTCCTGGGCTTAAATGAGCCAATGGTTGTCACTCTGAGCGAAGCGAAGAGTCTCGGCACTATGGGCGGGATGCTTCGCTCCGCTCAGCATGACAAACCGTTGGGGTATTTCCGCCGCGATGTAATAGCGACCTGTGCGGCAGACGTGACCAGCAAGCGTTCGTGATCGTCGGTATAACGAGTGGGCCGGTTGGCGATGCCGATCATGCCGATCGGTTTTTCGCGAACGAGGAGCGGGATGCCCAGGAAGGCGCGTACCGGTGGGTGACCGCGCCGCTGGCCGATCCGCATGGGGCAGGGCTTTCCCCAGTCAGGTGCTGCACCCTACTCGTATCGAACATGAGCCAACCATGTTATAATCGTGCCCTGACGGGGGAGGCATGGACGAGCGTGACAAACTGACGAATGTGATCGACAAGCTCGACACTGAGCAGTTGCGCATGTTGGGGCGCTTCGCCGAGATCATGGCCGAAGAGCGGAGAGCCGACCCGATGCACGAGGCGGGCGATCCGCGCGTGCGCCTCGAACAGTTCAGGAAATGGTGCGCCGCTAACAACCTCGACCTGGTGGCGATGGAAGCCTGGGTGCAGGAAGCCCGCGCGGCGAGCGGGCGCGCCGCTGTACCGGCTCCGCGCGCAAGATGATCGTTCACACGCTGGCCGTAGGTCCCCTCCAAACCAATTGCTACCTCGCCGTTTGCGGTGACACGCATCGCGCTGCCGTCATCGACCCCGGCTGGGGCGCGTCGGACATTCTCTCCGCCGCTCAGTCGCTGAACGCCCCAATCGATCTCATCTTGCTGACGCACGCCCACTTCGATCACATCGGCGCGGCCGCGGAGGTGGCCGATGCGACGCGCGCGCCCGTGGCGATGCATCCGCTCGATCTGCCGTTGCTGCGTGTCGACGGCGGCGCGCGCTTGTGGAACATCCCGATGCGGCCCGTGCCCGATCCGGCCATCGCGCTCGAACACGGCCAGATTCTCGAAGTGGGCACATTGCGCTTCGAGACGCGCTTTGCGCCGGGTCACACGCCCGGCCACGTCGTGTTTTATCTGGAAAAGGAGAAAGCGGTCTTCGGAGGGGACGTGCTGTTTCAGGGAAGCATCGGTCGGGCCGATCTGCCCGGCGGCGATTTCGATAGGCTGATCACCAGCATCCGCGAGCAACTGCTCACCTTGCCCGACGACGTAACCGTGTATTCCGGGCACGGCCCGCCGACGACGATCGGCCAGGAGCGCCGGTACAATCCGTTTCTGACGTGACGAAGGACAAAGGACGAATGACTGATGACGGACATCATTCGTCCTTCGTCTTTGGGCCTTCGTCGATCAACTGAACGGGATCGGGACGATGAGCATCACGAACAGGATCATCGTGAAGATGCCCAACGCGCGCCGTTTCGGATCGAGCGGCGTGATGTCGTCGAGCGGCGGCGGGTGCATCACGCCGAAGATCTGCACCAAGAGCGCCCAGAACAACCAGACGTTCGCGAACGCCAGCTCGGGCCGCAGCACCAGCAGCACCACACCGCCGGCCAGCATCAACAGCCACGCGGCGCGGGCGATCGTCCATTGTTGCCGCCCGAACACGGCGTAGGTCACGTGGCCGCCGTCGAGCGAGCCGATGGGCAGCAGGTTGATCGAGGTGACAAACAGGCCAAACCAGGCCGGAAACGCAATGGCATTCAAGAAAACGTCTTCACCGCCGCCGGGCAGAATGCGACCCTTGACCAGCAATTTCAACAGGAGATACAGGATCGAGTTGCCTTCCTGGCCGCCGGGCACATTGAGCGAGGGATGAATCTCGGATGTCGCCAGCCCGGCGATCAGCAGCGGTATCGCCAGCACCAGCCCGGCCAGGGGGCCGGCCACACCGATGTCGAACAACTGGCGGCGGTTCTTGATCGGCGACCGTAACAGGATGACAGCTCCCATCGTGCCGAAGCCGAACGGCATGGGGATGAAGTAGGGCAAGGTGACGGCGGCCTTGTGAATGCGTGCCAGGACGTAGTGTCCCATCTCGTGCACGCCCAGGATCCCCAGCAGCGTCAGGGCATACGGCAGACCACCCAGCAGCAAGACGGGATTCCCGAAAAGGGTCTCGAACGGGTTCGGATCGTTGGCAAGCGCTTCGTTCCCGTAAGCTGCGCCGACGACGAGCGTGCTCAAGGCAGTCAGGATAAACAGGATCGCGTTGACACTCGGATTCAACGCGCGCGGCCTGACCACACCGCGCCGCGCGATGACGACCTCCTGCCCGTTGCGGCGAATCAGCATCGGCGTGTAGCCCAATTCGGTAAATCGACCGTAGATGTGGTCGAAGGCTTCTTCCGAGCTGACGACCAAGCGCCCGCGAAACTCGTACACGCCGCTGTCGAGCGCGGTGTGGCTATCCAGTGCCATCACGCTGTTGAGCGCCGATCGCAGTTGCGCCAGCGTTTCCAGGCTGCCCATTGACTCCGGCTCTGAACTCAAGTCTACTCTCCTTTCAACTTTCCCACTCACATACCCAACTGCCTCAGCAGGCTCATTCGCTGGCGCCGCTTCACCGGCCCGGTCTCCGCTACCTCAGGCTCGTGCGCAGGCTCTTCCAAGCGGAACTGTATACGATACAACCGTGCGTACAGGCCGTCTAACGCCATGAGTTCTTCGTGTGTTCCGAGCTCGACCAATCGACCTTCGTCCAGCACGGCGATGCGGTGCGCGTGCTGCACCGTGCTCAGGCGATGCGCGATCACGACGCTCGTCCGGCCCGCCATCAATCGCTCCAGCGCCTCCTGCACCAACCCTTCGCTCTCGCTGTCGAGCGACGAGGTCGCTTCGTCCAGCAGCAGGATGCGCGGGTCTTTCAAGATCGCCCGCGCGATGGCGATGCGCTGGCGCTGGCCGCCGCTCAGCTTCACGCCGCGCTCGCCAACGATCGCGTCGTAGCCTTGCGGCAGGTGTTGAATGAACTCGTGCGCGTTGGCCGCCTGCGCTGCCTCGATCATGTCTCCTTCGCCGGCGTCGAGTTTGCCGTACAGGATGTTCTCGCGCACCGTCCCGCCGAACAGCAGCGTCTCCTGCGGCACGATGCCGATCTGCTCGCGCAGGCTCTTCACCGTCACCGTCCGGATGTCGATGCCGTCGATGCGAATGCAGCCGGCCGTCGGATCGTAAAAGCGTGGGATCAGATTGACGAGTGTCGACTTGCCCGCGCCGCTCGGCCCGACCAGCGCCAGCACTTCGCCGGGCGGCACGTCGATCGACACGTCGCGCAGGACACCGGGCGCGGGCAGGCCCGGTCGCGGGGCAAGGGGGCGATAGGCAAATGAGACGTTCTCAAATGTGATGCGCCCCGCGATGCGCGGCAGAGGTTTGGCGTCGGGCTGCTCGACGATGTCCGACTCGGTATCCAGAATCTCGAACAGCCGCTGCGTCGCGCCGAGCGCTTCCTGCAGGCCGGTCCATAGCCCGCTGAACTGGCCGATTGATCCGGCGAGTGTCAGTGTGAGGATGAGGAACGTGACGAGTTGTCCGGCACTCAATCGCCCCGCCAGCACCTCCTGCCCGCCGAACCACAAGATCGCGACGATCGACCCGAAGGCGAGGAACGAAATGAGCGGGCCAAACAGAGACGAGATGCGGGTGCGCCGCATCGCCAGCCCGAAGGCCGATTCGATGCTCGTGCGATAGCGGCCGATCTCGTAACGCTCGCGCGCGAACGATTGGACGACGCGCACGCCGGCGGTCGATTCTTCCAGCACGGCCGTCGCATTGGCGAGCTCGTCCTGCACCTGCGAGGATAGCTTGCGCAGCCGCCGGCCGAAGAAGATCGCGAACAGCATGACCGGCGGGATGAACGCCAGCATGAACAGCGTCAATCGCCAGTTGGTCACGATGATCAAGAGCAGCGCGCCGATAAAGGTCAGTCCCTGCGCTAACGCGGTGGCGATGTCGCTGGTGACGACGCCGCGCACGGTTGCCACGTCGTTGGTCAGGCGCGAAACCAATTCGCCGGTGCGTCGCTCCGTGAAGAAAGCCAGCGACAGGCCTTGCAGGTGCTCGTACAATCCCAGGCGCAGATCGACCATCACTCGTTCGCCGACGTAGGCCAGCAGGTAGCCTCGAATGAAGTAGAGCACGCTCTGCGCGGCGAAGATGGCGATCAGAATCAACGTGACGGTGTTGAGGCTGCTGGGATCGCCGCCGGGCGCGATGGCATCGACCAGGAAGCGGATCATGTATGGCCCGGCCAGCCCGAGCAGGCTGCTTCCGGCGATCGCGCTCAAGGCGATCGCCAGTCGAGCGCGGTGCGGGCGCACGTAGGCGAGCAGCCGGCGAAACTGTCTGAAGGAGGGCCGGGCCGACGGTGTGGGTGCAGGTTCACGGGTCACGTGCGAGAGTATATCGTTGCGAGAGTGCATCGTCAAGGAATGAGGGGCTGGTGATTATCCACAAGTGCTCCAGGCCCGCGTCGCGCGGTCGGCGAGCATTCAAGATGTGTGCAATCACCAGATGCAGGGCCGTAGCCGGAGTGCGCCGCAGGCGTGAGGGGATGAGGCGGTGTATAATGCTCGCATCTGCCAGCCTGGAGACGAGTCATGCCCTTGCCCGATCCTCTGCCTACCGATCCGGACGCGCTTGACGCGCTGTATCAGCAGCTCATCGACGGCGGCGATTACTCGCCGGAGGACTTTGACCGTTTGCTGGAGGCCCGCCTGCGCGCGTGGGGTATCGATCCGCAAACGATGACTGCCGAGCAGTTGATCGGCGCGATGCAGGAATCCATGAACCGGATGCTGATGAATCTGCACCTGGCGATGGACTCGGCCCCGGATGGAGAGTCGGCGGCGCGGCTCACCGAAGTCATCGACATGGCGCAGCAACTGCGCGCGGACATCGAAAAGGCGCTCAACGCGGCGCACGAGGAAGGCAGTGATGGTCACTGATCACTGGTCACTGACCAGTGATCAGTCACCAGTGATCAGTGAGCGGTGTGTGGGCGGCGCTGCGTCGGGCGCTTGAGGGGCGATCGGGGTTGGGCGCGGCGGGTGGCAGGACTCGCCGCTTTTCGTTTCGGCGACGAGCCGAGCGCCAGTTTCAACACCTCGTCCATGGACTCGACGAAGTGGAATTTTAAGTCGCGCTGCACCTTCTTGGGAATCTCCACCATATCCTTCTCGTTCTTCTTGGGGACGATCATCGTCTTCAGGCCGGCGCGGTGTGCGGCGAGCGTCTTTTCGCGCAAGCCGCCGATCGGCAGGACGCGCCCGCGCAGCGTGATCTCGCCGGTCATGCCCACATCGCGCCGCACGGGCCGCTGCGTGAACGCCGAGATCAGCGCCGTCGCCATCGTGATGCCCGCCGATGGGCCGTCCTTCGGGATCGCGCCTTCGGGGATGTGAATGTGGATGTCGGTCTTGTCGAACGCCGTGCGCTTGATACCCAGGTCGCTGGCGCGCGAGCGCGTGTAGGACACGGCGGCTTGCGCCGATTCCTGCATCACTTCACCGAGCTGGCCGGTGAGCAGCAGCGTGCCCTTGCCCTGCATCAGCGTGACTTCGATCGGCATGATGTCGCCGCCGCCGTCGGTCCACGCCACGCTCGTCGCCACGCCAATCTGATCTTTCTCTTCGGCTAACCCGAACGTGAAGCGCGGCGGCCCCAGATAATGATGCAGCCCCTCCGGCGCGATGCGTTGGCGGTGCGGTTTGACTTCGGCGATACGGCGCGCCGTCTTGCGGCAGATATTGGCGATTTCGCGCTCCAGGTTGCGCACGCCGGCTTCGTAGGTGTACTCACGAGCGATCCCACGGATCGAGGCGTCGGTGAAATGCAATTCCCTCGGCGTCAGCCCGTGTTCGAGCAGTTGTTTGGGGATGATGAACTTCTTGGCGATCATCAACTTCTCGTCCTCGATGTAGCCGGGAAACTCGATCACCTCCATCCGATCGCGCAGTGCAGGCGGAATCGTCTCGAGGATATTGGCCGTGGTGATGAACATCACCTTGGACAGGTCATACGACACTTCCAAATAGTGATCGCTGAAGGCGTTGTTCTGTTCGGGGTCGAGCGCCTCCAGCAGCGCCGCCGAAGGATCGCCCCGGAAGTCCGCGCCGACCTTGTCGATCTCGTCGAGCATGAACAACGGGTTGATCGTCTCGGCGCGGCGCATCGTCTGGATGATGCGACCCGGCAGCGCGCCGATGTACGTGCGCCGGTGACCGCGAATCTCGGCCTCGTCGTGGATGCCGCCCAGGCTCACGCGCACGAATTTGCGCCCCAACGCTTGCGCGATCGACTTGCCCAACGAGGTCTTACCCGTGCCCGGCGGCCCGACGAAGCACAAGATCGGGCTGCGCATCTTATTGGAGGCCAGTCGCTTCACGGCGATGTATTCCAGGATACGGTCTTTGGCCTTGGGCAGCCCGTAGTGCTGCTGATCCAGCACCTTCGCCGCGTTGGTCACGTCCAGATTGTCGGTCGTCGTCTCCGTCCACGGTAGATCGCGAATCCAGTCGAGATAGGTGCGAATGATGCCGACCTCGGGCGCCATGCTGGGCATCTGCTGAAGCCGTTCGAGTTCCTTGTTGGCTTTGGCGCGCACCTCGTCGGGCAGCGACTTGGCCGCGATTTTCTCGCGCAGTTCGCCGATCTCCTGCGCCTGCACATCGCCTTCGCCCAACTCCGACTGGATCGCGCGTATCTGCTCGCGCAGGTAGGCTTCGCGCTGCGAGCGATCGACTTCTTTCTGCACGCGCAAGTGGATCTGGTCTTCCAGTTCCAGCACGTCGAGCTTCTTCGCCAGCCGGATCGACAGCGCCTGCAAGCGCGCCGCCGGATCGAGAATCTCCAGCAGTTGCTGGCGGTTGGCGATGTCGATGTCGATCGTCGAAGCGACCAGGTCGGCCAGCCAGCCCGGCTCCTCGATGTTCATCGCGTACACGTACGCGTCTTCCGGCAGACTGCGATTGAGGTTGACGACTTTCTCGAACAGCGCCAGCACGGCGCGCATCAGCGCTTCGGTCGAAGGCGGCTTGTCGGTCGACTCTTCGATCAGGCGAGCCTTGACGCGGAAGTACGGCTCGGTCTGCACGTACTCGACGATCTCGGTGCGGTATTGTCCCTGCGTCAGCACGCTGGTCGTGCCGTCGGGCATACGCAGCGTGCGAATGACGGTGACATGGCAACCGATGGTGTACAAGTCGCTGGGGCGCGGCTCCTCCGCCTCGGGATCGCGCTGCGTCGCGACGATCAGGGCGCGATCTTCCGCCTGCGCCGCCTCGATCGCTCTCATCGATCGATCGCGGCCGACGAACAGCGGCGACATCAGCCGGGGATAGATGACCGTATCGCGAATCGGCAGCAGGGGAAGCTCGACCAGGCCGTGATGCGTGCGCGTGCGCTTGAGCGGCTGGAGCAACTCGCCCAACGCCGCTGACTGCATCTCGCCGAAGCCGGGCGACATCGGGGTGCTGTCACTGAAATGTCTGAACACCGTGTCTCCTGAATGCGCGTCGTGAACCGTGGAGATTCTATCTAATATTGGGCCGATTGACAAACAGGCTCAAGCGTCTCGCTCCGGCATCGGCAGGCCCGCCTGATCGAGCCACGCCTCGCGCGCCTCGGCGACGATATACAGCGAGCCGGTCACCACAACCGGTGTAGTCGAATCCAGGATGCGCGCAAGCGCCTGCGCCACGCTTGGCGCGATCTCGACCGGCTTGCCCCGTTCCGCGATTTGCTGTGCGATTGATTCGAGATTGGCGGCCCGCACGCTTCGGGCGCGAGTGACGACTGCGCGTTCGACGCAGGGCAGCAACGCATCGAGTATCCCGGCGATGTCTTTGTCGGACGATGCGCCGAAGACCAGCGTCCAGCGCCGATCGGGAAAGACCTCTTCGAGAGTGGCGACCAGCCTCAGCGCCGAATCGACGTTGTGCGCGCCGTCGAAGACCAGCGGCGGATCGCCGCGCGCAATCTCGAAGCGGCCCGGCCATTCCACTTGATTCAGCCCGCGCCGAATCGTTTCGTCGCCGATCGAGAAACCCTTCGCCTGCCGGACGGCCGCGATCGCCAGCACGGCATTGTCGATCTGATGGCGTCCACGGAGTGGCACGTGGAATGCCTTGCCTCGCAAGGTGAAGGATTCACCGTTTTCTTGGTGTTTCTGTGTGTCGCTTGCCCTCTTCAGAGGGTGGAGTCTCGCCTGGCGCGCCCCCGACGCGAAGCGTCGGACAGGGCGTGATGGTGAGTTTTCAGAGCGCCCGATCACCGTCAGCGGCGCGCCGCGCTCCGTCGCGATTCGCTCAATCACTGCCAGCGCTTCCGGTTTCTGCGGGGCGCTGATGACCGGCACGCCCGGCTTGATGATGCCCGCTTTCTCGAATGCGATCTTGTCGAGTGTGTCGCCCAGCCAGGCCGTGTGATCCAGGCTGAGGGACGTGATCACCGACACCTGTGGCGTGATTACGTTCGTCGCGTCGAAACGACCACCTAATCCTACCTCGATCACGCCGATGTCGATCCGCGATCGCGCGAAGTGCAGGAAGCCGAGCGCGGTCACGATCTCGAACCAGGTGAGACCCGGCGCGGCGGCGACGTGCGGCTCGATCTCGTCGACGAGCGCGGCGAAGGCTTCGCGTGAAATCAACTCGCCGCACACGCGCATTCGCTCGCGGAAGGTGTGCAGGTGCGGCGACGTGTACAGCCCGGTCCGGCAGCCGGCCGCACGCAAGATCGATTCGATCATCGCGCAGGTTGAGCCTTTGCCCTTCGTGCCGGCGACGTGGATTGTTGGATAGGCCCGGTGCGGATCGCCCAACCGCTTCAGTAAATCGTGCACACGATCCAGGCTGAGCGTCTCCGGCGAGTAGGGAGCGGATCGCTGGCGCTCGTAGTTGATGAATTGTTCAAGATAATCGAGAGCTTGCGCGTAGGTCCGCATTGCGCCTCACGCTTGAAGCCGATTGGTCGGCAGCCCGGTTGACCGGGCTTCCACGCTTTCAGCCGGACGGTTCACCGTCCGGCGTTCCCGATCAAGGCACAGCGCCTGACTTTTGGAAAAGCCCTGGTCACACTGAACGAATTGTAGACGATCTGCGCATTAGTGCAATCCCCCGGCTTGACACTCTCCCACGTGTCGATTAGACTCCGCGCGGCGTCAACGGATAGATGGCGAATCAACGAATTTGAAGTGCCAGCCACCTGCCTATGCTCACTTTCAAACACGCTCTGGTAGTGGTTACATGGTAAGTGAGGCTCACCGCAGAGGACGCCGAGAACGCAGAGATTTTCCTAGAAATCCGGCTCGGCGCACTCTGCGCTCTCGGCGGTGAAACCCGCTATCACTTACTTCTTTACCACTACCCATGCTCTTAGAGGCTGTCTGAAAAGCCGGGGGCACCGGCTTCAGCCGGTCAAAATGCCGACTAACCCCACTCCGCTTCGCTGCGGGGGCAAGTGAGTCGGCGATCCGGCTGCAATCCTCCTGCTTTTCAAACACGCTCTCAACCGAAAGCGGACAGAATGAAAAAAGCGAGATCGATCCTGATCTGGTGCTGGCTTGTGCTGGGTTGGCTCTGGTTGCTTTCTGCCTGCGCCCCGCGTGAACTCCTGTCGAATGTCTCGTTCACACCGGACACGATCTCGCCGAACGCGGACGGCGTGGCCGATGTGACGCATATCAGTTACCGCCTCGACCGGAATGCTTCGATCTCGATCTACCTCGAAGCGGGCGATGGCGAGCGGTATTACTTCCGAAAAGAGCAGCCGCGTTCGGCGGCCCAGTACGATGTGCTGTTCGGCGGCGTGATCGATGGGCGGTTGGTGCCCGATGGCGCTTATCGCTGGACCGTGGAGGCGACCGACGCCACTGGCGAGCATCAGTCGGCGGAGGGTCATCTGACGCTGTCGGGCGGCGATCCGGTCGCGCCGGAGATCACCGGATTTAGCATTCTGCCGCAGACATTCACGCCGAATCGCGACGGCATCTCCGATCGCACGAAGATCAACGTCTACCTCAACAAACCTGCCGCGCTCCAGGTGATGCTTCAGAACACCCTGTGCAATGGATCGGCGTCGCCGCCGCCCGGTCTGCCCGATCTCGACTGCACGCCTTTCCCCGTTGCCGAAGACCCGCAGACGAAGGAAGCGCGCCAGCCCGGCGAAGAAGGGCTGCATCAGTTTGACTACGATGCAGGTGTCGATCTGGGAGCCGATCCACCTCCCGACGGAGAGTACGTCGTCACCGCGCGCGCCGAGGATGCCGTCGGCCAGGTGACCGTCGTCACCGGCACACTGGCGATTCAGGACGGCGGTGTGCCGCGCGCGGAGATCGTCGATCTCGACGTTGCGTTTTCGTCGCAATCGGTGCTGCTGGGGCAGACGCTGTACTTCACGCTCACGGTCGATAACTATGGGGCGGTGCCGATTCGCACCAGCGGCCCGGCGCCGGGTTACGTGTACGACCTGGATCAGAACTTTAACGGGCCGGGCTTCGCCGAAGAATCGGGCGCGTGGCGGATCGGGATCGACTTCGATACCAGCCTGCGCAATTACCCCTTCCGGTGGGCCGTCGGCGGACCGGACGATTTGATCGTCAAAGAGATCGATGGGCAGAAGTATTATTACCTTCCGCCCGGCAAGCGCGCCACGATCACCGGCGGCATCCGCATCACCGACCTGCCCGAGCGCAACCCGCTGTATTTCTGGGCGGGGTTGATCCACGAGGACGTTGAAATCTCGTCGATTAACGATCGCGTCGATCCGCACCTCATCACCATCGACCAGCCATAATGCGCCGACCCTCAAGTATTGTTGAACTCGACTTAAAACCCGTTTGAGAACTCTGTGTTAGCCTGAGGTGCATGTGGCTTGTCAATCGGGCAGACCTGATGTAGTATGAGTGTAGTTACCCCTCTGATTTCGCTGTCAAGTTGCGCGCCGGTGATCACCTATATTAAGGAGGTGATGTCCCTCTGGTGATGTTCACGTGCATCGTGGATGTTCCGTTGAACTATCGCGCAGTTCCCTATTCATATCTACAGGAGAAGAAGAGATGACGAAGCGATCGCTTTTCACTGTGTTTACTTTGCTCGCTGTGCTTTCGATGGCGCTCTCGGCCTGTGCGCCGACTGCTGCGCCGGAGGCGACGGCGACTACCGCGCCGCCGCCCACCACTGCCGGCGGAGGCGAAGCTACGCCGACGGTTCCTCCACCCACTTGCGACAAGCTGCCGAACATGCCCACCGTTGCTGCGGGCGAGTTAGGCGCTGCCGATAACCCGATCGTCATGACGTTCGTCCCGTCGGGCGACGTGGCCCAGATCACCAAGGCCGGCACCGAGATCGCCGATTGCTTGAGCAAGCTCACCGGCCTGACCTACCAGATCGAAGTGGGCACCAGCTTCGCCGCGTCGATCGAAGCAATGGGCGCAGGCAAGGCTCAGATTGGCTTCCTCAACACCTTCTCGATCCTGCTGGCGCAGTCGAAGTATGACGTCGAGCCGGCGCTGGTCGCGCTGCGCACCTACAAGGGCAAGCTGGAGAACTTTTACCAGAGCCAGTTCATCGCCAACAAGGCGTCGGGCGTCACGTCGATCGCCGATCTGAAGGGCAAGACCTTCTGCTTCGGGGACCCGAACTCGACCTCGAGCAACATCATGCCGCGCATCGTGCTGAAGGCGAACGGGATCGATCCGGATAAAGACTTCAAGGCTACGCAGAGTGTCGGCTCGCACGACAACGTCGCCATCGCCGTGTACAAGGGTGACTGCGACGCAGGCGCGACCTTCGTCGACGTGCGCACCGATTCGGCCCCCATCAAGGAAAACTACCCGGACATTCTCGACAAGGTCGATGTGTTCTTCTTGACGGATAACATTCCGAACGACGGGATGCAGTTCATCAAGGACGTCGATGAGAGCATCAAGGATGCCACCGTCACGGGCCTGTTGTTCATCGCCGAGGACACGGGCGGCAAGGCCAT
Organism: Anaerolineae bacterium; assembly: GCA_036514635.1. GTDB lineage: Bacteria > Chloroflexota > Anaerolineae > Fen-1058 > Fen-1058 > DASSFZ01. Next base: position 6,164 of record DATBWU010000032.1, on the reverse strand, counting down.
GCTGCGCAACCTGTATAGCTATCGCGGCTTCGCCGAGATTGAGCCAACCTTCTACGACGAGTTCCGCGCATTGTTGGTGCAGGCAGGCGTCGATCCAGCTGAGATGATCAAGTAAATACGGCTTCTGATCGCGTTTGGGCAGAGGAGCGAAGGTCCCTCTGCCCAAATTACAATCTCACCTTACGCATATGGCGTGTCATTGCGAGAATCCCACATCGCCGGGCGGCGATATGCCTGAAGACAGAAACTGGCGCGGCGTGTCCGCGCGGCGATGAATTCGCTACTCCGCTGCGCCCGATGAATCGGGCTAGTCGGATTCATCCGACGCTGGGGTGTAGCCCGCCGAGTTCATCGGCGGGCGGGCACAACCTGGCAACGGCCCAAGTTTCTGAATAGGCGCAGCCTTTCGCGCCGAAGCAATCTCCACGTCACAACGAGATTGCTTCGCTTCGCTCGCAATGTCGCTGCGCCAGGCGAGTTACAATCTGCGCGACCCTGTAACCTCACAGATCATAGGCGGTCTTGGGAGTCCATCATGCTCAAGGTCGAACACCTCACCAAGACGTATCCCAACGGCACGCAGGCCTTAACCGACGTCAGCTTCGAAGTGCAGGACGGCGAGTTCCTGGCCGTGATCGGCCTGAGCGGGTCCGGCAAATCGACGCTGTTGCGCTGCATCAACCGCCTGATCGATCCGACGTCGGGCAAGATCATCTGGAACGGCACCGACATCAGCGCGCTGCCGGCGTCCGACATGCGCAAGGTGCGCCGCCAGATCGGCATGATCTTCCAGCAGTTCAACCTGGTCAAGCGCGCGCCGGTGATCACCAACGTGTTGTCGGGGCGCTTGGGCTACGTCAATCCGCTGAACAGCCTGGTCAACTACTTCTCGGCCGATGACAAGCAACGCGCGCTCGACAACCTGGACAAGCTCGGTATGCGTGACAAAGCCTACATGCGTGCCGATTCGCTGTCGGGCGGGCAGCAGCAGCGCGTAGGCATCGCGCGGGCGTTGATGCAAGAACCGAAGCTGGTGCTGGCCGACGAGCCGGTGGCCTCGCTCGATCCGGTGCTGGCCCATACGATTTTGAAGTACCTGGAGCAGATGAACAAAGAGAGCGGCATCACGGTGCTGTGCAGCTTACACTTTCTCGATCTGGTGCACCGCTATGCGACGCGCGCCATCGCGTTGAAGGACGGCCAGTTGGTGTTCGAAGGACTGCCCAAGCAGATCGACGACGCGCAGTTCAAGGCGATCTACGGGCAAGAGGCCGAGCGAGTGACTATTGTGTGATGGTTGATTGTTGATTGCTGGCTGTTGTTTGTTCATTGCCCATTGCTCACTGCTCATTGCTCACAACTTCTCCAATCGTATGAACTCATCCCCCAAAACTCCGTTGTCAACCCAGAAGGCCGCATTGGCTGGCGGGCTGTCATTCGTCGTCCCCGGTGCCGGGCAGTTCTACGCCGGGAAATACTGGCGTGGCGTCGCGATCCTTGCCACCACGTTGCTCCTGGCGTTTCTGATCGACTGGTCGTTCGTCAACTTCAAGGTCGGGCGGGTCGAGATCGGCGCGACGGCGATCAGCTGGCTGTGGGCGGTGCTGGCCGCATTTTGGCTGTGGAACGTGATCGATGCCTACCGGGTGGCGCAAGGCCGATCGGCGCCGCGCTGGATTGCGTTTCTGCTGTCGGCGATCATCGTCTACGTCGTCGCGTGGATCGTCACCGATGTCAACCTGGATCGCCTGATCTCGCGCTTTAGCGACGCGCGCATCGTCTTCCGCGCGATCGTGAACCCCGATCTGTTCACGCGGGACAAGGCGCTTCAGATTGGCCAGACCGGTTTCAACGTGCCATGCTCCGATCTGCCGGTGGCGGAGCCGTCCGCCGGCCGGTATCAGTTGACGGTCGAGCCGAACTGCGGCTCGGTCGGCGACACGATCACCGCGCGCGGCGAAGGCTTCATACCGAACATGAGCGGCGCGTTCTACTGGCTGTTGGATCTCGACGCCTCGAACGAGGCCCAGGTTCGGGAAGCAAACAAACCGGTCGAAGCGCTGACGGACGCCGAAGGCCGCTTCGAGGCGACGTTCAAGGTCCCAGCTTTCGCGGGTGTGGCATCGGCAGCGCCGCAGCAGTTAATTCAGGCGCGCTTCGAGCAGGAAATCGGCCCGCCGAAGCCGAGCACCACGTTCGGCGACATCTTCGGCCGGACGGTCAATGGCAACTTCGTGCCCGGCAAAATCTTCGAGACGATCGCGCTGGGCCTGATGGCGACGGTCTTCTCGACTGTGCTCGCCATCCCGCTCAGTTTCTTCGCCGCGCACAACATCATGTCGCGCGTGCCGGGCGGCATGCTGATCTATTACGCGATGCGGACATTCCTCAACGTCGTGCGCGCGATCGATACGATCATCTGGGGCATCATCGTCATTGCCTGGGTGGGCCTGGGGCCGTTCGCCGGGCTGATCGCGCTGACGATTCACTCGGTGGCGGCGCTGGGCAAGCTCTTCTCCGAAGAGATCGAGCACATCGATCCCGGCCCGATTGAAGCGGTGACAGCCACGGGCGCGAACCTGTTGCAGGTGATCCGCTACGCAGTGCTGCCGCAGATTTACCCGCCGTTCCTGGCCTACACGCTCCTGCGCTGGGACATCAACATGCGCTCGGCGACAGTGGTCGGTTTTGTGGCCGGCGGCGGCATCGGCTTCTTTGTCGTCGAGACCATCCGCAAAGGCGGCTACGAAGAGTACGCGGCCGCGCTGTGGGCCATCGCCGTCGTCGTCATCATTGTAGACTATATCAGTGGCCGTTGGCGGCAGCGCATCTTGCAGGGTGATACCACAGCAGTGGTCAGCGAGCCAAGCCCGTATTCTGGGCTTTTGCAGGCGCTGGTTTTTCTGGTGATCGGCTCGTTATCGCTGTGGACTCTCGCGGTTGTTGCCATGAGTGCCGACTATCTCATCCGTTGGCGGCGGCGCGTTTTGCAAGGCGATACCAAGGCCCTGGCTGTCGCGCCGGGGCTGTTCAATGAGTCGCTGCGTAGCCTGGCCTACCTGGCGATCGGCGCGGTGTTTGTGTATTGCTGGAATGCGACCCAGATTGACCTCGGCACGCTGTTCGAGCCGGCGCCGACGTTCGGGCGCTTGGTCAGCGACTTCGTGTCGATTGATCTCTCGCCCGGCGTGCTCGACATCGTGTTGCGGCAGATGCTGATCACGATTTTCCAGGCGTTGATGGCGACGACAATAGGCGGTCTGCTGGCCATCCCATTTAGCTTTCTGGCGGCGCGCAACTTGACGGGGCGTGGCGGCGCGCGCATTGTTTACTATGCCGCGCGCAGCCTGTTCAACATCTTGCGCTCGATCGAGGCGCTGTTGTACGTGGCGATCTTCGTGTTCTGGGTGAGCATCGGGCCGTTCGCCGGGATGTTGGCCTTGGCGGTGACGACGTTTGGGCTGATCGGCAAGTTGTTCTCCGAAGCGATCGAGAACATCGATCCCGGCCCGGTGGAGGCGATTGCAGCCACGGGCGCAACGCGCTTGCAGACGATCGTGTATGCGATCTTGCCGCAGATCATTCCACCGTTCATCTCGTACTCGATTTACCAGTGGGACATCAACATTCGCATCTCGACCATCATCGGTTTTGCGGGCGGCGGCGGCATCGGCTTACAACTCAACACCTATTTCGGGCAATTGCAATACCATAAAGCGGGCACGGTCGTTGCGATCATCGTGATCGTCGTCACGATTATGGACTTCGCCAGCGCGAAGATTCGCGAACGGTTGGTGTAAATGCCCACGCGGTGTCGCCGGGAAGTTCACTTCCCGGCTGATGATGTGAAAGCCGGCTGAAGGCGACAGTCGGATCAGCCGAGTTCACCCGGCTTCCCTCTTGTTGGCCTGAAGTTGAGACTCCCGGCAATGGCCGTGTGAATATACAGAGAAAGCCCGACTGCCGGGCTTTTTCTGTCGCCGACCTTCGTTTCGCCCGTTTGGCGTTCCGAGAAAAGCGTGGTACATTCCAGGTGTCATTTTTACACTAACCCGACTCTCTGCCGCCCCAACGATTAAATCCGTTGGGATCTACCGGATCGAACAGGAAACCGAACCGCGAAGACGCCAAGAACGCCAAGTTTTCCGCATCTTCGCGGCCTTCGCGCCTTTGCGGTGAGGCTTTTTCCGCACAATGCCGGAAGAGCCATCCGTTGGGATTCCGGCTTGGCCGGGTTGGGGAGGATTCCTGTTGGAACTCGTGGAGCAGATACAGCGCGCACTGGAAGAGGACATCGGTTCGGGCGATGCGACGACGAGCAGCATCGTGCCGCCCGACGCGACGATGCGCGGCCGTATCATCGCCAAGCAGGATGGCGTGGTGGCCGGTCTGGACGTGGCGCGGCGGGTGTTCGCCCTGCTCGATGAGCGTGTAACATTTACGCCGCATGTCGAAGAAGGTGCGCGCGTGGAGCCCCGGCAGGTGCTGGCCGAAGTGTCCGGCCCGGCTCGCGCGCTGCTCACCGGCGAACGGACCGCGTTGAACTTTCTGGGGCGCATGTCGGGCATCGCCACGCTGACGCGCCGCTTCGTCGACGCGGTCCAGGGGACTCACGTTGCCGTCCTCGACACGCGCAAGACTGCGCCCGGCTTGCGCGCCTTCGACAAGCTCGCCGTGCGGCAGGGTGGGGGGCAGAATCATCGCATCGGCCTGTACGACATGATTCTGATCAAGGACAACCACATCGATTTCGCCGGCTCGCTGGCCGAGGCTGTGACGCGGGCGCGATCGGCGAATACCGGACTTGTGATCGAAGTTGAAGCGCGCACGCTGGACGATGTTCGCGCCGCGCTGGAGTTGGGCGTCGAGCGCATCTTGCTGGACAACATGACACTCGATATGATGAGCCAGGCGGTCGCTATGACGGCAGGGCGCGCCCGGCTGGAAGCCTCCGGCAACGTGACACTGGATAATGTGCGAGGCATCGCCGAGACCGGAGTTGATTTCATCTCGATCGGCGCGCTGACTCACTCGGCTAAGGTGTTTGATGTAAGTCTCGATTGGATAGGGAGGGGACATGAACGCGGCGCTGTCTGAAGTGATCTCGGCAGATGAGATGCTGTCGAAAATGAAGGAGATGCTGCGCGATGTGGTTCCGGCGTTCGAGCTGCCGCACAAGGCCAGGCTCGCCGCCGAGATCAACCGCCTGAAGCGCGAGAAGAACGCGGTGATTTTGGGACACAACTACATGGAGCCGGCGCTGTTCAACACCATCCCCGACTTCGTCGGCGACTCGCTCGAGTTGAGCCGGCAAGCCGCGCGCACCAACGCCGACATCATCGTGTTTTGCGGCGTGAAGTTTATGGCCGAGACGGCCAAGGTGTTGAATCCCACCCGAATGGTGCTGTTGCCGTCGTTGCGCGCCGGATGCTCGCTGGCGGCCAGCATCACCGCCGAGGACGTGCGCAACCTGAAGAAGCAATTCCCCGGCGTGCCGGTGGTGTCCTACGTCAACACGTACGCCGACGTGAAAGCCGAGTCGGACATCTGCTGCACATCGGGCAACGCGAATGCGGTGGTGGAATCGCTCGGCTCCGACACGGTCATCTTCCTGCCCGATGAGTACCTCGCCCGAAATGTCGCGCGCGAGACGGGCAAGCGCATCATCTTTCCCACACTCAACGAACCGGCGCAGCCCGATTCAGGCCTGGACTACCAGATGATCGGCTGGCATGGTCGATGTGAAGTGCACGACAAGTTCAGCGTGCAAGACATCGTCACCGTGCGTCAGCAGTATCCCGATGTGGTGATCCTGACCCATCCGGAATGCAGCCCGGAAGTCGTCGCCGCCTCCGATTTTTCAGGCAGCACGTCACGCATGATCAAGTTCGTGCGAGAGACGAACGCACCGCATTACTTGCTATTGACCGAGTGCTCGATGGGCGATAACGTCGCCGCAGCCAACCCGGACAAGGAAATGCTGCGACTGTGCAGCGTGCGCTGCCCGCACATGAACCAGATTACGTTGGAAGACACGCTCGAATCGTTACGGCACGATCGGTATGCGATCGACTTGCCGGCGGATATCATCGCACGCGCGTCGCGCGCCGTCGAGCGTATGATAGAGATTGGATGACCTCACCCCATCCCCGACCCCTTCCCCT
>DATBWU010000031.1:0-3551 GCA_036514635.1 Anaerolineae bacterium | reverse complement strand
AGAGCGTCTTAAAAGTCCATTTCGCCGTCATTCTGAGGCGCGAAGCGCCGAAGAATCTCCATGTTTGCGCCGAAAAACGAGATTCTTCGCTCGCTACGCTCGCTCAGAATGACATCACCAGAGAGTTTTAAGACAGTCTCTTTCAGAAACCGGTGCGTGAAGAACTTGTGTACCCGTTGTTGCATCAGCGAGTAAGCCCAGCGAGGCAGCGACGGCGGATACCCTTCGATACGCGAGAACACGGTTAAGTTCGCACGCGCCTCGTCCCACTCCGCGCCAACGCTGAACGTTCCCCCGTCGTCCGTGCCCTTGTCTAGCGCCCGCCCGCCGATGATCGGCCAGCGGATCGCGGCGCACGTTTCAGACACGTCCGGCACGCCGACGCCGAAACTGAGCGTCACGCCGCGCCCCGGCGTGGCGAGGTGAATCTCTCCGGCGTCGATTTCGACGTTGATGACCGGCCCCCACGCTCGCTCTAACAGCGCGAAATATAACGCGGCCAGCCGATAGGCCAGTGTCGTGTCAAGCGTGACGTCCGGCGAGAGTTGCTCGCGCGGGATGGTCAATCGCTGCTCCGAGAAAACCCGGTTCTTGTTGTCGAAGTGCGTCGTGTCGACGATGGCAAAGTCCACAGGTGTCACTCCATCAGAAGTGCGTGAGATCAAATTTGGAACGGGTCGCGCCAGGCGAATTGCCCGTCGAGGATCGTGCCGACGACCCGGGCGTGCAGGATGTCCATCGGGTTGATCTTGAAAATGTCCTGGTCGAGGATGACCATGTCGGCCAGCTTGCCCGGCGTCAACGAGCCTTTGCCGCGTTCTTCGTAGGCGGCGTAGGCGCTGCCCAGCGTGTAGGCATACACCGCTTCGTGAACGGCCAGGCGCTGCTCGGTATACCAGCCGTCCGGCCCGGGCGATCCGTCGGCGCGGCGGCGCGTGACGGCGGCGTGAATTCCAGCCAGCGGATCGAACGGCTCGACCGGCGCGTCTGAGCCGAAGGCCAGCCGCGCGCCCGCGTTCAATTGTGCCCGCCAGGCATACGCGCCCGCGCTGCGCGCGCCCCAGTATTGGTCTGCCATCCGCATATCGCTCGTTGCGTGGATCGGCTGCATCGACGCGATGAGGTTCGATTTCGCCAGCCGCGCGTAATCGGATGGGTGCAGCAGTTGCACGTGCTCGACGCGATGCCGCAGGCGTGTCTCGCCGCGCTTTTTCTCCTCTTGCCGGACGGTCTCGAAGACATCCAGAACATCGTGGTTGGCCCTGTCGCCGATGGCGTGGATCGACGAAGACAGCCCAGCCTGGCTTGCCTTGCGCACGTTCTCGAACAGTTCTTCGTTGTCGGTGACGGCGATGCCGCGATTCCCCGGCTCGCCCTCATACGAATCGATCATCAGCGCGGTGCGCGGGCCGAGCGCGCCGTCGGCGAAAGACTTGACGCTGTTGAGCCGCAACCAGTCATCGCCGAAGCCCGATCGCAGCCCCAGCGCGATGGCGTGCTCGAGCAAAGTGATCGGGATCGTTTTGCTCACACGCAGGTTGAGTTCACCGCGCTCTTTGAGAATCTGCCACGCTTGAAAGGCGCGCGCGCCGTCGAAGTCGTGCACGCCGGTCAGCCCGGCGCGGTGGGCGAGGGGGATCGCGTCGCGCATCGCCGCCGCGACTTCTTGCGCGCTTGCCTCCGGGATGATTTGCCGAATCAAGCCCATCGCCTCTTCGAGGAGCACGCCTGTCGGCTCGCCGGTTGCGTCCCGGACAATCTCGCCGTTCGGTGGGTTCGGCGTCGAGGCGCTGACGCCCGCCAGCCTGAGCGCGAGCGAGTTGGCCCACGCGGCGTGGCCGCTCTTGGCGGTGAGGTATACCGGATGCTCCGGCGCGACGCGATCGAGATCGGCTTTGGCTGGAAACGCGCCGCCCCACACGTTTTGATTCCAGCCGTGACCTCGAATCCATGTTCCGGGCGGCGCGGTCTTGACGCGTTCTGCGACGCGGCGCAGCACTTCGTCGAGCGTCGGCGTTTCCGCATTGATGTTCTTCAGGCCGAGCGACAACCACTCGAAGTGCAGGTGCGCGTCGATCAGGCCGGGGAGGACGCACTTGCCGCGCAGGTCGATTGCCTTGCCGCCGAGCCGGAGCAAGTTGCGCATGGACACGTCATCGCCCACGGCCAGGATGCGGTTGTCGCGGATGGCAATGGCCGTCGCCTGCGGGCGGCGGTCGTCCATCGTGTAGAGTTTGGCGTTGTAGAGGACGAGGTCGGCGGGCATGGTTCAGGTTTTGGGACGTCGACTTTAGTCGGCGATACGACCGGCTGAAGCCGGTGTTCCATTATTCCAGCAATTCATACCCCGCGAGTTGGCGCGAAGCGGACGACCACGGCCACTCTTCTGGCGACCCGCACAAACCTGCTTTGGCCGGATTGTGTTCGATGTACTGCGCCTTGCGGTTGAAGTCGGTCATGCTACGGATGATGCGGTCGAAGTATTCGCGTTGCCACAGCGCCCCGGATCGCTTCAGTGCGCGATTGATCTCGATTGCCGATGCGCCTTTCAGGTGCTGGAGAATCCTGGCCAGGCTAACAGGCTCACGACGCTCGTCGCGCTTGGGGGCCAAGATCACATGAACGTGATTGGGCATGATCACCCACGGGCCGAGACAGTAAAGCGTCCCCGTACCGCGTTCGAGGTTGCAGATGAATGCCTCGGCAGCCGTGGGGCGCTCAAGATACCGGACATGCATCTGCGAATCAAGATACCGCTCGATCTTGCGCGTCTGCTCATCGGTCAGCGCGCGTTCCGTCTGGGGACTCAACTGCTTGTATCTTCGGATGAGCTCTTTGCGCTTCGAATCGATCTCGGCCTGCCACTGCTCGAAGACCGCTCGCGGAATCGATCCGTACAGACGGAAGGTCACGAAATACCATGCGCCGTCGATTTCCCAGTGCGGCAATCGACGCCGGTAGAAGCGTTCCATACGACCTTTCCGGTTAGGGGCCGGAGCGCCGACTTCAGTCGGCGAAATGGCTGGCTAAAGCCGGTTTTCCACTGCTGCGACGACGGGCGCCAAGTCTGCGGGCAGACCATTGAGCAGATACGCGCCGCGCAGGCCTTCGAGCAAGCGTTGTATAGCTTTGCCTAGTGGCGCGTGCTGCGGATAGCCTGACTGCTGCAACGTGCGCGCGATGCCGTAGGCTCGTTATCCGGCTTGCTTGTCGCCTTTGCAGCCCGCGACGATGAGCAGGACGATCAGCTCGACGAGAGTCATTCCCTTACCTCCTCACTCTTCTCGCGTGATGCGACGATAGATCGCGTCGAGCTCTTCTTCCGAGTAGTAATGGATGACGACCTTGCCGCCCCGGCTGGATCGATACAGGTTGACTTTGGTGCCGAGCGCGCGGCGCATCTTGTCTTCCAGCGCGCGCGTGTTGGCCGAGACGCCGTCGGATGTTTTGCGCTTCCTGGACTTGGCGTGCGGCTTGCCCGCGTTCAAACGCCGCACAATCTCTTCGACCTGGCGCACGCTCAGGCCGCCGCCGACGATCTGGCTGACCAG
>DATBWU010000030.1:0-20971 GCA_036514635.1 Anaerolineae bacterium | reverse complement strand
GCCATCTTCTTCAGCGCCAGCACTTTGGTGATGGCCGCCGTCAGCGTCGTCTTGCCGTGGTCGATGTGCCCGATCGTCCCCACGTTCACGTGCGGCTTCGTCCGGTCAAAATGCCCCTTCGACATAGGTGGATGCCTCCTGAGTCCTTATCGCGCGCGAACCATCTCGCGCTTGCCAAGTTGCAGAATATCGCCGGCCACGTTGATCGGGACCTCGGCGTAGTGCGCGAATTCCATCGTGTACGTACCGCGCCCCTTCGTCTGCGATCGCAGATCGGTCGCGTAGCCGAACATTTCGCCCAGCGGCACGTAGGCCCGAATCGCCTGCAGGCCCGCGCCGTGCGGCTCCATCCCTTCAATCTGGCCGCGCCGCGACGAGAGTTGCCCGACGATGTCACCGGTGTATTCGTCCGGCACGACCACTTCGACCCTCATCACCGGCTCGAGCAAGACCGGGGCGCCCTTCTGCACGCCGTCTTTCAGCGCCATCGACCCGGCGACCTTGAAGGCCATCTCGCTCGAATCGACTTCATGGTACGAGCCGCCTACCAATCGCACCTGGATGTCCACCAGCGGATAACCCGCCAACACGCCCGATTCCATCGCCTCGCGGACACCCTTCTCGACGGCGGGGATGTATTCTTTCGGGATCACACCGCCGACGATATCATTCTCGAACGAGAAGCCGGTGCCCTTCTCCGCCGGTTCGATTTCCAAAATGACGTGGCCGTACTGGCCGCGCCCGCCGGTCTGCCGCACAAAACGGCTTTCGCTGCGCACGGGTTTGGTGATCGTCTCGCGATAGGCGACCTTCGGCCTGCCGACGTTCGCCTGCACCTTGAATTCGCGCAGCATTCGATCGACCAGCACTTCCAAGTGCAGCTCGCCCATGCCGGAGATGATCGTCTGGCCGGTGTTCTCGTCACTGCGCACGCGAAAGGTCGGGTCTTCCTCGGACAGCGCCTTGAGCGCCAGGCTCATCTTGTCCTGGTCGGCAGTCGTCTTCGGCTCAATCGCCACCGCGATCACCGGATCGGGGAAGGTGATGCTCTCCAGCACGATCGGCTTGTTGGCGTCACACAGCGTCTCGCCGGTGAACGAGTCCTTCAGACCCAGCGTCGCGCCGATGTCGCCCGCGTATACCTCGTCCAACTCTTCGCGTCGATCGGCGTACATGCGCAGCACGCGGCCCACGCGCTCCTTGCGGCTCTTCGTCGAGTTCAACACCGATTGACCGGCTTCAACCTTGCCCGAATACACGCGGAAGTACGCCAGCCGGCCCACGTAGGGATCGGTGACGATCTTGAAGATCAGGGCCGAGAAGGGCGCACTATCGTCGGCATGTCGAAGTTCTGTTTTACCCGAATGAGGATTGGTGCCCTGAATCGCGGGGATGTCCTGCGGGGAAGGCAGGTAATCGATAATCGCATCGAGGACGGCCTGCACGCCTTTGTTGCGAAGGCTGGTGCCGCAGAAGACCGGCACCAGTTGGCTCTTAATCGTCGCCCGTCGAAGCGCGGCCTTCAAATCATCAACTGACATCTCCGTGCCTTCGAGATAGCGGTGCGTGAGATCGTCGCTGGTCTCGGCGATGCGCTCGACGAGCGTGGCGCGCGCTTCGGCGGCCTCTTGCTGCATCGAGGCCGGGATGTCACGCTCTTCGATCGTGAAGCCCAGATCGTCCCCCCAGCGCAGCCACTTCATGGTGAACAGGTCGATCGCGCCGTCGAAGTCGGATTCACGACCCACCGGCAACTGCACCGGCAGCGGGTTGGCGTTCAACCGCTCGCGAATCATGCTGACCGTGCGATAGAAGTCCGCGCCCGTGCGATCCATCTTGTTGATGTAACACATCCGAGGAACCTGATAACGATCGGCCTGCCGCCACACGGTCTCGGACTGCGGCTCGACGCCGTTGACGGCGTCAAACACAACAACACCGCCGTCAAGCACCCGGAGTGAGCGTTGAACTTCGGCGGTGAAGTCGATGTGGCCGGGAGTGTCGATGATGTTGATCTGGTAATCGCGCCAGATGCACGTGATCGCCGCAGCGGTAATGGTGATGCCGCGTTCGCGCTCCTGCTCCATCCAATCGGTCACCGTAGTGCCTTCGTCCACGTTGCCGATGCGATAGGTCTTGCCGGTGTAAAACAAAATACGCTCGGTCGTCGTCGTCTTACCGGCGTCGATGTGCGCGATGATGCCAATATTGCGCGTGCGTTCGATCGGGTATTCCCGTGCCATACTACTCTAGGCTTCTGGTGATTGCACACAAGTGCTCCAGGCCCGCGTCTCGCGGGCCGTCCGCGAGGACGCGGACGGAGAGCTATCGAGATGTGAATAATCACCAATAGACTTCGGTTGACAGGTGCCGCGTCTCGGACACGTAGGCTAAGTCCGACGTGTCGGGCACCGGACATGTCGTATAGGCGAGCCACCGGCTCGTCTACATTAGATTACCATCGGAAATGGGCGTAGGCGCGGTTCGCCTCGGCCATCTTGTGTGTCTCTTCCTTCTTCTTAATCGCAGCGCCTTGATTCTGCGCCGCGTCCAGGAACTCACCCGCCAGTTTCTCTGACATCGACTTGCCGGCCCGCCCGCGAGCGGCCTGCAACAGCCAGCGGATCGCCAGCGTCACGCGCCGCTCGGACCCGACCTCGACCGGAACCTGATAGTTCGCACCGCCGACCCGTCGGGGTTTCACCTCGACCGTCGGCATCGTGTTCCGCAAGGCCTGCTCAAACACCTCGATCGGCGGGCGCTTGGCGCGGTCTTCGATCATGTCCATCGCATCGTAGATGATGCGCGTGGCGACGCTCTTCTTACCCCGTTGCATCATGTGATTGATGAACATCTGCAGCTGCATACTGTGGTAGCGCAGGTCCGACGGGAGTTCGCGGTGAAACGCTCGCGCTCTTCGAGACATACTCGACTTCCCTTCACCCTAGCTCTTAGCGGCCTTGGGCCGTTTCGCACCATACTTCGACCGGCCCTGAGCGCGCTTCTCGACGCCGGCAGTGTCCAGCGTGCCGCGCACAATGTGATAGCGCACGCCCGGCAGGTCCTTCACATGACCGCCGCGAATCATCACGACCGAGTGTTCCTGCAAGTTGTGCCCTTCGCCCGGAATGTAAGCCGTCACCTCGATGTGGTTCGTCAACCGGACGCGCGCGACCTTGCGCAGCGCCGAGTTCGGCTTTCGAGGCGTCTGCGTCTTGACCACCATGCACACGCCGCGCTTCATCGGCGCACCTTTGAACTGACGCATCCGACGCTGCTTGTACGAGTTCCAGGTGAACTGCAAGGCGGGCGCTCGGCTCTTGACACGCCTGGTCTTGCGACCTTTGCGAACGAGTTGGTTAATTGTCGGCACAGCCGGAACCTCCGCAAGAAAGAGGCCATCTGGTGATGGCGATGGCCTCCCTCGATGACACGACAATGGAGCGGTTTTGTGGGCCGTGGGAGACGCTGCCACAGCCGGGCGAGCCGGGATTTTACCACACGGCTCACAATTGTCAAGCCGATTTTAACCTCACCGCCGAAAGGTTAAGACCTCCTACACATCTTCGCCGAAGCCCATCAACCCCACGCCCAATCGCGGCGTGCGCTGCTTCTCTTCTTCCTTGCCAAACTTGATGACCTCGCCGGTCTCGGTGATCGCTTCGACGGCCAGGCCAAGCGATTGCAGTTCCTTCACCAACACGCGGAACGACGCCGGCACGCTCGGCTCTTCGATCGGCTCGCCCTTCACGATCGCCTCGTAGGCCTTGACACGGCCCTGCACATCGTCCGACTTGATCGTGAGCATCTCTTGCAGCGTGTGCGCCGCGCCGTACGCTTCCAGCGCCCATACTTCCATCTCACCGAAGCGCTGGCCGCCGAATTGGGCCTTGCCGCCCAGCGGTTGCTGCGTCACCAGCGAGTACGGGCCAGTGCTGCGCGCGTGTACTTTGTCCTCGACCAGGTGCGCCAGTTTCATCATCGTGATGACGCCCACCGTCACCGGCTGGTCGAACGGCTCGCCGGTCTTGCCGTTGTACAGGATCATCTTGCCGACTGTCGGCTGCGGCTCGTTTAACTCCACCGCGACCTGCGCCGCCTTGCTCTCGATTTGCTCGAAGGACATGCCATCGGTGTTCACACCGCGATCGGCCAGCCACGTCCTCAAGCAGATCTCGATCGCCAGAAAGTCACCCCCGGCCCGTTCCGCCTGACCGTGCCTAACCTCCCCAAACGACAGCAGCGAGTCGGCGTTGTAGCCTTGCTCGATCAGCCACTCGCGCAGGAACGTGCGGCGCGCATAGACCGGATCGAGGCGCAACTGCTCGACATCGTACTCTTTATCTTCGACCAGCGCCGTGAGATACAACAGGCGCACCTCGTCGTCGTCTCTCAGTTGCTCCGTGTCGACACCCTCTTCGCGCATCCACGCCCACGCGCGTCGCATCGCATCTTCCCATGCGCGATCGATCAACCAGGCGCGAGCCAGTTCGGCTTCAATCTCGCGCTCATCGGCGCCATCGAAGACGGGTGTGATCGCCCGGAAGCCGAGGTGCTCGGCGGCCCAGCCCAAATGCACTTCCAGAATCTGGCCGATGTTCATGCGGCCGGGCACGCCCAACGGGCTGAGGATGATGTCGATCGGCGTGCCATCGGCCAGGAACGGCATATCCTCGATCGGCACCACCTTCGAGATCACGCCCTTGTTACCGTGCCGGCCCGCCATCTTGTCGCCTTCGGTCAGCTTGCGCTTCTGCGCCACCGAGACGCGCACCATCTTGTCTACACCGGCGGCCAGATCGCGGTGCTCGTCCCGGGTGAAGACCTTGACGTCGACGACCTTGCCGTGCTCGCCGTGTGGCAGACGCAGCGACGAATCCTTCACCTCGCGCGCTTTCTCGCCGAAAATCGCGCGCAGCAGTTTCTCTTCCGGCGACAGTTCCTTCTCGCCCTTCGGCGTGATCTTGCCGACCAGAATATCGTTCGGGCCGACCTCCGCGCCGATGCGAATGATGCCGTTCTCGTCCAGGTCTTTCAGCGCGTCCTCGCCAACGTTCGGGATGTCGTGCGTGATCTCTTCCGGCCCAAGTTTCGTGTCGCGCGCCTCGACTTCGTGTTTCTCGATGTGGATCGAGGTGAACTTATCTTCGCGCACCAGCCGCTCACTGATCAGGATCGCATCTTCGTAGTTGCCGCCTTCCCACGAGATGAAGGCGCACAGCACATTGTGTCCCAGCGCCAGTTCGCCGCTGTGCGTGCTCGACGAGTCGCCGATGACCTGGCCACGTCTGACCTTCTGCCCCTTTTCGACGATCGGGCGCTGGTCGATACAGGTGCTCTGGTTGCTGCGGTTGAACTTGCGCAGCGTGTAGGTCTTCTTGCCCTTCTTCGTCTGGATGACGATCTCACGCCCCGTCACGCTGACCACGTCGCCATCTTCTTCGGCCACGACCACCTGACCGGAATCGATCGCCGCCTGCCTTTCCATGCCCGTCGCCACGATCGGCACTTCGGGCTGAAGCAGGGGCACAGCCTGGCGCTGCATATTCGAGCCCATCAGCGCGCGGTTCGCATCGTCGTGCTCTAAGAACGGGATCAGCGCCGCGCTGATGCCGACGATCTGCCGGGGCGCGACATCCATGAAGTCGATGCGCTCTGGCGGCTCCGACGCAAAGCCCTGATAGTGGCGGCAGGAGATGCGCGCGGCGGTGAACTCGCTTCGCTCGTTTAACGACGCATTGGCCTGCGCGATGATGAAGCGGTCCTCCACGTCCGCCGACATGTACACAATATCGTCGGAGATGTATGACACGACGGGAATCTCGTTCTCAAAGTTCATTTTCGAGAGGCGTTTGAAGTGATCCTGCGTGATTCGCTCACCCTTCGGGACGATCACTTCGCCGGTAGACAGATCGGTAATGTCCTGTCGTGCCGCGCGCCCGACGAGTCGCTCGTCGGTGTGCGCCAGGCTGCGGACCACGATACGGTACGGCGTCTCGATGAAGCCGAATGGATTGACCTTGCCGTACGTCGCCAGGCGACCGATCAGGCCGATGTTGGGGCCTTCCGGCGTCTCGATCGGGCAGATGCGGCCGTAGTGCGAGTGGTGCACGTCGCGCACGTCGAAGCCGGCGCGCTCGCGGCGCAGGCCGCCCGGCCCCAGCGCCGACAGCGTGCGCTTGTGCGTCAGCTCCGCCAGCGGGTTGGTCTGATCCATGAACTGCGACAACTGCGACGAGCCGAAGAACTCGCGAATCGCTGCGACGACGGGCCGAATGTTGACCAGTGTGATCGGCGTCATCTGCTCGGCTTCGCGGATACTCATGCGCTCTTTGACCACGCGCTCCATGCGGCGCAAGCCAATGCGCAACTTGTTCTGGATCAGCTCGCCGACGGTCTTCACGCGGCGGTTGCCCAGGTGATCGATGTCGTCAGCCGACTCCAGCCCGTTGTTGATTCGGATCATGTGTTCGACCAGCTTAATCAGGTCGAGCTTGGTCACGGTGCGAATGCTCTGCGGGATGTCCAGGCCGAGCCGCTGGTTCAGCTTATAGCGCCCCACCCGCTCCAGGTCGTAACGGCGGCGGTCGAACAATTGATCCTTCAGATAGGAGCGCGCGTTGTCCAGCGTGGGCGGATCGCCGGGACGCATACGGCGATAGAACTCCAGCAGCGCCTCTTCCGCGATCGTGCGCTTCTCGCGCGGCTGGAGCGTACCTTCCTGCCGCAGTGTGGTCAGGATGTACGGATGATCGGGGTTTGTGTCGATATCCTTGAACAGATCGAGGATTTCCTCGTCGACGCCCGCCTTCAAGACATCCTTCCCCGTCTCGTCGTCAATCGCGGCCAGCGCGCGCAACAGGATCGTCACCGGCACGGTGCGCTTGCGATTGAACTTGAGCGTGATGTAGTCGCTCTTGCGCGTCTCGAACTCCATCCACGCGCCGCGATCCGGGATCAACTTGGCCTGCGCCAGCACGCGGCCCGATGCGGGATCGCTATCCACGTCGAAATACACCCCTGGCGAGCGGATCAACTGTGAGACGACGACACGCTCAGTACCGTTATAAATGAAGGTGCCGTTCTCCGTCATCCACGGGAATTCGCCGAGAAAGATGTCATTGACGACATGCTCGTTGGTGCGCTTGTTGACGAGGGCGACGTTGATATACAGCCCGCGCCCGTAGGTCAGGTCGCGCTCCATGCACTCCTGCTGGTTGAACGCCGGCTCCTCGAACCAGTAATTCAGCTTGAACTGCTTGGCTTCCTCGCTGTGGCCCGGGAAATACAACTTCAACGAGCTGTCGAAACTCTCAATCGGCGAGACTTCGTCGAAGAGATCGCGCAAGCCTTCTGTGACAAACCAATTGAACGAGTCCAGTTGAATTTCGATGAGATTGGGGAGCATCAAGACATCGGGGATCCGTGCGTACGATTTGGCTCCAATCGTCCGGCTCATTCGAGTCATCCTCCAGGTTAGGAAACAAAACAAAGGGGAAAGAGTTCCCCTGGTAGCTGGGAAAATGTATTCGCCGCCCCAGCCGCAAAGGGTAATTATACCAGTCCGGTTAAAATTGTCAAAGTCGGTTGCTGCAAACCAGGACTTTCCCAAGTCAGGCGTTGCACCCTGACCGGGCTGCCGGCCAATCGGCTACAGCCCATTTCCACACCTTCAGTCCTGGCCCCAAATGGAACCAGCCGGGACACTACATCCCGGCTGATTCCAGTCTTCTGTCCACTTATCGTTTCGTCACGCGGGCATACAGGGGCAACAGCAAAGCCCCGGCGCGCATTTGCAGCGCTCCCACCGCTACACGTGCGCGCGTCCGAGCGCGGCTGGGAATCGTCCGCCACAATGCATAGCGCGGCTGCGTGAACACGCCCATTTTGACTACCGCAGCGGCCCACGTCAGTCCCGCGCCGAAACCGACCATCACGACCGTCGAGTTTTCCTTCACGTATCCCTGCTCGATCGCTTCGACCAGCGCGATCGGGATCGACGCAGCCGAGGTGTTGCCATAGCGGTCAATGTTCACAAAGACCTTTTCCATCGGCAGGCCCAACTGGCGCGCGGCCAGCTCGATGATTCGGGCATTCGCCTGATGCGGGATCAGCAGGTCGATCTCATCCATCGTCAGGCCGGCTTTCTCGACCGCTTCGACGGCGGCACTCGCCAGCACCCGCGTCGCAAACTTGAACACCTCGCGACCGTTCATTTGAATCGTGTGCTCGCGTCGATCGACCGTCTCGTGCGTTGGGGGGCGGGCCACGCCACCCGCAGGCATCCATAGATGCTTCGCGCCCGATCCATCCGAGCCGAGCACAAACGACAACACACCGGTCGGCTCTTCACTGGCTTTCAAGACGACCGCGCCCGCGCCATCGCCGAACAACACGCACGTGTTGCGATCCGTCCAGTCCACCGCCGGGCTAATCACCTCCGCGCCGACGACGAGGACGTGCCGATAGGCACCGCTGGCGATGAACTGCTGCGCCGTCGCCAGCGCGTACACAAAGCCGGTGCAGCCGGCAGTCACCATGAACGCGCCGCACTTTGCGCCGAGCCGATCCTGGATAATCGATGAGACCGGCGGCAACAAGTAATCGGGCGAAGACGTCGCCACAAGAATCAGATCGAGATCGGCCGGCTGAAGACCCGCTCGTTCCAGCGCCTGCCGCGCCGCCGTGACAGACAGCGATGCCGTCGTCTCGCCCTCGCCGGCGATGTGCCGCTCGCGAATGCCGGTGCGCGTCACGATCCACTCGTCGCTCGTGTCGACCATCTTCTCCAGATCGAAGTTGGTCAACACTTTGTGAGGCGCGCACTTGCCCCATCCCACAATGCGACCGTACTTCATGTGTCCCCCCAATGTTTAACCGCAGAGCGCACGGAGAGCGCAGAGTAACTTCAGGTCTCTGCGGCCTCAGCGCTCTCTGCGGTGAGATCGGCTCAACTCGCGCGCGTCACGCTTCGTGTTCGCTGGCGCATGATCAACGCCACGACGCCCACCACCGATGCAATCGATCCAAACACGGCTGCGCCGATCAGGATCGCCGTGCGATAACGCCGGATCAATGATTGTCGGCTGCGCGCAGCCATCGACATGAGGCTGTGTCCCAACTCGGCGACGAACTGCTGGGATGGCTCGACCGGGACTAACACTGCGCCCACGTGACGGGCCACTCCCAACGACGGGCGTGCCGGAGGTTGCAAGGCGCGGCTCAACTCACGCTCAAGCCCGTCCTCAAGATGCTTCGATCGAGAAGAGGGTTTTCGTCTCTGAGAGGACATCGTCACTCAGTTTCAGGGTCACGGATCGTTCGGGTCTCGGCGGTCGGCTGATCGCCGTTCATCGAATTCAACGTATCGCGCAGCGAGAGCAGCGTGCGATGATAGAGTGATTTAACCGCGCCCTCGCTGCGTCCCATGATCTGGCCGATCTCCGCGTTCGACAAGTGCTCGACGAATTTCAGGATCAACAGTTCCTGCCGCTCGATGGGTAGGTTGTGAATCGCTTGCAGCAATCTCAAGCGTTGTTCGTTCGCTTCGGTCGTGGCCTCCGGTGTTTCGCGCACCGGGCTGGTCAGCGACACGTCGTCCAACGAAAACTCCTGCCGGCGCGCGTGGTCGCGATGCCAGTTCGCCACCAAGTTGTGCGCAATGCGATACAGCCATGCCGAGAACGGCACGCCGCGATCGACGAAGCGATCGATGTGCATCAGCGCGCGATAAAACACGCGCCCGGTCAGGTCTTCTGCATCGTGGTGATTGCCTGTGCGGTAATAGACGTAGTTGTAGATTTTGGTCACGTAGCGTTCGTACAATTGCCCGAACGCCGACGGGTCTTGCCCGACCCGCGCGACCAGTTCCAGGTCATCCGGCGGCTCGCCCACGCCCATCTCCGATCGTCGCCGCCATTACAGTAAACCCCGACGGCTGTGGTTCGTTGCGAGTGGCATTGGCCGCTGAGTATATCAGGCTCGCCCAGCCTGTCAATGAGAACTCAAGTCTCCTGCAGATTCTGAAACCTGCGGGAGGCTTTACCGATCATGCTACAATATCAGCCGTGCCGAAAAGCTCGCTTCCCTGCCCGACCTGCGCAGCTCCGATCCATCTTGGCGATAATCGCTGTTCCACATGTGGACAGGATGTATGCCCGGAGTGTGGCGCGGCCATCGGGCCGACCGATACGACCTGCCTGCATTGCGGCGCGACCTGGTCACTCACCTGCCCCGACTGCGGACGTGACGTGCTGCCCGCCGATCTGCGCTGCCCGCACTGTGGAGCCGTTCTCATCGAAGAAGCGCCGTGTCCGCACTGCGGGCGTGTGATACGGGACGAACTCGTCGTCTGCCCCTTCTGTGGCGGAGAACGCTGCTCGACTTGCGGTGCGGCGCTGAAGCCGGGCGAGCTGCGATGCGCCGAGTGTGGCACGCTGTTTGTCTTGGCCTGCCCCAACTGTGGCGAGGAAGTTCCACCGGAAGCGACGCGCTGCCCGTCGTGCGGAACGGTGTTCGCCGAAGAGGAAGCCAGTTCTGCCGAAGGCGATCACTGCCCACATTGCGGTGCGAGCGTCGCACGCACCGACGGTGTGTGCACCGCCTGCGGCCGCACATTCTGCCCGCGCTGCGGCACGGCCACGCGAGAATCCGACACGCGCTGCCCCGCGTGCCGCCTCGATCTGTATTTCAACTGTCCCGACTGTGGGCAGGAACTCCTCGCCGCGACGCTACAGTGCCCCACTTGCGATCGACTCTTCGCGCGCGAGTGCCCCTTTTGCCATCAAGCGGTGTTCAGCGCGCCACTGACCTGCGCGAACTGTCGCAACGCGCTGCCTGCCGAGAAAGCGCACACGGCACGTCCTCTCTTTGAACAGCACGCGCTCTTCACCGCCACGCAGCGCATCCGCTGTCCGCGCTGCGCCGAGCAATTCGATCCATCCAGCGGCCCCTGCCCCAACTGCGACACGTTGATCTGCTCCAACTGCCATGCCACCATCCTTGAAGATGAAGAGGCTTGCGCACTCTGCGGTACACCGAAGCCGGGTGTCGAGTACGCCTGCCCGCGCTGCAAAGCGGCCGTGCTCGCTTCCGTCGAGACGTGCCCCTCATGTGGTCTCGATCTCTCCGGTCGATGCCCTAACTGCCAGGCCGAACTGCCGGACGGCGTCGATGCCTGCCCAACCTGCGGCCAACTCGTCTGTCCCGAATGCGGCTCGGCCATCCAGGCCGACACAATAGCCTGCCCGACGTGCGGCGTTTCGCTCGCGCTACACTGCCCCGCGTGCAATGCCGAAGTAAGTCTCAGCGACACCGTCTGCCCTGAGTGCCAGACCCAACTCGCTTAGAGAGTGCTTGAAAAGAGCCGAGACTCACCGCCGAGGCGCAGAGAACGCTGAGTTTTCCTAAAGACTTCTCCGCGATCTCAGCGTCTCTGCGGTGAAAACTCTGAGAGACTGGTCTTTCCACCACCATGACACTCGACAAGGTCGACGCTCAACATGCATTCCTCGATCTCAGCGATTACGCACGACCGCTGGCGCGCGTCGTCACGCGCTGGCTGGTCCCGACGCGGCTCAGCCCTATCCACATCACACTGGCCTACACCATTCTCGGGCTTACCGCCGGCGTGCTGTACAGCACGAGCGATCGGGCGAACGCCGCTGTGGCCGGTGCCCTGCTCATCATCAAGGGCTTCCTCGACGGGATCGATGGATCGCTGGCGCGTGCGCGGAACCGGCCTTCGCGTGTGGGGCGCTTCCTTGATTCGGTATGCGACTACCTCATCAACGCGGCAGTGCTGCTGGGGATCGGATCGGGGATGGCCGCGCGGATCGGATCACCCTGGCCGATCCTGGTCGCCATGATCGCGCTCGAAGCGATGACGTGGCATGGCACGACATTCAACTACTACTACGTCGTGTATCGCCATCGCACCGGCGGTGACGCGACCAGCAGAATTGACGAACGCAATGCAGAAGGATACCCCTGGGACAATCCGGCGGTGCTGAAGATCGTGCACACGCTATACCGCGTGATCTACGAGTGGCAAGATCGCGGGATGGCTGCGCTCGATCGGCGCATCACTGCCGATCCACACAGTCCAGTTTATCTTGATAAGCGATTGCTCACATGGATCACCGTGATGGGGCTTGGCTTTCAGTTACTACTCTTCGCCGGCCTTTCATGGATCGGCCAGCCCGAATGGATCTTCTGGCTTATCCTGGGGCCGTACAATGTCTACTGGTTGGGGCTAATGATGTATCGGCGAAGGAAGAGCGTGTTGGTTGGATAGGTACTTCGTTGACTCGCTGATTCGTTTATTCGTTGACGCCGCCGCTTATTGTGATCACTTCTCCCGTCACGTAGGTATTCCACCCCGATCCGAGAAACAGGATCACGCGCGCCACGTCTTCCGGCGTTGCAATGCGGCCCAATGGAATCTGTCGCGCGATACGCTCTAATTCGTCCGCCGAGCGGCGCTCGCGTTCCTTCGGCGTGAGGATACGTGTCGGTGCGACGGCATTCACCAGGATACCATCCGGGCCGAGCTCCTTCGCCAACGCGCGGGTCAAGCCGATCAGACCAGCCTTCGCCGACACATAGTGCGCGAGTCGCGGTGCACCCGCCACGCCCGCGCGCGAGGCAATATTGACAATCCGGCCCCACTTGCGTCTGCGCATGTACGGTGCACACAGGCTGGTCGTGTGATACGCACCGGTCAGAACCGTGTCCACCATGCGTCTCCATTGATCGGGCGTCATGGAATCGATCGGGATACCGCTCTCGAACGCCGCCGCGCCGTTGACCAACACATCGACGCCGCCCCATTCGATGACGATCTCGCTGATCATCGCCTGCACGGACGCCCGATCGGCCAGATCGGCGGACACGGTCAGGGCTTCACCCCCCACGGCATCGACCGACTGTGCGACGACCTCGGCGGCTTCGACATTACTATGGAAGTGAACCGCGACACGCGCGTCATGCTGCCCAAACTCCACGGCCAGCTCGCGGCCCAATCCGCCCGACGCACCCGTGATCAACACAACTTTATCGGCGAGCTCCAGGTCCATTGACCGCTCCTTTCGCAGGCGCGTGAAAATCGTTGACACAACTTTGTTTCATGCTACAATTTGCCAACCAGCGCCACCACCGTCCTATAGCATTGCTTCGCAGAAACTGCGTTGACCGCGAGGATTTTGGGACGCAGATACACGCAGATTTACGCTGATCTTGTTTTTATCTGCGTTCATCCGCGTAAATCAGCGTCCAATAGATTCGGTTGCGGCGGGAGCCGCGCTGTGAGACGTCGATGAGCGATTCGGCACGTGATCGATTGCGCAAGATTCTGAGCCACGGGAGCAATAAACCGTCTACGGGTTCGCTCGTTCAGCCAGCAGCTCCACCTGCATCGATCCAACCGATTCAACCCCAACCGCCCATCAAACCACCCGCTCCCCAACCGGCTCATCCAACCCCACCTGCGCCGTCGCCTACTCCGCGAGTCGAAGACAAGCCCACGCCGACCTCACCCTCGGACACTTCGCCATCGCTGCTGGCGCGCGCTGCGTATCTACAATCGACCCCACCGGCTGCCCCGCCGTCCGCCGAGCCACCCGATCTGCGCACTTTCCTGCAACAATTGCGCAGCAAGATGGCGCAGCTGGCCGAAGATTTCGCGCAAGGCAAACTGAACCGCACGCAGTTCCAGGAAATCTATGCGCACTATCAAAAACAGCGACAGCAAGTTGAGGAGGCCCTAGTCAACGCAGCCGGGCCGGAGTCCTTGCAGGCCAGCTTCAAGCCCGGCCTGACGGGAATCCTTCGCGAGCGCCACGCCGCCAAAATTCTGTCCTACGCGATCTACGACAACAACACCGGACTTCCGCTGGCCAGCGTCGGCACATTCCGTATCGATACCAGCCTGCTGGTGCCGATGCTGTCCTCGTTCCGATCGGCGGCCACCGAGATGTTCGGTGCCGGGCTGCGCAGCACAGAGATCGAAGGAGGGCACTGGCTGTGTTTTGTGCCCGGCGAGTTCTCCACGCTAATGGTGTTGTTCTCGGTCGAACCGGCGCGCGTGCAACTGACGCTCATCGAAGACCTGCACCGCGATTTTGAAGTGGCCAATCACGCTGCACTGGCCGATGGTCGCGGGCACGAATCCGCCGAGTTGTTTACGCGCATCTGGGACTTGGATAAGTCCCAGATAGTGTAATCGGCTCAGTACGGCAGGCCGCTCGCGCCCTCCAAATTCGCCCCTTTCAAAATAATCCCGCTGAGACTGGCCCCCTCCAATTTCGCGTCGCGCAAATCGGCCTTCCACAAGTTCGCGTCGAGCAGTGTCGCGCCGCGCAGGTCTGCTCCGCCCAATTTCGCGCCCACCAGATACGCACCGGTCAAATTGGCCGTCGCAAGCCTCGCGCCGGTAAAGTCGGCCAGCCACATCGTCGCGTCGGTCAAGTTCGCGCCGGTCAGGTCGGCTTCGCACAGACTCGCGCCGATGAAGTTCGCCATCACCAGCGATGTGCCACTCAAATCGACACCGCGCAGATTGGCGGAGGATAGATTCGCGCGCATGAGATCGAGCACGCGCAAATCGATCGCACTTAAATCGGCCCCGGCAAACACGCCAATCTCTTTCGACTTGATCAGCGCCGCCACTTGGTCGAGCGTCAACACTTTGCCCGGCATGGTCACACCCTGGACACTGGCGACATTATGGATGAAACCGACTCGGCACGCAAGTAGAGAGCGCCGTCGACGCAAAACAAAAACGCCCCTGATCGTTCAGGAGCGCCTCAGTGCCCGAGGGGAGACTTGAACTCCCACAGCCTTGCGGCCATTAGGCCCTCAACCTAACGCGTCTGCCAGTTCCGCCACCCGGGCATCCGGCGCGTATTATAGCGAAACGGCAACACTTGTCAACGCCGATCACAACCGTGCGACTAATTGTTCCACTTGATGAGTGAGCACGGCCGGCGTGATCGGCTTGGACACACATGCATCCGCGCCCGCGGCCAGAGCGCGGATGCGTGTGTCTGGATCATTGAGTGCAGTCAGGACAAGTATAGGGACAGGGGGACGTTTTGAGTCGGCTCGCCAATCGCGACACAGGCTAATCCCATCGCGATCGGGTAACATGATGTCCAAGATAATGACGTCCGGCCGGATGCGGTCAAGCACAGCCTCGGCTTGCTCCCCGGTAGCCGCCTCGAATGTCGACCATCCCTGGCGGCGCAGCATCAAGGAATACAGCGAACGCTGATCCGGGTCATCTTCTACCAGCAAGGCAATTTTCGAGACACTCAACGCTGCGTCGGCCCGCCGCTGAACAACGAGTGAATGGTGCGTCGCTGGATGGCCAGCCGGACCCGCCGGCTCAGATCGCGCGGATCGAACGGCTTATCCAAGTAATCCTCAGCGCCGAGCAACAGCCCTTTGGTGCGGGCGCGATGATCACCCTGGCCGGAGATAAAGATCACCGGGACGTTCAGCGTGCGCCAGTCGCTCTTGAGACGACGGCACGTATCGAACCCATCAGTGCCGGGCATTAACATATCCAACAAGATCAGTGATGGGCCGCACTCGATCGCGCGCTGAACGGCTTGTTCGCCATCCGTAGCTTCGATGACGTCGTAGCCTTCCCGCTGCAACGTGAGCCGGATGATCTCCCGCGCTTCGGGATCGTCGTCGGCAACAAGGACGCGAGAGCTCATAATTTATGTAAGGAAGCAATCAGGCTGGCTGATTAGTTGCGCGCACGCCTCTGCTGGATCTCAATCCAGCCATACAGTTGACTTGCAAACGCCTCCAGAGAATCGGCCCTGATGCTCATGAGCGCCTGAGTCTCTTCAGGTGTCAAATCAAACCGACTGAGCAGCCGCGCGCGCTTGCCGTTCAAAAGACCGGCACGAAAATCGTGGTCGATGATCGCCTGACCGACCACTTCCTCGAGTACCGGGTGGAGCATAGACCCCCCAAAGTTATACGCCCGTCCCGCCGCCGATGGGTGCATTCGTGCGATTCAAAAGAGCCACAGCCAGCGCCAGGGCCGTCATCAACCAGCGCAGCGTAGAGGGTTCCGACGCAAACTGAGCAAAGTATCCACGAACTTTCGTAAGCATGGCGAGCCTCCTATCATTCGATTTGTTACAGACATCGCACATGTTAGCAGGGAGCTATGTCTGTACCTATTACAGTCCAACTTTCAAACAACCTCAATCTTGCTTAGCCTGGAGCATGCACAGCCGAGAGAAATCGACCAGACAGGCAACTTCCTTGACACTCAGGCAGGCGCGTGTTACACTCCCGCCCGGTTACTCACCGATGTACGGCTGCTCTGTTCTCAATGGGATATGCCTCTTAAGAATCGAATAGACGTTGGGCCACGACGCCCTCAGCCGTTCGGCATCTAGCGGTCGAGGGCGTTTTCACATGTAGACCGGATGATCCGAATTGGATTTCCGGATCCGATGTCTGCGAGCCGCTCCAAAAACATGACTTACTTGAACACCGCGCTCAACATCTTGCGCGATGCAGCGGTCGAAGTCAACCGCATCGGGCCGGAAACCTCCCTGGCGGATGCCCTGCGCATCATCGCCAGTACCTCGGTACGGCTGATTGACTCCACCTGGGAAGACGAAGCGGCCGCCGTGATTTACGTGTACGACGCCGAGCGCCGCCGCTTCGACGTGTCATTGCGCGTGAGCGCCGGTGAACAGGGCGATTCGCTGTTCGGCAACGCGCCGCGCTCCAATGGCATGGGCTTCCATGCCATCCACTTGCAGCGGCGCATCCTGTCGTACGAAGACACTTTTATTCCCTTGCACGAGAAGAAACGCGAAGCCGGCTTTCGCACGATGGCGTGCTATCCGCTCCTGGTATCGGGCGTGCCGGTGGGCGCGCTGTATGTCTCGCTCCGCACCGAGCGGCGCTTCTCCGACAACGAGCTGCTCATCCTGGATATGTTCGTTCACCTGGCCGCCGTTGCCATCCACAACACGCGCCGCTTTGAGCGTGTGAACCGCACCTTGCAGCGCAAAGTGGACGAACTCCAGCGGTTGCGGCGCGCCGAGCACATCATCAGCTCGCGGCTGAACCTGGACGAGACGCTGCGCGAAATCCTGAACACCGCGCTCGAGCTCACACATGCCGAGCACGGCTCGTTCCGGCTGCTCGACAAACGCGCCAGCGTCCTGCGCTTGAGCGCCATCGTCGGCGGCAACGGCGAAGAGCGGGAGCGTGAAGACCTGTTGCCGGTAAACGAACACGGCAGCGTGATGGGCTGGGTCGCCGTGCACCGCCGCCCGGCCCGCATCGCCGACTTGCACGAGCAGCCGTGGGCCGATATCTATCGCCCCCTGCACCGCACGCACGTGATGCGCTCCGAGCTGGCCGTGCCGCTCCTGGGCGCGGGGGGGGGGCTGGAGGGCGTGCTGAACGTCGAAAGCCCGGCCATCGACGCATTCGACGAAGACGACCAGCGACTGCTGGAAGTGCTCGCCACACAGGCCATCATCGCCATTCAAGAGGCGAAGTTGCTGGAAACGATCGAAGAGATTTCGAGCCGGATGCTCAGCCAGCCGTTGCCCGATCTGCTGATGCTGATCGTCGAGCACGCGTGCGATTTGATCAACGCGCCATTCGGCTCGATGTGGACGCTCACCCCCGATCGGCCCGACACGCTGGTTTTGAGCGCCGGGACCGCCGGTCACACCATCGGCGAGATACTGCCCGGCACAGGCAGCCTGATCGGCCAGGCCGTCCATTTGAAACAGCCACTCACCAGTCACGATGTGCGAACCGATCCGCGCTTCATGAAACCCGACCTGGCCCGGCGCATGGGCTGGGTCTCGGCGCTGATCGTCCCATTGCTGGGGCGTGACCGGGGCTCGCGTGGGGCGCTGGCCTTGTACACTGACGAGCCGCGCACGTTTTCGGCGTGGGATGTACGCCTGCTCACCTGGCTCGCCAATCACACGGCCGTCGTCATTCAGGACGCCGAGCACATCGAGCAGCTCAAGATCGCGCGCGAACGACAGGCCGTGGCCGAGACCTTCGCCGCGCTCGGCGACGTGGCCGCGAACCTGCTGCACCGTGTCAACAACCGCGTGGGCGTGATCCCGGTTCGCATCGAAGGCATCACCGAGAAACGCCCGGCGGTGATGGATGATCCGTATGTGCGCAACGCGCTGCGCGATATTCAAGATGGCGCGCGTGCTGCGCTGGAGGCCGCCCGCGAATCGATGGCGTATCTGCGACCGCTCAACCTGCAAGCCACGTCGGTCGACGTATGCTATCGCACCGCGCTGACCCGGCTGGCGATTCCGGCGACCGTTCAGATCACGGCCAACGGCCTCGATCAATTGCCGCCGGTGTGGGCCGGTGAGGAACAGCTCCGGCTGATCTTCGTCAACCTGATCGAAAACGCACTGGAGGCGCTGTCCGATCGGGACGGCTGGATCCGCGTTCACGGCCAGGTGACTGCCGATCCGCTCGATCAGTCCAGGTCGTGGGTTGAGATTCGGGTCGCCGACAGCGGATCGGGCGTACCGGCGGGGGCGCGCGAGCGGATCTTCGAACTCGCCTATTCGACCAAACATTCGCTGAACAAACTCGGTTTCGGGCTGTGGTGGGTCAAATCCTTGACGCAGCGCTTCGGCGGCAGCATCACGCTGGCCGAGGACAGCGCGCCGGGGTGCGTCTTCATCGTGCGCCTGCCGCCGGCGCAGGATAAAACCCTCCCGCAGGTTTCAGAACCTGCCGGAGGTTGACGCAGGAATGGTGAGAGAGCAAGTCTCGATGAACGGCGAGCAGCGTTTACATGCCCTCGTTGTGGACGACGATCCGCGCTGGCGTGCTCTGGTTTCCGAGATACTGAGTGACGCCGGCTGCCTGGTCACGGCCTTGGCCGAGCCGCCCACGACGGCAGAGCGGTATCATCTGGCCGTGCTCGACGTGACTCTCAAGCCCGACGAAGCGGACAACCGCGATGGGCTGGCGTTGATGGATCGCCTGCCGGGCGCGCGCATTGTTTACCTGACCGGGATCGACACCGGCGAACTGGTTGGGGCCATCGAGCAGCACCCCGCGGTCATGGGCTGGATCTCTAAAGCGGCCTTCCGCCGCGAGGTGCTCCTCGACTTCGTGCGGCAAGTGGCGGCGTCCGTCGCCGAGTCGTCGTCAACCGCGCACGTGCTCATCGTCGAAGACGATCCAGGCTGGCGCGGAATCTACTCCGAGCTGCTCACCGACGCGGGTTACGTGCCGCACTTCGCCGTCAGCTACGCCGAGGCACGTGGCCACCTGCAGCGCGCCGAGTTCGCACTGGCGATCGTGGACCTGCACTTGATCAGCTCGGCCGATCCACAGGACAATCGCGACGGCTTCTGGTTCTTGCGCGTCGCGCACCAGCGCTCCCTGCCGACAATCGTCGTCAGCGCGCTGGGGGTGCCCGAGGACATCGATCGGGCCTACGAGGAATTCGGCGTGTTCACCTTTATCGAGAAAGAGGGCTTCGATCGGCAGGCCTTCCGCCGCACCGTCGCCGAGGCGATCCGCTCGCAGCCCGCCGAGACGACTGTTGAGCCTACCCCTGCGATCACGGCAACGCCCGCCTCCGAGGTGCTGAACGTGCTGACCGATCGTGAGCGCGAAGTGCTGGCGCTGATGGCGCGGGGTTACACCAATCGCCAGATCGCGAACGAACTGCGCATCACGACCAACACCGTCAAGAAGCACGTCGATCATATTTTGCAGAAACTCGACGTGAGCAACCGGGCCGGAGCGGTGGCAGCGGCCCTGCGAATCGGGCTGACCGATTTATGATTGCGGATTGCAATCCACAATCGGCAATCCGCAATCCACAATCATTATGGATCTTTCTTCCACCATTCATCTCCTCGGCGAAGTGTTGGGCCAGGTGCTGAATGACCAGGAATCGCCGGCTTTGTTCGACACCGAGGAGCGCATCCGCGCGCTGGCGAAGGCCGAGCGCAGCGGCGATCACCGCGCGGCCGCCCGGCTCGCCGCCGAGGTCGAGGCGCTGACACCCGACTCGGCCCGCGCAGTCGCGTCTGCATTCACGCTGTATTTCGATCTGGTGAATCTCGCCGAAGAAGCCTATCGTGTCCAGGCGCTGCGCCAGCGCGAGCGCGAGCAGCATCCCGCACCCATCGGCGAATCGATCGCCGAGGCCGTGGCCCTGCTCAAACAGCGCGGCGTGAGCCGGGATCGGGTGGCCGCTGTCTTGCAGCACCTGCACATCGAGCTCGTTCTCACGGCGCATCCGACTGAAGCCAAGCGCCGCACGGTGCTCTCCAAACTACAGCGCATTGCCGAAACGCTGCACGCGCTCCAGCACCCTGATCCGCTGCCGCGCGAGCGTGAAGCATACATCGCCGTGCTGCGCTCCGAAATCACCGCGCTGTGGCTGACCGATCGCGCCCGCACCAAGCGCCCGGCCGTCACCGACGAAGCGCGTATCGGCCTGTTTTTCATCGACGAGATTTTCTGGAACGCGCTCCCACGCATTTACGCCGCTCTCGACACGGCGCTGGCCGAACACTATTCGGGGCTGGCTGCACCCCCACGCTGGCTGACGCTGGCCTCCTGGATCGGCGGCGACCGTGATGGCAATCCGCACGTCACGCACGGGGTCACCGCCGAGACCCTGCGCCTGCATCGCGGCCTGGCCGTCGAGCACCATCGCCGCGCGCTGCACGACCTGGCCCGCCGCTTCAGCCTGAGCGCGCGCCGCGTGCCGCCCCCGCCCGAGCTGATCGACTGGCTGGAGACGCGCCGCCCGCTGCCGCCGCACACCGCGTATCTCGAAACGCGCTACGCCTCCGAGCCGTATCGCCTGGCCCTGTCACTGCTGGCCGACGATCTGGAAGCTGCTTCCAAAGAGAACATGGCCGCGCGGCTGCTCGACACCGCTCCACACCAGGCGCGCGCGCGCGTCGGC
>DATBWU010000029.1:0-4365 GCA_036514635.1 Anaerolineae bacterium | reverse complement strand
TGGGTCGGGCGGCGCACGCTGCGGGTGGAGGACTACGGCAAGGTGGCGGCTACGTTTGTGGACACGCACACGAAGCGCGCGCTGCGGATCATCCCTCGCCGCGAAGCGCGTAGCATGGCGGCCGCTTTTGCGCCCGAAGCGCGGAACAAGTGGGAGGCGCTACGGCTGGGCTACCAGCGTATGCCCGACGATCTCTTGCTGACCGTGCAGGTGGTCACGCTCGCCGCGTCGATCGAGTGGATCGTCAGCCGCGCCGGACGCAGGGCCGCTTGCGAAATCTGCGGCGAAGAGATCATCAACGAACGCGAGATCATTCGCGACGGGAGCGTTCTGTGCCGGGCGTGTGCAGGCCCAGCCTATTACCTGATTGAAGCGCCGGCTTGGAGTCGAACGGTTGAGGCTCAAAGTCCGGTTGTTTGCCACACTGCGTGATCGTAGGAACTGATCAAGAGCGACCTGAAGTAGCACACAATCGAACCGGCATGACATGTTGGCCTTCCGCGAGTTGAGCGGAAGGCCAACGTTTAGCTGAGGCGCATGATTCGAGGCCCATTTGTCACACCCGCCACATGACGAATGACACCCGCCAATTGGCGGGGTCGGAAACGCGCCGATCCGCGCTGGCGGGCAAAGGGTCAATCCGTTACACTGCTACAAGTTTGTGAGGGAGGCCGATCATGAGCAAGACATTCGACACGGCAGCCGTTCGCAGCCGGTTGCTCACTTGGGCAGCACGCGAGGCGCGTTGGCACAAGTTCCGCCGGCCGATCCTGATAGGCTCCCTCGGCGCGCTGGCGCTGTTCGCGCTGTACATGACGATCGTGACGCTGGCCCAGGGCTGGGATCACGCGATTGAACTGTTTGGACAGGATGCCTGGCTGGTCATTCCGATCATGGTTGGTTTCGGCGCGCAGGTCGGCTTGTACACTTACCTGCGCAGCGTGTTGAGGCAGAAGTCGCGCGCCTCCAAAGCGATGATGGGTGCGGGCGGCGGCACGTCGACGGCGGCGATGGTCGCCTGCTGCCTGCATCACGTCGCCGACTTGCTGCCCCTGCTGGGGCTGTCGGCAGCGGCATCCTTCCTGGCCGCGTACAAGATTCCCTTCATGCTCGTCGGCCTGGCAATGAACGGGGTCGGTATTGTCGTCATCCTGCGCACGATTCGCAACGAGAAACGCCACCTTGGAATGATGGAGAGCGCTTCATGAACAGGCAATTGACTACCGGGTTGATCGTGCTGTTTGGATTGGTTCTGGCCGCGTGCAGCAGCACTGCACCGGCGAATACCGCACCGGCGAGCAATGCGCCCGCCCTGGTGTCCGGCGCTGATCTCACTCAAACGAAAGAAGAAGCCGCGGTCACGGTCAAAGTGACACCGCTCAATCTCCAGGATCCGTCGGCCGGCACGCTCGACTTCAAAATCACGCTGGATACGCACTCGGTCGACCTGAGTTACGACCTGACGGCGATCGCCACTCTGAGCAGCGATGCGGGCGAGGAAGTGAAACCGGCGAAGTGGGACGGGCCGGGTGGCGGCGGGCATCACAAGGAAGGCGTGTTGTCCTTCCCGGCCCTGGAGAACCGTGGGCAGGCGTTGACGCTCGTCCTGCGTGGCATCGCCGATGTGCCCGAACGCACTTTCGTCTGGGATGTGACGGACTGATGGCTCTGATCAAGTCGACTGTAGATGAACAGGCGACAGCGGTCACCCGCGCCCGGTATCAGCGCCTGTCGCGAATCTACGACAAGATGGAGACATTGCCCGAGCGGCGGTTCCGCCCGTGGCGGGAGAAACTGTGGGCGCTCGTGCGCGGGCCGCGCGTGCTCGAAGTCGGCGTGGGCACCGGCAAGAATATGCCCTTCTGGCCGCGCGATGTGAGCATGGCAGCGGTCGACCTGACGCCCGGCATGCTGGAGCGCGCTCGCCGCCGCGCCGCCGAACTGAATCTGAACGCCGATCTGTATCTCGGCGACGTTCAGGCGCTCGACTTTCCCGATGCGAGTTTCGACACGGCGGTGGCGACGTTCGTCTTCTGCTCGGTGCCCGATCCGGCTCTGGGGTTGAGGGAGTTGAAGCGCGTCGTCAAACCCGGTGGTCGGGTTGTGCTACTGGAGCATGTGCGCTCGCCCAATGTTCTCATTGGAAAACTGATGGACGTGCTCAATCCGCTCGTCGTGCGCGTGATGGGCGCAAACATCAACCGGGAGACGGTCGAGAATGTCCAGAAGGCCGGCTTGACGTTGGAGCGGGTCGAGAATTTGGGGATGGGCGGGGTCGTCAGGCTCATCGTCGCCCGCGCCGAGAACTGAGGTCATGGGCGAACTGCTGGACATCACCCCTCGGGCGTAACACTCCTCACTATTCCAATAAAGTTGCCGGATCTGGTATAAAATCTAACTGGTCACCGACGCGCACCGGCCCCTGTTCCTCGCCCGGAAGACAGGTGACGGGCCTTTCACTTCAGGAGGTCGCCGATGCTGTCAGCCAAACTCTCCGACCGGTTGCACCGGCTCCAATGGTCGCTCCCGGCGGCCATCACCGCCCTGGCTGCGCTCTACCAACTCGGCCCGGCCCGCTACGTCCACGATAATTTCGGGGATTGGTCACACTACGCGCTCGAAGTCCTCTTCTACGGCACGACCGGCCCGATCGTCGTGTGGATCACGCTCCGCGTGGTGCGCCAGTGGGTCGAGCAGAAGGAACAGGCCGAAGCCGAGGTCTATCGCCTCAACGCCGAACTCCAGCAGCGAGTAGATGAGCGCACCCGCGAACTCCGCGAAAAGAATGAGGCGCTTGCCGCCGCCAACACACAACTCCAAGAGCTCGACCGCCTCAAATCCGAATTCGTCTCGCTCGTCTCGCACGAGCTGCGCGCTCCCTTGACCAACGTGCGCGGCGCGATCGAATTGATGGAAGGCGGCTGCCCCGCGCTCAACCCGACCTGCACGCGCATGTTCAAAATCGTCTCCGAGCAAATCGGGCGGTTGGGGCGGATGGTCGATGAGGTGCTCAACGTCTCGCGCATCGAGACCGGCGGGCTGACGCTGGCGCGCGAGGCGGTGGATGTCGTGTGGGTTGCCGATCGCGTGATCGATGAATTTGCAGCGCGCGATACCCGGCACCGCTTCCGCCGCCCGCGCGAGACCGTCCATCCTCGCCTGTGGGCCGACGCCGATCGGCTGCACGAGGTCGTCGCCAATCTGGTAGACAATGCCGTGAAGTATTCGCTGGAGGACACTGAAGTCACGCTGAGCGTCGAAGTTCGAGACGGAGAGGGTATTGTCTCAGTGAGTGACCGCGGACCGGGTATCCCGTTTCAGGAACAAAGCCGCGTTTTTGAGAAATTCCATCGCCTCGATTCCGGCGACTCGAAGGAGTCGTACGGCTATGGCCTCGGCCTGTACCTGTGCCGCCGCCTGGTCGAGGCGATGGGCGGACGGATTTGGGTCGAGAGCGACGCCGGTCATGGGGCCACGTTCCGATTCGCGCTCCCGCTGGCCGAGTGAAGACCAATGACGAACCCCCTCCGCTACGCTGCGGGGGCAGGCGACGAATGACCAATCATGCCACCCTTCGTCATTCGTCCACCGTCTTCTTTCACGCCAGCGGCAACAAGCAGGATTTAGGGATGTCCGACCTCATCCTCGTGATCGACGACGACAAAACGCTCCTGGGGCTTCTCGCTGAGCACCTCGGCAAGGCGGGATACCGCACCCTCACGGCGGCCAGCGGCGTCGAGGGACTGCAAGCCTTCTACGAGCATCACCCCGATCTGGTCATCCTCGACGTGATGATGCCGAAGATGGACGGCTGGGCGGTGTGCGAACGCGTGCGCGAGGTCTCGCCGGTACCTATCCTCATGCTCACCGCCAAAGGCGAGGAGCGCGATCGGCTGCGTGGCTTCCGTCTGGGCGTCGACGATTACGCGGTCAAGCCGTTCAGCTTCGCCGAGCTCGTCGCCCGCGTGGGAGCGATCCTCGCCCGCAGCCGGCGCGCCACGCCCGAACCACACCCGCCTCCCATTGTGCGCGGCGAGGTGACGATCGACCTCGCGGAGCGGCGCGTCACCCGCGCCGGGCAACCCATTCACCTCACCCCCACCGAGTTCCGCCTGCTGGCTGCCCTCGCCGAGCGGCCCGGCCACACGCTCTCCCCCGAAACCCTGCTCGCCCGCGTGTGGGGCAGCGAGTATGCCGACGACGTGGAAAACGTCAAACGCTACATTCACTACCTCCGCCAAAAGCTCGAAACCGACCCCGACCATCCCGAACTGATCCTCACCGAGCGCGGCTTCGGCTATTACCTGGTCTGACCCGCTTCGCGCCCCACCCCCGGCCCCTCCCCCTCTCCTGTGCTGTCAGGAG
>DATBWU010000028.1:0-2098 GCA_036514635.1 Anaerolineae bacterium | reverse complement strand
GACCTCGGCCTGGCTGATCTGTCGGATCGGGCGCACGTCGGTTTCGGGCAGCACTTCTTTGATCTGCGTGAGCACCGCGCCCATGATCGGCGAGCAATACCACGTCGCGTATTGTTCGGGTGTCATATCTTTCGGGTCGAGACCGCGCAGGTCGGGTCGCAACTTGTCGTCGGGTTCGACCAACGCGCTGACCTGCACACGATCGACGCCGCGCGTGAGTCCCAAGAGCGCCTGCGCCGCCGGAAGTGCGACGAAGATCTGATCGTCTTCAAAGCCGCCGCTGCTGACCAGGCCGACGATGCGGAAGCGGGCCGTGCGGTCTTCGACGCGCGCGACGATCTCGTCTCCGATCTGCCGGCCCATGCGCCGGGCCAGCCCTGTTCCGACCATCGCCGCGTTCGAGTCATCGTCTTGCGCCCATGCGCCCTGCACGTTCCACCACGGCGCGATGGTTTTGACGCCGGTACGGAACGTGCTCTCAGCCGAAGTCCCTTCCGCCTTGGCAAAGCCGGTACGGACGACAGCGCCTTTGGGGAGCGTGAGCGGCTTGTCGAACCATGTCCCGGTCAGCGCCAGCGTTTGCCCGTCCACTTCTGCGATCACAGTGAGATACGGCGCAAAGCCGGCGATGTTGTGTCGCCAGAAGATCGTTTTCAGTTTGACCAGATCGTTTTCGTCGATCAGGCTGCGCTCGCTGGGGACGCTGACGGGCACGCCGTTGATCTCCAATCTCAAATCCCCATCTGCGGGCGAGGCCAGGATATTCGCGCCATACGCGCGCAGTTCGCGGCCCATCTGCCCGGTGATGTCGAGCGAAATGCCGAGCAGCGCCGCCGCGAGCGACGCACCGGTGGTCACGGCCAGCGTGGTCACCAGCAGGCGGCGTCTCCGGCGGCGCAGCGTGTCTTTGAGCAGTCGAAGCAGCATGGTGCGCTTACCTTGCCGCGAAGCGGCCTTGAGCCGCGTCGAGATCGCTGGCCCCGATCAGCACTTCGCCGTTCGCCAGCGCGGCCGCCAGCGGAACCGGATTGCACCCGCCCGGCATGCCCACCGTGTCCAGGTTGATCGGGGCGTTGCAGTTGTCGCAGACCAGCACGTCGCCCTCTTGATGATAGCCGCGCGCCGGGCAGATGCCGCAGGCGTTGAGCGCCACGGCGAAATCGTCCTCGTCACGCTTGATCACCAGGAAGGGCACGTTCACATTCGCACTCGCGTAGGTGTATAGATTGAGCTGTCCGGGCTGGAGAGCATCCGCTGCAATGTGCACCATCCCGTCGGCGTGAGCGGTGACGGGCTGAGGCTCGGGCCGGTACTGGCCCTGGCTGGTCGTGTAAGTGATCGTGCCCAGCGCCAGCACTGTCGCGAGTGTCACGCTCGTCAGCGCCGTCTGCCAGCGCCGTATGCGAAGCAGCGCCGCCACACGCTTGCGCCGCTCCGCGCCGGACTCGCCGGGAAACGAAGCCAGTGTCTCCGGGCGGAGTCGTATCTCCGGCAACAGCGCCAGGGCAGGCAGCGCGATCAGCGCCATGAGGATGATCGTCGACGTGCTGTCCTTGACGATGAAGCCGACCACAGCCAGGAGCGCGGGCGTGCTCGCCAGCAGCCCGACTTCGAAGAACTCGTGTAGGCTCCCGGCGACGAGGCGCGCGGCGAGGATGATCAGCACTAGACTGGTGACGGCGAAGAAGCGGCGCAAGTTGATCCGCAGACTGCCCTTGACGAACAGGCTGCCGAACAGCACGGCTAGCCCCAGCCCGGCTAACCCACCGATCAGACCGGCCAGGTCGGGCGTCTGTGACAGCGACAGCGCGGCCAGGAAGAGGATCATCTCGACGCCCTCGCGGAAGATCATGAAGAAGACGAACGCCAACAGGCCCCAAGCCTGTCGCCTGGCCTGAACAGCCGGCGCGGTGAGCGACTCCAGCCGGCCCTCGACGTGCTGCCGGATTCCGCGCGCGGCGCGCCACATCCACACGACGAGACTGAGCACTAACACAGCCGCAACCGCGAGCAGCGTGCCTTCGAGCACTTCGTTCTCCGGGTCGAACCCGATCAGGCTGAAGACGATCGCGCCCACGACACTCGCCAACGCCGCCAG
>DATBWU010000027.1:0-6675 GCA_036514635.1 Anaerolineae bacterium | reverse complement strand
CGTTTTCCAGCGCGCCTCGGCATCGGGCACGTCGTCTTTGTTCGGCACTTCGACATCGACAAACCATTGCGCGAGCGCGGCATTGCGCTCGACGCGCGCCTCCAGCCAATCAGAGTAGAAAGCCAGCCAGGGGAGAATTGTGGCGAGATCGCCGTCGCCGCGCGTTGCGCCGAGCACCCGGTTGACCGCGAATTGCCAGGCGAACGACTCTCCCTCCTTGGCCGTGAGCAGCGTGGGCCACCACTTCAGTTCGATTTGTCCTGGCACGCGCTGGCCGACTTCGGTGATTTGCTCGTAGTCGTTGGCCGCCCAGCGCAGGCCTTCGACCTGGACGGCGGCGAGCGCGCGGACGAACACCATGCCGTCGACCGGGTTGAGGTGGAATGTTGGAAAGACTTCGCCATCGGTGGTGAAGGCGTCTATCCATACCGGCCAGCGCTCATCCATGTTGTTGAGTTCGTGATTCCAGAACTTGTCGAGCCACTTCTTTACAACCCCGTTTTTGCTGGTGGGCCGGATGCCGCTGCCCCACACATGATCGTGCGTGAGGCCGACGATGCGCCGGGCGAGCGGGTTGGTGCGCCAGGCGGACAGCGCGTCGGACAGGTTTTCGTGGCGCTGGAACCAGGGGCGGTCCTTGGTTGCGCCGAACATGTCGCCCCAGGTGGCGCGCGATGTTGATTTGCCCTCGCTGTCTTCTCCGAGAAAGTCGCGTAGCGTGGCGTCGATGCTGTAGCGCGAGCGGACGATCTGCCATGCGAGCGAGAGGCGGCGACGGAGGGGGAGCGAGTATGGATTTCGGATTGATGATTTTTGATTGCTGATTGGCGATTTAGAACTTGCCAACTCGACGCTTCTTTCTGGGCTGCGCTGGCTTCAAGACCTTGCCTGGGAAGTACAGCGCCGGCTTGGGCTGCCTGTCCACGACGACGGCCAGCGCCGCGCTTATAAGCAAGTCGTCATGTCCTCTGGCGATAACGCCGTCATACGCGGGCGATTCGTACACGCCCCAGCGGATTCGATTGCCCGGGCCGTCGAGCACCTCGTAGTCACAGGCTCCAACCTCGTACCAGAATTGTCGATACTCTGCGGATTGGTCGTCGGCGTAGACCTTGAAGCGTCCGGTTTCGATGAGTCCGACGAACTCCCATCCGAGATCGGACTTGGTTGCGGAGTTGAATTCAAACGCCACAACGCGATCCCGCCAGCGTTCGGACAGAAAACTAGATAGACCGGCGCCCACACCGGAGGCATCCACGACAACCCACCTGGCTTGCCAATGTTCAATACGCGCATTGATGACTCTGTAGAGCGTGGTGTGCGCCTGGCCTATCCACAACTCCTGATCGATAACCAGGTATAAGGTGTGCTCCCCCGGCACGATCTCCACGACGGTCAAGGCCAGCGCGTCGCGGCGGGGGTTGGCTAAGTCGTTGCGGTCGAGCACGTCGGCGGCCTGCTTCTGCTGTTCGTCCTCGCCGGCTACGTCGATCGAGATGGCGTAAGCCTTGCCCGGCTCCGGCTCTGTGCGGCGCACGTGTGTGCCGCGCATGAGCGCCTGCCTGCGCTCGTCGAATAGACCACCCGCTGCGTCTATTTCCTCCAAAAAGTACTGTGTCTTGATTAGCGGATGGTGGCGTCCAAGTTTCTCGATGCGGGCCTGCAGGTGTTTGGCGTAGGCCGGAACGATAGAGGCTACAACTTCGCCGTCGTATCTGAACACCCGGCGCTGCCCATCGCGTTTTGTGGCGATGGTGGCCGCCGCGCGTTGCTGTGCGAGCAGTGTTGTTTTCGTCCAGGGCGTGCCGTAGTAAACCGTGGTTGCGTTGGTGCTGGCCGTCATTGGCCCGAAGTCTTTCTCCCACTTCGACGGCTTCACGTCTTGCGTCTCGTCGCATTCGAGGAGGAGCGATGCGGTTGCCCCGACGACATTGGCCGTCGGCTCGGCCGAGAAGAAATGCGCCTCGGCCTCGCCTACCCTGACGATGTAGCCGGCAGAACTGCGCCACAGTCCCCGCAGCCACGGATTGCGAAGCCGGGCTTTGAGACGATTCAAGCTGTTGATGGTCTGCGGCTTGAACGTGGGCGACGCCTTCACAATCTGGCCGCCCGCGCGCTGAAAGAGCGCGAGCAGGTAGGCTTCCAGTTGCGCGCTGAGTTCGTTCTTTCCGGCCTGGCGCGACATCTCCACGACAAATGTCTTTCCCGAGCCGCGATAGATGCTGTCGAGGATGGCCTGCGCCGGCTCGAGCTGATAACTTCTCAACTCGCGGCCGACGACGTGGCGCGAGAAATGCTGGACGTTCGAGAGTGCGTATGTGGTCGCTTTGGCGAGTGAGACAGTCACACATGCCTTGGCCTGAGCGCCGGAAACGTGCGCGGCGGCGTGTCGTCGAGCAGGTCGTAGAGGATGATGCCACAGACAGCTTCTTGCGTGTTACGGCCGTAGCGCGGCGCGATGAACCCGGAGTCGCCATGCCAGGGGTCGTGGATGGTGAGGGCGTTTCGGTCGGGGTCGAATCCGGTGGCGATGACAAAATGCTGCTGCAAGCCCGGCTCGGCCTGGCTGGTGTCGACGTACACGATGACCGGCTGGCCATGGTCGAGCCGGTTCGTGATCTCAAACATCTCATCCGAGCGGGCGGGTCGGTTCGCCCCGATGTCGATGCGCCCGACGTAGCGCAGGCGCGGGAAGAGCATGTGGGCGATGCCCCATCTCAGCAGGTTCTGGCTGTAGTAGCCGCCAACCGAGAGAAGCATCTTGTTGACGGTGCACAGTGAGTCGGGCTCGGCGTGTTGGGAGTATGAGCCGAGCATGGAAAGACACGCGATGGCGCAACCGTGCGACCCGATGGTGCGGCCGCTGCGGCCTAACAGGATGTCTGCCCAGCGCGGGTCACGCTGGCTGATAAGGGACACTGACAGGAGTTGGGTCACGGGTGCTCCCGCCGCGCGGCTGCTCAAGTTCGGCGATGCGTTCGGTGAGTTTCTTGTTCTCTTCGGTGAGGCGAGCCACTTCATCGGTGAGTCGCCGGTTCTCTTTGACGATGTCGCCATACATGGCGGTCAGTTGTGCGTTTTCGTACTTGAGCGTGATGACGGTTTTCTTCGCCGCTTCGAGATCGCCTTGCAAGTCGACGATGTGCTCGGCGTGGCGGCGCACGATGGAGGACAGCTCGGCGGCGGCGCGGTCGACCACGAGCGAGTGCGCCTCCTGGCGCTTCTTCTCCTCGATGACCTGATCGAGTCGCTTGTTGAGCAGGCGGATTTCCTCGACCTGCTGATCGACGTGCGCCCGGGCTTTCTTGAGTTCCTCGACGTAGTTCGCGCCGAGTAGCTGTGCGGCCTGGGCGAGCGTGTAGGTGGTCTGCGCATCGTTCTCCTGCGCCTCACTCCAGTCCTTGACGATTTCTGCTTGCTGTTTCGGACGAGCGGCGCGGATGGCGACGACAGATCCAAGGAGCGAAATAATGGCAACGACGATAGAGGCTATAGCGGCAGCGGCGGCGGCTTCGGGAGTCACAACTTTCTCCCGATTTCCAGGCCGATGCTGATGAGTGCGGCGTCCATGGCGTTGCGGAGTTCCTCGCCGAGTCCGCCGCCCTCGATTTCCTTCTTTATTTTTAGCAGCCGTCCTGCGTGATAGCTGAAGCTGTCGTAAACCTCCAGCGCGGCCAGATAGCGTTTATGCGCGTCCGGATTGAGCGTGTCGATGTACTGACCAAGTTCGGTGAGGCGCGCACAGTGACTGAGAAGGATAAGGTCGATAGAGGGGGGTGACGCGGAGGAAACGTCAGCCCCCCTTGGGGAGGCGTCGCCACTGGGCGACGTAGAAGACACAGAGCCGCGCGGCGTGGGCGTCGTCGCGGCGGCTCTGGGCTTCCTGCGGGAATAAGCGCCGTGGCGCTCGGCATTGGTGTTGCCGGCTGGTGCGCCTCGGCGTGATTGTTTCCGGTTGGACTTTGGAGGCAAGGTACGCCCCTCCCCTTGAGGGAAGAGTAGGCCGCCCAAGCCTACATCGTGACACTTTCCGCCACACGCTCGACGTGTGACAAATTCTGACACATTATAGAACGTTCGTTTGGGTTGTCAAT
The DNA here is from genome assembly GCA_036514635.1 of Anaerolineae bacterium. GTDB lineage: Bacteria > Chloroflexota > Anaerolineae > Fen-1058 > Fen-1058 > DASSFZ01. The sequence continues at coordinate 2,581 of DATBWU010000027.1, read as the reverse complement.
AGCGTTCGGGTATGAAACAGCAAACCGACCGGAGGGGACACTCTCCGGTCGGCTGCTATGGCTGGGACATTGCGCGCCTCCCAGCTGCATTATAGCGCGGACGTTCTAGTTGGGCAAGCCTTCGTGACTGGCCCGGCAAATCGTGACCAGATCATGTCACATTTCACCTGGTCGGTCACGGTGACGGGCTGGCTACGGCGTGACAGAGCACGGTCACACTGGCACGAGCTGGTCACGGAACAGTTCCCGTTGGCTGGTGACTCGACGAGTAACGTGACTGCTCGATGCGTCACGGCGCTCGTCGAGTCACGGATGTGACCGTGCTCAGCGTGACCACGCCGGCAGAGTCACGCGCTGCGGTGTCACGTCGTCATCGGCGGAGGCGCCGAGTCACGGATGTGACCGCGCTCAGCGTGACTACGTCTGGCAGAGTCACGCGCTGCGGCGTCACGCTTTCTTTGCATCCGCTTTCGACACGCGGCAGTCGCATACGTCTGATTGCCGGTTACGATCCGTCCGCAGTTGCAGCCGCAGAGTGAGATGGCCTCTGTTCGGTCGTGCGCTTCCCGGATGGCGCGGGCCAGCGTTCGTGCTACTGCGACGTGTACTCCATTGCCCACTGCTGCGTACTTTGCGGCGATGGACAGACCGGGCAAGTTGAAGTTGCGTGGCAAGCCTTGCAGTTCGCAGTAGTCTTCCCACCCGCGCCGGTTCGTCTTGCGTCCTTCGCTGGCGAGCGCGGCGGGCTGTGACTGACCAGGTGGGGCGACTGCACGTGCAGGCACGATGACCAACCCGTCACGGCTGCCGAACTGGAAATGTCGCGGTCTGCGCTGGGTGGCTCCGCACTCGCGCGCATTGAGGTCGAGGCGCTGGATGGCGTAGCCGGGCACGTAGATGTCTGGCACGGTCGGCACATTCTCCAACAGGAACCAACCGGGCTGCGCCTCGGCGACGACTCGGCAGAACTCGTCGAGCATTTCGAGTCCATAGCCGGTCGGTGCGCTGCGGCGCAGTTTGGAGAAGTCCTGGCAGGGCGAGCCGCCGATCACACCGTCGAACTTTCTCACCGGTGGATTGAAGTCTCGAATGTCGCCGCCCCACAGCGTATCGGGGCCGCGCACGACGCAGTAGCCCTCGGCCTCGAAGCCTCGACCGAGCAGATCGATTCCTGGAAAGAGCGAGAGAATGAGCATTGTAGTAGTTGGGCTATGATGAGTTTCTGGTCTGTGTCTGGCATGTTTGCCCCCTATGCCTAACACTAAGTTCAGCCGCGCCGCTCAGTCTGGTCCGCCCTTTGTTCGGCGTCGGCTGCAACGGATAAGCTTAGCGTAGGGGGCACGTCCCCGCCGTTCTGCCCCCTACGCTTCGGTTCCGGCACTGCAAACACCCCGGACTCAGGCATAGGGGGCATGGGCAGTTGTATGAGCAGGTAGTGGCCGGCCGGGAGTTTGCTTATCTCGACCGGCTCGCGGTCGGCGAACTCGGCGTACAGATACGCCTTTGTCGCGTAGGACACTGCGAAGAACGCGCCGCCGCCGAACAGTCGTTTGATTTCTTGCAGGTTCATGTGATGGCCTTTCCGTCGTACTGACTGTGTTTGACCTTGCCCTCGCGCCAGCGCACATAGCGGTAGGCGCGCTGCCTGTTCTTTCCGAACCGCTTGATCTCGATCCAGCCCTTGCCCCCTATGCGCTGCGCCGTAGTCCCCTGCGCTCCTAGGGGCAAGCTGGCGCTGGCCGCCTCAGCGACGGCCTCGGCCAGCGCGACAGTATCAACCTGAAGGTCGCCGCCCCCTACGTTTTCCATGATGGCGATGCCCCCTATGCTTTTGGGTCCTCCTCTCCATCGGTGATGGTCAAGTCGCCGTCAACGACCCGGCTCTTGACGATCACATTGCTTCCCCGGCCGAAGTTGACTCCGCCGCTGCGCCCGCCGCCATGCGTGTCTTCTTCTGCTCCTTGCCCTGCCTCTCTAGCTTTAGCCCGGAGCTTGGCGCGCGTGATACGCTCAACCTCATCGGGGTCGGTGATGGTTCGGCCACCGGCAATATCGTTAGGCGAAACACCCCCGACCTTGTCCCTCCCAACTACGTCACCATCGATACGAGTGCCGCCGGCTATGTTGACGCCGCCCCCGCGTGCCGTTGGCGGAGGTTGCACAGGTCTCGGCTTTTGTGCTTTGCTTCCATTGGCGCTACTGGTGTTGTGGCCCTCATCGATGTTGTCGTTCGAGGCACCGAGGGGGTTTCGCTTCTGTTTTAGATCGGCTGTATGTTGCTGTATCTGTTTTTGCCGGAGTCGCTCGCGTTCCTCTTTGGTTTCTGCGGCCCACCAGGTGGGGTCGCGCCGCTCACGTGCGGCCGTTGCGCGCTCTTGTGCCATCATCTTCTCGGTGGTGTATGGTTGTGTGGTATTGGCGGACTCGGCAATGCCTACCGCCGGCTCGCTTTTGGGGGTTCGCCATCCGCGTTCATCGCCACAGCCGGCTTCGGCGCGTCGCCGTTTGCTGATGGCTCTGACTGCGCGATGCCCAACATGGCGTGCGTTGTGGCATTTCTGATGGCGGTGGTCTCCATCTG
>DATBWU010000026.1:0-14462 GCA_036514635.1 Anaerolineae bacterium | reverse complement strand
CGCGCAGGCTAACAGCCATGTCATTGCCCACGCGCGACTGGATCAGCGGATCCGTATCTGCGGCGGCGCTCCACTGCTTGTCCAGCGCGGCGATCTGGGCCCGTCGAGCGGCAGGATCGTTGGTGTACGCTGCATTGACAGTCTCAACGCCATCAACCAGCGCGTTGCTCAAAGCCAATGTGAGCAGGGTGTCAACCTCTTTGTCTAGCAGGTTGGCTATAACCAGCGACTTGGAGGTAGCCGCGCCTTTCAAGATGGTACCCACCTGCTGGGCGATGGCGGGGCCGCTGGTGACGTTGTTCAGAACTACCAACGCGCCTAGCGAGACCAGGGTGATGGACACTAATGTGACGATCAGCTTGGTGGATAGCGCGTAGGAACGGAACTGGCGCACGATCAGCGCCACGTAGGCCAGAACCAACGCGCCGGCCAGAAACGTGATGAAGACTTGGAGTGCTGGGATGCCGAGCTGGCTGGACGGTGACAACAGGTCCAGTAAACTTGCCAGCAGCCCTGCGCCAACACTGATGCCGAGCACCCGGTTGACACTCTTTTGCGGCAGTGTCTGGGTTGCCACCGCCAGCGCCATGAGGGTTACGCCCAAGCCTCCCACCAGTCCGAAGCCCGCGATGAGCAGTGGGGAGATCAACAACCCAAGCAGAGTCACACCGATCACGAGTGTGGCACCCAACTGGTGGCGTCCACGCCGACTGAGCCAGGCACCGACGGCACCGACTGCACCCATCGCCGTACTTACTCCCGTCATGGCGAACAGCTGCCAGCTCCAGCTCTGAGTCAGCGCGTAAATGAACACAAGCACGCCCAGAGCGTTCGCGATGAGGAACAGGATGCTGATCCGGTACGCGGCGCGCATCTGAGTGGTCTCAGTCGATGAATGGGAGGTAGGAGCAATCATGCCAAAGCCTCTATTGTTCGAGATGCAACATATCGAGTCTGTGCGCTTGCCAGCGCTTGGTCCGGTTAATGATCATAGAACGCCAACAGGGCGCTGACGAAGAAGCGAGCGCGTTCGACACGATTCAACACACCAGCCTCCACCAGTTCGTCCAGCGAGGTTCTCACGCAGGACACATAGTCACGTGGCCTGGCCCAGTCGCCATCGAAGCTGCAGGGAATCTCCGGGAAGACTACCCGCTCAAACTTGTGAACGTCGTAGAGGCGGTTGCGCACACCACCAGGCCACAACACCTCAACGGTGCCCTTCTTGGCGTTGCCTAGACCGAAGTTGGCCGTCAAACTATCCTGTGACGCGTGGCTCGACCCACCCAGAATGGGCTGTATGACTGTCGCGCCATGCTTAGGCGTAAACTTGACCACCGCGCCAATGCCGTCCCGGTTGACCCGCCCGCCCGAAGTGACGCCAGCGGTGCCCAGCACGTTCACGGTCACCCAATTGTTGTCATTGTCACCGCTGTTGGCCTCGACAGCCAGGCTGCCATCGGGGAACTCGATCCCGCTCCAGACGAATACACCGGGTATCTCGGTGGGCAGGAAGGTGGGAACGTACCTGGCGTCGGCGTCAAACGGCGACCCGTAGGCTACAGGGAAGGGTACGAGAGGTATGGGTTCCGGCTTGTCAAAATTGGACACCGAAACGATGTCCACGAAACCGTCGTTATTCACGTCGCCGACAGCCAGACCCTGCACCGTGCGGCGGGTGTGGTTGGCCGAGCCGGCAAGTGCGGCGGCATCGCGGCGGAACGTAGCAGAGCAGTTTTGGTTTTGCAGAATGGCACCCGGGTTGGAGGCCTCGACATACGGGCCGGCATCCGAACCGCCATAGTAAATGATGTCTGTGTCGCCATCGTTGTCGTAATCGGTCATCGACGTGCCCCAGCCGAAGGGCATGGCAATCAGCGCGCCCACGCCAGGATCGGTGAAGGTTCCGTCAGGCTGTCCCAAGAACCATCGAGATGTCAAGGTCCCCAGCTGGTACTGAAACAACGGCGCGAGGGGTGTCAGTCCATAGTCGCCCGCGTTCGAGCCAAAGATGTCCATGTGCCCATCGCAGTTCACATCCCCGAAGGACAGACCAGTCCACTGGCCCACCCGGTTCATGTTTGCTGCAAAGGTCACGTCGGTGAAGTGCCCCGTGCCGTCGTTCTGAAAGATGCGGATGAAACCATGGTGCTGGTCACCCCCGACGAACAGCAGTGTCTCGTCGTCCGCGGCAATCACGTCGACGTCACCATCCAGGTCGTAATCAACCATTGCAATCGCCCAGGTGATGCCAGCGGCCCCGGCGAACTCCGGTGGAAGGCCGGCCAGACTTTCGAGGCCGGAAGCGGCGCTGGCGTCGACGAATACGTTGCCGCCCGAATTCAGGAAGAGTTGGTTGTGCTCATTGAGGACGAAAGGCATCCCGAAGTAGGGCAACAGGTGGTTCCAATTGTTATAGGTGTTGGCAACAACGATATCCAGCAAGCCGTCCCCATTGGCATCGCCCATCGCGCACGACGAAGACGTTCGCTGGCCGCCGCCGGTCCCGCTTGGCAGCGTGATGTCGGTGAACGTGTCGTTGCCCTGGTTCTCGAAGAGCCGGTTTGGCTCGTTGTTGCCCAGGACGTACAGGTCTTCGTCGCCATCGTTGTCGATGTCGCCGAAGCACACACCGGTGCTGTCCTGATCGAGGGCACCGACCCCGGCTGCGGCGGCGACATCCACGAACGTGACCTGACCCGTTTCCTTCAACTGGTTGGAGTACAGGCTGTTGTTCGCGCCCGGGCCGTTGGTCACATAGATGTCCAGGTCATCGTCTCGGTCGAAGTCGAGAAGCGCCACGCCTGGCGCGCCTCGGGGGGTGAACGGAGTGATGGCCAGGTCATTGAACGTGTATACCGGCTGCTGCTTGAGCGCGTCAAAAAGGGCGTCGCTTGGAGATTCGACGCGATGATATGTGATGCCCGCGCCGCCGCCGGCCGCGATGTCCTGAAAGGTAACACCTCCGCTGCTCGCTACGGCCACACTTGCGACGGAGAGTAGCAACATGATGCTCAAAACGGACCGGAGGATTTTGCGGTGATGTAACATGATGTGTCTCCTGTGGTGTCGATGACCTTACCTTAATCTTAGGGCGCTATGCGCCCCTCGTTTCAGATGGCATACTCGCCGGCAGATATGTGGAATGAGTTGCTATATAGCTGCTCGTGGAATTCAACGAAGCGGAGAATCAGTGTGCTCACCCGCTCGTCGCCCAGGCGCTCGCTGATGACGGCAGAGATCTCCTGGAGGGCGGTCCGACGCCGTGCATAGATCTGTGAAAAATAGGCCAGGTTGTGGCTAAACGCCAGCAGAACTTCCGGCGTGAGTCGAACGCGAGCCAGGCCGTTGAGGCACACGTTAAACTCGCCGAACAAGATGTCTTTGCGGAGGCGGGTGAACAGCTCCTCGCCCTCGTTCACGCTCAACAGTAAGTCTGCCAGCGTGCGCGCGGTAGGGCACTCTCGATAGTACGCCATCAGCTTGTCGTGAAGCGCAGCTCGCTCATAAGCCGCCAGCATCACCAACCCGGTGCCCAGGTCATTCAGCAGCCGGACGAGCACCGAGGCATCGTACAGCGCCCCGGCCAGGGCGCCATCCGCGATCACACAAGAAAAGCACTCCAGCGGCTGGATGACTTCGGCCAGCACGGCGATGTAATACGCCAGCGTCGGCGCGACGAGTATGGCGTCGGCGCTGGCGCTGACCAGTTGCGGCAACGACATGCACCGCATTTCCAATAACCGGTTGACGGCCCCGTAACGGCTAATCAATCCTGTGCGCAGCAGCTCGCCCGACTGGCTTGTGCGCAGCGACTGCGCCAGGTCGACGCACGCTTCGATGTTCGCCACCAGGGCCGGCCATACTTCGTACTCCAGGTCGCTCAAGGCCAGTTCGTTGCGCATGATCAGATAAGCCTCGGCGCAGGTCAGGTGCTTGTCCCGGTTCAGGCTCTGGTCGAAAACCGAAATCCGCCGCGCTGTGGATTGCAGCGGCGCGAGCAATTGGGCTGCCGGTCGGGGGTCGCCGTTCAATCGCGCGATCATGGCCTGATTGAAAGCGCGCAGGAGGATGCCGCGCAGCACCTGCGTCGTATCTCCCTGTCGCGAACCCGCCACGCCGATCGCCAGATTGTCCGAGACGATCTCGTAGAGCTGATATATGTTCATAGTGACGCTGTAATCTGCCAGCTGCCGCCAGTCCTGAGCATCTACGAGGCCGTCAAGCAAAACGACGGTCAGTTTGACGAGTTGGGTGATCCCCATGACCTGCAAGACAATATCTCGCCGGGGGTTGTCCACGGAGATGGCCCATAGCTGAAAGTCACGATAGGCGCTCGCCGGGGTATGTCGCCGCAGGCTATCTTCAAAGCCGGTCAGCGTGATCGCCATGACTTGCCGAACTCGGTCGGAGATGTCGGTCTTCAAGGTCGGGCTTGGATTCATTGGGCGCGCTCCCGTCCGCTCTTCGCTGTCACCCTGGCTGTTGCGCCTCGCCATATCGCATATCGCTAACAGGCGGTTGCGGAACGCCACAGACGACCGATCCGAGGTGATTGAGCTATTGCGCCAATGCTATCAAAAGATGGGTTGGCGTGAGATGAGATTGAGTTTGGTGAACGTTTGCGTTGAGGTGGATGCGTTAGCGATTCTTTAGTCGAGTTGCGCGTTGCTTTCGGATGAATTGCGGCGCGTAACTGTGCGGGTGCTGCTGCAGGCGATGGCGGGGAGAAGTGCGCGAACGCGATATAATTAACCGAAGCCGAGCGCGGAAATTCTAGCCCATTTGACCTAACCCGGACGTAACTGCTCACGCCTCGTCGCCGGAGAATGAATTCTCCGGCTGAAATCATGCCAGTCGGCTTCAGCCGACTGGCGCCGGTTAGCCGGGTTTACCCGGCTTGCGTGTGATTGAGCCGGACGATTCATCGTCCGGCGAACGGAAACCCAGACCCGTGAGCAGTTACTGCGGTGAAATCTTTTTGCGAGGTAACTACTTGAGCGACATGTCTATTCATCCCCAGACGCGAATCGGCCACGTCCATTTGAAGGTGAGCGACCTCGATCGCGCGGTGAAGTTCTACCGCGACGCATTCGGCTTTGAAGTGCAGCAGCAGCTGGGCCAGAGCGCCGCGTTTCTGTCTGCGGGCGGCTACCATCACCACATCGGCCTCAACACGTGGGACAGCCGCGGCGGGTCGCCGCCGCCGCCCGGAACGACGGGGTTGTATCACTTTGCGATCCTGTATCCGAACCGGCGCGAACTCGCCCGCGCGCTGAAGCGATTGATCGATAGGGGTGTGCCGATCGACGGCGCGGCCGATCACGGCGTGAGCGAGGCGATCTACCTGCACGACCCCGACTACAATGGCATCGAGATCTACTGCGACCGTGACCCTTCCGAGTGGCCGCGCGATACGAACGGCGAACTGCGCATGGTTGTCGAACCGTTGGACTTCGATGACCTGGTGAGCGAGCTGACGAAAGACGAATGACCAAAGACGGAGATGTACTTTCGTCGTTCGTCTTTCGTCGAAGGAAGCGTGATGCCTAACCGTTTAGCCAACGAATCCAGCCCCTACCTGGTTCAACACGCGAACAACCCGGTGGACTGGCATCCCTGGGGCGAGGCGGCGCTGAAGAAGGCGCGTGTGGAGAACAAGCCGATCTTCCTCAGCATCGGTTACGCCGCCTGTCATTGGTGCCACGTCATGGCGCACGAGTCGTTCGAGAACCCCGGGACGGCGGCTATCCTGAACGAGCACTTCGTCAACGTCAAAGTCGATCGCGAAGAACGCCCCGACCTCGACGCGATCTACATGCAAGCCGTCGTAGCCATGACGGGCAGCGGCGGCTGGCCGATGAGCGTGTGGCTCACGCCCGATGGCGTACCGTTCTACGCTGGAACCTACTTCCCCAACGCGCCACGCCACGGCCTGCCGTCGTTCCAACAGGTGCTGCTGTCGCTTGCAGAGGTGTGGCAGCGCCAGCCCGACGACCTTCAGCGCACGACGTCGGGTATGCTCGACCATTTGCGGCAGGACACCAACCTGCTGGGCGAAGCCGATCAACCGCTCAATCCAGACCTACCGGACGTGGTGGTGCAGGTCATCGGCGCACAGTTCGATTGGCAGAATGGCGGGTGGGGGCGTGCGCCCAAGTTCCCGCAGCCGATGACAATCGAATTCTTGTTGCACTATCACGCACGCCGGCGCGACGAGTACTCGCTACGCATCGCCCGCAAGACGTTGACCCAGATGGCGTACGGCGGCGTTTACGATCAGATCGGCGGCGGGTTCCACCGCTATTCGACCGACGCGCACTGGTTGATCCCGCACTTCGAGAAGATGCTATACGACAACAGCCAACTATCGCGCGCCTATCTGCACGCCTGGCAGTTGAGCGGCGATCCGCTCTACAAGCGCATCGCGGTCGAGACTCTCGACTATGTCGCGCGTGAGATGACGCATCCTGCCGGAGGTTTCTACAGCACGCAAGACGCCGACTCGGAAGGCGAGGAAGGCAAGTTCTTTATCTGGACACCGGATGAGGTTTGGAATGTCCTCGGCGATGAGGCAGTCCTGTTCAACGATGTCTTCGGCGTGACGCAGGCCGGCAACTTTGAAGGTCACACTGCCTTGAGCATCGTTCGTGAGCCGGCTGAAGTGGCGGAGGCCAACGGGCTGACCACTGACCAACTGGCTACTGTTTTGATCGAGGCGAAGCGCAAGGTGTTCGAGGCGCGCGAGAAGCGCGTTAGGCCGGGCCGCGATGAGAAGGTGTTGACGGCGTGGAACGGCCTGATGCTCGCCGCCTTCGCCGAAGCCGCCCGCGTGCTGAAGCGCGACGATTATCGGCAGGTCGCCGTCCGCAATGCTGAATTCGTTTTGCGCGCTCTTCGCACACCTGAAGGCCGCGTGCTGCGCTCGTGGAAAGAGGGCAGTGGAGCCAGGCTCAACGGCTACCTGGAGGATTACACGCACCTGATCGAAGGCTTGCTCGAGCTGTACCAGGCCACGTTCGATGCGCAATGGTTTGTCGCGGCGCGCGAACTCGCCGATGCGATGCTGGCTCACTTCGCCGCGCCCGACGGCACGTTCTTCGACACGAGCGACGACCACGAAGCGCTGATCGTCCGCCCGCGCGAGTTACAGGATAACGCCGTGCCGTCCGGCAACGCGATGGCTGCCACGGTGCTGCTGAAGTTGGGTGCGTACACCGGCGACGCGCGTTACACCGACATCGCGGAAAAATTGTTGCGCGGCCTGCAAAGCGCGTTCCAGCAATATCCCACCGCGTTTGGGCAGTGGCTGGTCGCTTACGAGTTTGCCGCCGGCAGCCCGAAGGAGATCGCCATCGTCGGCGATCCCAATTTGCCCGACACGCAGGCGATGCTCGAAGTGATCTTCAACGGCTTTCGACCCCACCAGGTCGCCGCGCTCAAGCGGCCGGGCGACGAAGCTCCAATTCCCCTCCTCGACCATCGAGAGCAAATCGGCGGCAAAGCCACGGCGTTCGTCTGCCAGCACTTCGCCTGCCAGATGCCGGTGACCGATCCGGCGGCGCTGGCGGAGCAGTTGCGATGATCGGTGATTATTCACATCTCACCACAGAGGCACAGAGGCACGGAGAAAAGCCTCTTGAAATCTCCGTGGACTCCGTGTCTCCGTGGTTATATCGCTTGTGTGTAATCACCAGGCGGTGACCGTTGACGGCGAATGACTCTACTGGTAGAATGCGCCCGCTTGGGCGCGGCACGCCGCGCTCGGATTTCCACTTTTAGAAAGGTGCATTGAAAAGAAGTCATGCCTGACGTACCCTCTTTCCCCCCTCCGCAAGACCTCGACGCGCTGCTGCGACGAGCCAAGACACTCAAATCGGTCGTGCTCTCCCCTGTTTCAACAAGCGATGTCGAACTGTTCAGCGCCGGCGCGCTCGCGCCGCTGACCGGGTTCCTGATTCGCAAAGACTACGAGCGCGTGGTCGACGAGATGCGCCTGGCCGACGGATCGGTGTGGAGCATCCCGATCACGTTGCCCGTGACACGCGAACAGGCCACCACTATTCGTGAAGGCGAAGAGATCGCCTTGATCGAGCCGGGCGGCCGCATCCTGGCGACGATGACCGTCGTGGAGAAATTCGACTACGACAAGCGGCGCGAGGCGCGCAGCGTCTTCCGCACCGAGGAGGAGAAGCATCCGGGCGTCGCCCGCCTGTACCAACAGGGTGATGTCTATCTCGGCGGCCCGGTTCAGCCGCTACAGTTCCCCGGCCACCGCGAGTTCATCCAGTTTCGCCACACGCCGGCCGAAACCCGGCGCATGTTCGAGCGGCGCGGCTGGAAGACGGTCGTCGGTTTCCAGACGCGCAACCCTGTGCATCGCAGTCACGAGTACATTCAGAAGACTGCGCTGGAGATCGTCGACGGCTTGTTGCTGCACCCGCTGGTCGGCGAGACGAAGGCCGATGACATCCCCGCCGACGTGCGCATGGCGTCGTACCAGAGCCTGCTGCGCGATTACTATCCGCCCGATCGTGTCATCCTGGGCGTGTTCCCGGCGGCGATGCGCTACGCCGGCCCGCGCGAGGCGATCTTCCATGCACTGTGCCGCAAGAACTACGGCTGCACACACTTCATCGTCGGGCGCGATCATGCCGGCGTGGGCAACTATTACGGCACGTACGATGCGCAGAAGATCTTCGACAACTTCACGTATGAAGAACTCGGCATCATGCCGCTGTTCTTTGAGAATACTTTTTATTGCAAGAAGTGCGGCGCGATCGTCAGCGCTAAGACGTGCCCGCACGATTCGTCCTATCATCTCGTGTTCAGCGGCACGGAAGTTCGCCGCCGCCTGGAAGCCGGCGAGCCGCTGCCGCCTGAGTTTACCCGGCCCGAAGTCTCGCGCGTCCTGATTGAGGGCCTGAAGGCTAAGCGGGAGGGTCGCGACGTGAAAGAAGTCATCGAGCATGTCACTCCCACCTGGGGAGGGCGCAAGGTATTCGTCATCGGCCTCGACTGCGCGCCGCCGGAGCACGTCTTCGAGGCCTGGCGCAACGAGCTGCCCAACCTCAACAAACTGATGAGCAACGGCGTGTACGGTAAACTCCGATCGTGTGTGCCGTGCATCACCGTGCCGGCGTGGAGCGTGATGACGGCCAGCAAGGACCCCGGCCAGTTGGGCATCTACGGCTTCCGCAATCGCGCCGATCGCTCGTACGACAAAATGTCCATCGCCACCGGCAGCGCCGTGAAAGAAGATCGCGTGTGGGACATCCTCAGCCGCGCGGGCAAACACGTCAACGTCGTCGGCGTGCCGGGCACGTATCCACCCCGTCCCGTCAACGGTAACCTGGTGGCGTGTTTCCTGACGCCCAGCACCAAGAGCAACTACACGCACCCCGCCGGCCTGAAGGACGAGATCGCCAAGTGGGTTCCCGAATACTACGTCGACGTGCCGCAGTTCCGCACCGAAGACAAGGAGTTCCTGCTCAAGCAGATCTACGACATGACCGAAGCGCGCTTCACCGTGGTCAAGCACATGATCGTGGAGAAGCCGTGGGACTTCTTCATGTTCGTCGAGATGGGCACCGATCGAATCAATCACGGCTTCTGGTCATTCACCGATCCGCAGCACTGGCGCTACGAGCCGGGCAACAAGCTCGTCGATTCGATCCGCGAGTATTACCACGCGATCGATCGGGGCATCGGCGAGATGCTCGACCTGTTGCCCGACGACACGGTCGTGCTGGTCGTGTCGGATCACGGCGCGAAGCGCATGGACGGCGGCGTCGCCATCAACGAGTGGCTGCTGCGCGAAGGGTATCTCACGCTCAAGCGCCCGCCGGAGAAGGGCATCGTCCCGTTCGAGAAGGTCGAAGTCGATTGGAGCAAGACGAAGGCGTGGGGCTCGGGCGGCTATTACGCTCGCATCTTCATGAACGTGGAGGGCCGCGAGCCGCAGGGCATCATCAAGCCGCAGGACTACGAGCGCGAGCGCGACATGCTCAAGCAGCGCATCGAGGCGATTCCCGACGATAAAGGCAACCCACTCCCGACGATTGCGTTTAAGCCGGAAGACGTGTATGTCGAAGTCAAGAACATCGCGCCCGATCTGATCGTGTACTTCGGCGACCTGTATTGGCGCGGCGTCGGATCGTTCGGGCACGGCGGCATCCACACCTTCGAGAACGACACCGGCCCGGATGACGCCAATCACGCGCGGGACGGCATCTTCATCATGTCTGATCCGAAGCGGAGCTGGGGCGGCAAGGAATTGATCGACCTGGAGATCATGGACGTGGCCCCGACGATCCTCGACCTGATGGGCTTACCCGTGCCGCGCGGCATGCGTGGAAAGGTGATTACGCCGTGATGCGATGCAGGACGAATGACGAAGGCGAAGGACGAATGACGAGGGACGAATGACAAAGGGATTTCGTCATTCGTCGTTAGTCCTTCGTCTCCGCCGTAGAAGAGACTCCGCTTCATGACAGACAACCATTACTACCCCGGATTCACGATTTGGTTCACCGGCCTGTCGGGCGCGGGCAAGTCGACCCTTTCAAGCCTCGTCGAGAAGGAATTGCGGCGGCGCGGAGGGAAGGTCGAGGTGTTGGACGGCGATGTCGTCCGCACACACCTGTCGAAAGGGCTGGGCTTCAGCAAAGAAGATCGCGACACTAACATTCGCCGCATCGGTTGGGTGTGCGAGGTGCTGAGTCGCAACGGCGTGTCCGCCATCGCGGCGGCCATCTCGCCGTACCGTGACATCCGCGACGAGATCCGTGCCAGGATTCCGCACTTTGTCGAAGTGTATGTGCATGCTCCGATCGAGGTGTTGGCGGAACGCGACGTGAAGGGGCTATACAAGAAGGCGCTGGCCGGCGAGATCAAGAACTTCACCGGCGTCGACGATCCATACGAGCCGCCGCTCCACCCCGAAGTGACCTGCTACTCGGACGGTCGCGAGACGCCGGAGCAGAGCGCGGCGAAAGTGATCGCCAAACTGGAGGAGATGAGGTTGATTCCGAAAGCGTAAGGAGAAATGAACGTGACCGGCACTTTCATCCCTTCGCTCACTGCGCTGCGAGGGCCTGCGGAAGTGCCGGTCACGTTTTCTGCTAAGGACTGGTCGCCGTCGGTGTCGGTGTCTCCGTGTCGGTGGGTGTAGGTGTTGGGGTATCCGTGTCGATTGGCGTCGTCGGCGATGGCGTAGGCGTATCGGTGGGCGTTGGCGTGAATGTATCCGTCGGCGGCTCAGTCACCGTTGCGGTTGGTGTAAATGTGAACGCCTCGGTCGGCGAGGCCGTGGCCGTTTCCGTCGGCGAGGGCGTAGGCGTTAGCGTCGGCGTCGGGGTTGGGGTTGTCGATGCCGTCGGAGTGGGTGTGAAAGTCGGCGTGTTGAACTGCGTCGGCGTGGGTGGCAGCGTATGGGAGGGCGAGGGAGTCTCGCCCGGAGGGGTGGCCGTAGGGGTGGCGGTTGGGGTTGGCGTCAGGACGATCACCTGGTTCGATGAAGCGAAGAGCAACGTGACGAGACCGGCGCAATAGCAAAACCCGGCGAGGACGATGATGCCGATCAGAATCAGATACCGCCTGCGTCGGACTTCTGGCACGCCCGCCAGCCAATTCATCGTCGCTCCTCAATCGTTGAGTCCCGACTCGGCCAAAGCGCGCGGAATCATAACATCGTCACTGGGGGATGTCAAACAATGTCGGCTAACACCCCCTGATCCTCTCGATTGACCCCGCCCGCCGGGGCAGATATACTCATCTGGGTGTATCGTGAACCTACTGCAAGAGTTGTGCGTATTCTTAATGGCATTATTAGATGAGAATGGGGGCACGTATGGCGCAAGAGAAATCGAAGACCGATTCCGGGACAATTTTGTTGCTGGCTCTGATCGTGATGGTGCCGGCGTTCACAGTCGCCTCATCGGATTGGGCTCCTGGCCTGGATATGCTTCTCCCAACCGCGTTGGCCGGATTGGCGCTGGGTGTGCTGGTGGCGCGCAGCTCGTTCCGCTCTCGTTGGGCACACCTGCTGGCCCTCGGCTACGGCGCGGTCTGGGTCGCCTTTGTGTCTATTGAATATCTGCCTCGTGCTGTTGGCATCGATGAGTTGGGTGCGAGGATCTTGGCCTTCGGCCAGCACGTCGGCGAGTGGATCTGGTTGTTGCTGCAGACCGGTGTCGGCAAGGACAACTTTATCTTCCTGCTCTCGCTGCTGACGGTGTTCTGGCTGTTGGGCTACCTCGCCGCGTGGTACACCTTCCGCCTGACGAAGGTATTGCGCGTGGTGCTGCCGTCCGGACTGGTCATCCTGGTGAACCTGTACTACTACGGCGGCAGGATGCAGTTGTCCATCTTCTTGTATCTGTACTTCGTCTTCGCCCTGCTGTATTTAGCGCGGGTTCACTACATGCTGCGCGAGCGGGAATGGCGGCGCTCGCGGGTGGGTTTCGATGCGGACGTGCGCGGATCGTTCGTGCGCGGCGGGTCGATCGTCACTCTGGTCGCCGTGGCGGTGGCTTGGGTCGTCCCTGAGATTGCGCCAATGCCGCCGTCGGAAGACCTGTGGCGGTTGCTCAGCCGGCCCATTCGCTCGATCGAAGATAGTTTCAATCGGCTGTTCTCGTCACTGGAAGGACAAGGGCCGGTGTTGACGAATCCGTTTGGCCGGGCGCTCGGCTTCGGCGGCCCGCGCCAGCTGGGCGATACGGTGCTGATGGATGTGTACGTTTACAAATCTGAAGACAACGCGAATGCGTTGGCGCGTTACTGGCGCGCGGGCGCGTACGACACTTATACCAGTAACGGCTGGATCAGCTCCGATAGCCAAACATTCCCCTTCGCCGCGAAGTCGGACCCGCTGGTGACACCTTACCAGATGCGCTCGAATGTCCGGCAGGCCATCACCTTCTACTTTCCACTCACGTCGCTGCTCATCGCCACCTCGCAGCCGGTGTATTTCAGCCGCGACGGAGAGGCCGACGCTCAACTGATCACTTCCAGCGGCGCGACAGGCGCGCAGGGCGCTCAAGTCTTCGTCGACCCATCCTTTGTCACCAGCCATGACTTGCTGCGTGCCGGGGACAATTACGAAGCCGTCTCGGCTGTCTCGATCGCTGATGTCGACAAACTGCGCGCGGCAGGCGCTGATTATCCCGATTGGATCAGGAAACGCTATCTGCAACTGCCTGACAACTTCCCGCAGCGCGTGAAGGAACTGGCGCAGCAAATCGCGGCGGATGCGGGCGCGACCACCCCCTTCGATCAGGCTACTGCGCTCGAGCGCTGGCTGCGCCAGAACATCACCTACAATGAGAAAATCGCCGGGCCGGATCTGGGCCAGGATGGGGTGGATTACGTGCTGTTTGTCTCGCAGGCGGGGTATTGTGATTATTATGCCTCGGCGATGGTGACGATGGCGCGATCGCTGGGCATCCCGGCCCGTGTGGTCGTGGGCTACGCTCGCGGCGAGTACCTGCCTTCCGGCGATGTGTATCGCGTCCGCGAGCGCAACGCGCACATGTGGGTGGAGGTCTTCTTCCCCAACTATGGCTGGATCGAGTTCGAGCCGACGGCAGTTCAGCCACTCGTCAGCCGGCCTGTGTCGGATACCAGTCAGGCTCAGTCCGATCCGGCCCCACCGCCCACACCCAGTGTGATGAACATCGACGATCTCAGGCAGCTGGAGGGTGCTGAAGATAAACTTGGGAACGGCAGCCTGTCCGATGTCTTGGGGCAGGCCCTGCC
The DNA here is from genome assembly GCA_036514635.1 of Anaerolineae bacterium. Classification (GTDB taxonomy): domain Bacteria; phylum Chloroflexota; class Anaerolineae; order Fen-1058; family Fen-1058; genus DASSFZ01. Next base: position 701 of record DATBWU010000026.1, on the reverse strand, counting down.
GCGCAGCGCGTTCATGCTGGCCGGCCTCCTGGTGATCGGCACCGTGGTTGCGATCGGCACGATCTACGTCGTGGAGAATCGCGGCCTCAAGGGATTGCGCGGCACGCGCTGGGCCTACGCGCGCTTGGTGCGGCTGGCGCGTTGGCTGCGCGTCGATGTGGGCGCGCACCAGACGCCATTCGAGCAGGCCGAATTGCTTGCGCGGGCCGCGCCGGGTAGCCGAAACGAGATCAGTGCCATCACCGGCGATTTTGTGCGCGAGACATTCGGTCGGGACGAGAGTGGTGCGAATCGGGCGCGTCTGACGTGGCGGCAGACGCACCTGCGGCTGTGGGGGGCCGGCCTCAAGCGTCGCGTTGTCGGCGTGTTCAGCCGCTTTCGCAGATCGAACACGCCTCGGAGGCCCCGCTTTTCGAACTTGAACAAGTAGCCGCATCCCGAACCTGGATTGCTTCTAACCACGAAGGCACCAAGAGGCGCAGACTGCTTGGTGTCTTCGCGTCTTAGGGCTTGTCAAGAAATAACTCCGCAGATTGTCATTCTGAGAGTTCCACATCGCTGGGTGGCGATATGCTTGAAGACAGAAACTGGCGCGGCGTGTCCGCGCGGCGATGAATTCGCTGCGCTACTCCGCTGCGCCCGATGAATCGGGCTAGTCGGATTCATCCGACGCTGGGGTGTAGCCCGCCGAGTTCATCGGC
>DATBWU010000025.1:0-3444 GCA_036514635.1 Anaerolineae bacterium | reverse complement strand
TGGCGTACGCCATCGCCCCTCGCGCGATCGGACACGCCGGTGCAGGGCACATCACGCTGGTCGAGGCCTGGGCGTGGATTCCGCTGGCCGTGTGGGCCGCGCGCCGCAGTCCGATTTTATCGGGCGCGGCGCTGGGTATGTGCGCGTTGGCCGATCTGCGCGCGGCGACGTATGCCGGATTGGCCGTCGCAGCGTACGTGCTGTTCGCCCCTGCCGAGGAACGCAGCACGCAACGCGCAACACGTATCATGTGTTACGTAAAAACCACGGGACGCTTTATCGCGATTCTCCTTGTGGCCGCCCTTATCAGCGCGGCGACGTGGCTGCCCGCGTTGACGCTCGCAGGCGAGACGACCCGCGCGAGCCTGTCACCCGGCGAGGCCGGTTTGTACTCACTGCCGCTGGACAACCTGTTGGGCGTGCTGGTGGTGAATCGCGGCGACCCGGAGGGGGTGACGTACGTCGGGTTGGCAGTGCTGGTGTTGGGGCTGATCGGACTTCGGTCGATGTGGCGCGAGCAGCGGCGTGCAGCCACGTGGTTGCTCGTGTTAATCGTCCTCGGCGTCTTCGCCGCGCTTGGCGCGAATACACCCGTCTACCAGGTGCTCTATCGATTGCCGGGTGTGTCGCTTCTGCGCGTACCAGGCCGGGCATGGTTCCTGGTCGCCTTCGCGATGGCGCTGGCCGGTGGGATGGGCGTAGATGCGATGATGAGGTGGGCGTCGGAACGGAGGCCGGCGAGAAGATGGGTGCTGGCTGGTTGGATGGTTGGCTGGTTCGCGCTGTTGTTCGGCGCAGGCGGTGCGCTGATCGCGCTCGCGACCCGGCAGCCCGGTGTGGAACGCGTGGCCCCGAGCCTGATCGGCCTGGCGATTTTCCTGCCGGCGATCATTGCCCTGGTGTTGCTTCGATCGAGCGGGCGACTTGCGCCCACGCGCTTCGGCGTCGCCGCGCTCGTCCTCGTCGCGCTCGATCTGATGTGGGTCGGGTGGGGGCGCTATCGAGTCGTGCCGCGCGGTGAGGTATTCGACGATGGGCGAGCGGTTGCCGAGTATATCCGGCCGGCATTCGGAGATGCCTCTCACGGCAATGATTTTTCTTATCGAGTGTATTCGCCGTCGTATAGCCTGCCGCAGCACGTGGCGCAGGCGTATGGATTGAGGCTGGCCGATGGGATCGATCCGATGCAACTGGCGCGCACGGCGCGCTTCATGCAGGCGGCGACCGGCCTCGGCGAGTGGGGTTACTCGGTGACGCTGCCTGCCTTTGAAGGATTGGAGCGAGACGAGGACATTCGCACGTGGCTGAAAGATGTTGTGCCCGATCCAATGCTGCTCGGCCTGCTCGGCGTGCGATACGTCGTGGCGCATTTCCCGATCGCGCAGCCCGACCTGATCGAGGTGGCCCGCATCGACGGAGCGATTGTGTACCAGAATCGCCGGGCGATGCCGCAAGCGTGGATAGTGAGCCGCGTCGACGTGGCCGATAGCCAGTCGCAGGCGATTGAGTGGCTGACCTCGCACGATGCGCGCGAAGCGGCGGTCGTCGAAGGCGGGTATGCGCTTAGTGTCAATGGGGCTGCACGAGAGGCGCAAGTGGATGTCTACGATCCGGATCGGATCGTCGTGTCGGCGCGGGGGCCGGGCCTGCTGATCTTGAGCGAGGTCTATGCTCACGACTGGCGCGCGTCGATCGATGGTGCGGCAACGACGGTCCTCCCGACCGATGCTGTGCTGCGCGGTGTGTATCTGCCGGAAGGCGAGCATCGCGTGGAGTTTGTGTATGATCCGATGGGGGTGAAAAGCGCCGTGGCGGTGAGTGGCATTGGGGTGGGTGGTTTGATGGTGGGTTGGATGGCTGGTTGGCTGGCTCGGAGGCGGGGGCGATGACGAGTCGAGGGCGAGTCGATCGCTCGGAGTGGCGCTGGGTGGCGGCGTGGATTGCCGTCGCGCTGATCGTGACGAGCCTGCCCTACGCCGTCGGCCTGGCGCGCTCGACGCCGGACCGCGTCTTCAGCGGCGCGACGATCGCTGTCGAGGATGTCAATTCGTATATCGCCAAGATGCGCCAGGGCGCAAGCGGCGAGTGGCTGTTTCATCTGCCGTATACAGCGGAGCCTCATGCGGGCGCGTTGCTATACCTGTTTCATCTGATACTCGGCAAGCTGGCGGCATGGATTGGCCTGCCGCTCGAGTGGGCCTATCATGCGGCGCGCGTGATCTTCGGCGCGCTGCTGCTGATCACTTTGTACCGTTTCATTGCCACGTTCACCGGATCGACGGCGATTCGCCGCATCGCGTTCTGGCTGGCGACGTTTGCCGGCGGGCTGGGCTGGGTGCTGATGCTGTCCGGTCGGCCAAACTGGTTGGGCAGCCCGCCGCTCGACTTGATCCTTCCAGAAGGGTTCACCTTTCTAGTGTTGTACGCGATGCCGCACCTCGCGCTGGCGCGGACGTTCTTGCTGTTGGGGTTGATCGTGTTGTGGCGGGAAAGGGATGGTGGGACAGTTGGATGGTTGGCCGGGGCGTGCTGGATGGCGATGGCGTTGATTGTGCCGTTCTACGTTTTGGTCGTGTATGCGATCATGTTTAGCGCGCTAGCGGCGTCTCTTCGCCGGCTCCATCGCGCTCTCGTTTCGCGGACGTTGATCGCGTGTCTGATCGCGGCCAGCGTGCCCGTGTATACCTGGATCGTCATCGTGACGAGCCCTGTGTTCGCTACCTGGAACAGCCAGCTCCAGATTCGATCTCCTCACCCGCTGCACTACGTGGCGGCCTATGTGCTAATCGGCGGGCTGGCGCTGCTCTCGATGCGGTGGGCCTGGAGGCGCGGTGAATCCTGGAGACGACTGGTGGGGTGGGCCGTCATTGTGCCGCCGCTGCTGTACGCGCCGTTCGGCGCGCAGCGCCGGCTGATCGAATCGTGGCAGATTCCGCTGTCGATTCTGGCGGCAGTTACGTTGGTGCGCATCGTGCTGCCGGCCGCGCGCCGATCGCGCATGGTGCGCTGGCTGACGCGCTTCCCGCGCTACACGTCAGGCGGGTTGCAGCGCTGGGCCTTGAGCGGCCTTCTGTTACTGGCGACGCCGACGTTCGGGCTGCTGCTGCTCGATCAATCGCTGCGCGCGGTCGTGCGCGAGTCGCCGATGTTCCGCGACGGCGGCGAGATCGCCGCGCTGGACTGGTTGAGCGCGCGGGCAACGTATGCCGATGTCGTGCTGAGCGCTTATGCCACCGGAAACTATCTCCCCACGCGGGTGAGCGCGCGCGTGTTCATCGGCCACGGCCCGGAGACGGTGCACCTCGAAGCGAAGCGTCCGCTCGTCGCCAAGTTCTACGCGGCCGAGACCGGCGACGATTGGCGCGAAGCATTCTTGCGCGAGTGGGGCATCACCTATGTGTTCGTCGGCCCGTTCGAGCGCGAGTTGGGCACGGCGCACCTGTC
>DATBWU010000024.1:0-9684 GCA_036514635.1 Anaerolineae bacterium | reverse complement strand
GTGTGACCGCCGCCTGCGGCAATTCGAGCCGCGCCAGCCCGAATTCCTTTTCGGCGATCTCGATCAGCACCTGCTCCGGCGATTCGTCGGGCGTCAGTTGGTAGACCCGTTCCTTGAAGACGGCGGCGATCTGCTTGGCCGTCTCGTCGTCGAGCTGGTAGTATCGGATTTCTTTGAGGAAGTAGTGGATGACGTTCCAGCCCGACAGCGGGCCAAGCAGAATCTCGGACTCCGACACGCCGAACAGATCGAGCGGATGGGCTTCGTAGACGGAAGCGTCGTTGAGCACCGCGCTCTGATGCACACCCGCCGTGTGCGTGCGATTGGTCAGGCTCACCGGTTCTTTGGGTGGCACCAGCATCTTCAACTTGTCGGCGGCCAATACGTTGATCGGATACGAGCCGCGCAGGTGATAGCCCTCCAGCCAGTCGAACTCGCGATCGATGTACAGGTTGAACAGTAACGCGGTCATGCTGGTGATGCCCGACCGCTCGGCGATGCCCAGCAGCGTCGTGTTGATGTAGCGCACGCCGCAACGCACCGCCTCCAGCGCATTGACCAGCGCAAAGCCGCGATCGTCGTGGAAGTGGCCTTCCAGATCGATGTGGGGATAACGCTCGCGCAGAGCCGAGACGCGCCGCGCGACGCTCGCCGGGGTCGCCACGCCGACCGTGTCGGGCATGCCCAACCGATCGACGTGGGGCACAACCGCATCGTACACGTGAAACAAGTCGTCCGGCCGCGTGCGAAAGGCATCTTCGCCGCTGAAGCGAAGAATCATGTCTGGGTAATTGCGCCGCACCTCATCCAACAGCGGCACCACTTTCTTGACGATTGCATCGAGGTCGTTGCCGTGGTTGAAGTGGCGCGATTCGGGCGACGTGCCGATGTAGAAATTCAACCCGTCGGCCCCGGCCTCGATCGCGCTCTCCACGTCGCGCGGGTGGCAGCGCACGTGCGCTAGCAGGAAAGTGTAGCCCTTCTGCGTGATCAGCTCGTCGCGCACGGCGCGCAGCGCCAGGTAGTCGTCACGCTCGCGCGGAGTAACCAGCGGCGCGAACAACTCGACGAACTTCACGCCGTAGATGATCAGCGCGCGGAGGATTTCTTCCTTATCGGCCCGCGTGAAGAAATACTTGTGGTGATCGTGCAGCAGCGAGGTCTGCTGGCCGTCACGCAGCGTCGTGTCGACAATTTCGAGCGGGCGGGGATGGTATTGTGCGAATCGGGACATTGCATTGTTGATTGCGGATTGCGGATTGAAGGATTTCAATCGACAATCATCAATAATCAATCCGCAATCACTGCCTCCTTTACAGGTTGAGTAACGACCTCTTCCACCCTATCGGCCACACGCGCGAGGTCGTCCTGCTCGATGATCAGCGGCGGCAGGAAGCGCATGACGGTCAGCCCGGCGGGCAGCGCCAGCACGCCCCGCGCCATCAGCGCCTGCAAGTACGGTGCGACTTTCTGCTTAAGCTCGACGCCGATCATCAGGCCCAGCCCGCGGGCATCGCGGATGAGCGGCGATTCAATCTGGCGCAGCCGATTGAGGAACCACGCGCCCACCTCGGCGGCGTGCTCCGGCAGATGATGGGATTCGATGTAGTCGATTGCCGCCAGGCCGGCCGCGCACGACAGCGGATTTCCGCCAAAGGTCGATCCGTGCACGTGTGCCGGCAGCTCGCCGATGCGCTCGCCGATCAACGTCGCGCCCAACGGCACACCGCCCGCGATCGATTTCGCCAGGCACAACAAATCGGGTTCGAGTCCATAGTGCTGCATGGCAAACATCTTGCCCGTCCGCCCGAAGCCCGTCTGCACTTCGTCGAGGATCAACATCGCGCCGCGCTCGCGGCACAACCGTTGGGCCGCGCCCAGGAACTCCGGCGTGCCGGGACGGACGCCGCCTTCGCCCTGCACCACTTCCAGGATCACGCCCGCCGTCCGATCGGTGATCGCCTCTTCGAGCGCGGCCACGTCGTTGTACGTGACGTGCCGGAAGCCGGGGACCAACGGCTCGAACGGCTCGCGGTACTTCTTGTCCCACGTCGCCGACAACGCGCCGAATGTGCGCCCGTGGAAGCCGCGCATCGCCGCGACGATCTCGGTTCGCTGCGTGGCGAGCCGCGCGAACTTGAGCGCGGCTTCGACGGCCTCCGTGCCGGAGTTGCACAGGTAAACGCGCGGCATCTTCGCCAACGCGGTCAGCCGCGCCATGAACTCCGCGCGTCGATCGTTGTAGAGCATCTCCGGGCAGGTGATCAGCGTGCGCGCCTGCGTCGTGATGGCGTCGATCACCGCCGGGTTGCAGTGGCCCACGTTGACCGCGCCGTGCCCGGCGACGCAATCGATATACTCGTTTTCGTCGCTGTCCCACACGCGCACACCCTGTCCCCGGACAATCGCGACGGGACGCTTGGTGTAAACGCCAGAGGTGTGTTGAGACTCAAGTTCTTGTATGTTCATTGGTGATTGACGATTGATGATTGTGGATTGCTGATTGCTGATTGACAATCTTGGCTCTTCCGGCTTGGGCGGGAAAAAGCCTCACCGCAAAGGCGCGAAGGGCGCGAAGATTCGGAAAACTTGGCGTGCTTGGCGTCTTCGCGGTTCCTGCGAAGCGTCCCGTTCGATCCGGTAGAGCCACAATCTTCAATCATCAATCCGCAATCCACAATCATCAATTCAGGAAATGACCGTGCCTTTGCCGGCCAACGCATTCGCCACCGGGCACTCCACTCGGCCATCGGCGAACACAATCTGGCCCACGCCTAACGCCAGCGCCTCACTCGCGCCGAGCACTTTTTTCTTCATGCGGCCTTCGGCGAATTCCAGCGATTGCTCGACCTTCGCTTTGTCGATGTGTGGAATGAGCGTGCTCTCGTCAGGGAAGTTGCGCATCAGCCCTGGCACGTTCGACAAGATGATCAGCCGTTCGGCCCGTATCGCGCCGGCGACCATCGCCGCAGCCCGATCGGCATCGACGTTGAGCGCGTCGCCTTCCGGCGAGATCGCCAGCGGCGCGATGACGGGCGTGTAGCCGGCGTTCAGCAGCATCTTCAGCAAATCGCCGTCGACCGATTCGATCTTGCCGGTGTAATCGTCGCGCAGGATGCGCTGCTTGCCGTTCTCGACGATGCGGATCGCCTCTTTGCGTTTCGCCAGCATCAATCGCCCATCGACGCCGCTCAACCCGAAGGCGTTCACGTCCAGCTTCTGCAATCGCTCGACGAGCAGCGTGTTGATCTTGCCCGCCGTGACCATCGCAAAGATTTCGAGCGTGGCGCGATCGGTGTAGCGGCTGATGAAGCCGGACACGGCGGTGACGAAGCGCGGCGGATGGCCCAACTGCTCCGAAATGGCGTTCGTCTCGCCCGATCCACCGTGCACGACAACCAGCGACTGCCCGGCCTTGACGTGCGCGGCGACGTCGGCGCAGACTGCATCTAGATTGACTCCGTTGGTTCCACCGATCTTGATGACGATCATTGTTGATTTCTGATTGCGGATTGATGATTGTGCCTGCGCAAATTGCGCTTGGCTGTTTGAGAGGAAGCCGTCAGGATTGCCACAATTTCGTCGCCCTCTTTCATCAGATCGGCTAGACGATTTTCCGGCGTCAAGCCGGCTTCCACCATCATCTCCAGCCAGTACAGCGATTCGTCCGCTTCTTCAATTGAGATCGCAACTTTGTGGATGAAGTCTCGCTTCGATTGCGCGCGGCAGGCAGAGCGATAGTTAGCCCCAACTGAAGTTGCTGAGCGCAACAACTGCTTGCCCAGCACATCGGCAGTGCGCGTCTTCGGAAGAGTCTCCACAACTTTGATGCAGCGCAAACCAAACTGCTTCGTGCGCTTCTTGAGCTCCTCCGCGTCCATGCGCCCTCTTTCAAATTGATGATCGTTGATTGCCGATTGTAGCAGTTCAATCAGCAATCAGAAATCTTCAATCATCAATCAAACCGGATGGAGACCTGGAAACTCAAGTCCACCCGTTTCCTCAAACCCGCACATGACGTTCATCGCCTGCACTGCGCTGCCCGCCGCGCCCTTCATCAGGTTGTCGATCGCCGCCAGCGCGACCACGCGGCCCGAATCAGGATCGAGGTCGAAGCCGACGTCGGCGTAATTCGATCCGGCCAGGATTTTCGGATCGGGTACGCGATGAATACCGGTTTTGTCCTTGACGATCCGGACGAACGGCTCGTCGTTGTATGCGGCCCGGTAGGCTTTCCACAAGTCCTTCTCGGTCGTGCCCGGCTTGACGAAGACGTGCGCCGCCGCCAGCACGCCGCGCACCAGATCGACGGCAGTCATGCTCAGGTGCACGTTGCTCAAGCCCAACTCCTGGATCACCTCCGCCGTATGCCGATGGCCGGTCGGCGCGTATGCGCGCACCGAATGGCTCTTCTCGGGATGATGCGAGCCGGGGTTCACACTCGCGCCGCCTTCCGACGAGCCAGTCTTCACGTCCACAACAATCGGATTGTCGTGATCGATCAAGTCAGCCTTGACGAGTGGCAGCAGCGCCAGGATCGACGCGGTCGCGTTGCAGCCCACGCCGCTGATGTGCTTCGCCGTCTTCATCGCCTCGCGCTGAAGCTCGGGCAGGCCGTACACAAACCGGCCCAGGTATTGCGGCGCGGCGTGATCTGCGCCGTACCACTTCTTGTACAGCGCCGGATCGTTCAGTCGGAAGTCCGCCGACAGATCGACGATTCGAGGGGCGAGCGTGAGGTAAGTGTCAATTCGCTTCTGCGCCTCGCCGTGCGGCAGCGCCAGGAACAGCACGTCGCACGGCTCGAGCGCGTCACGCGAAGTGAACTTGAGCGCGGTGCGCTTCCTCAAGTTGGGGTGCTGCTGATACACGTACTCCCCCGCATGGCTCTCCGAGGTCACCTGCGCCAGTTCCACGTGTGGGTGGAACAACAGAATGCGCAGCAGCTCTCCTCCCGTGTAACCCGACGCGCCGACGATCGAAACTCTCATGCAGCCACCGCGTGACGCCCGTTGCCATTTGACTGGGTCAGCGCCACAGGCGAGATGGCCGGCATCTGAAAACCGAGCCTGTTGCGCGCAGCGGCCACCGTGTAATCAACGATCAAACCCGGAATGTCCACGCCCGTGACCGGGACCGTCGTGTGGAATTCCATCGTGTGGTTGACCTCGTTGATCAGGTAGCCGCGCGCCGGGTCCTCCAGAACGTCGACCGCCAGCACGCCGCCGCCGACCGCGTTCGCCGCCGCGACGCAGATCGCGTCCAGGTCGGGCGTCACCGGACAGACCTCGCCCTTGCCGCCGCGCGCCGTGTTCGTGATCCAGTGCGGCGAGGTCCGGTAGATCGCGCACACAGTCCGGTCGCCGATGACAAACGCGCGAATGTCGCGGCCCGGCTTCTCGATGTACTCTTGAATATAGAATATAGAGTGCTGGTACGAGCCGAGTGTTTCTTTGTGTTCGAGGATGGCCTCCGCCGCATCGCGATCGTTGATCTTCGACAGCAGCCGTCCCCACGATCCGATCACCGGCTTGAGCACGACCGGATACCCGATCTCCTCGATCGCGGCGAGTGCCGATTCGGGCGTGAAGGCGATCCGCACGCGCGGCTGCGGCACTCCGGCGTGAGCCAACGCCGCGGTCGTCGCCAGTTTGTCGCCACACGTCGCCGCGACATGCGCCATGTTGACCGTGGGGATGCCCCACGAGTTGAGCACCTGCGTCGCGTAAAGTCCTCGCGCGAACGACACGCTGCGCTCAAGCACTACGTCGTACTGAAGCCACGCATCGGGGTGCGCGAGATCGAAGATGGCTTCGCGATCGTCGATGCGATCGTGCTCCAGGCCGCGCTGCTCCAGCGCCTCAAGCAGCCACTTCTCCTCGACGCGCACCCGTGACAGCAACACACCTATCTTCATGTCATACCTCCCAAGCCGGATGAACCGGAACCCGATGCGGAATAAAACCACGGAGGCACGGAGACACGGAGAAAACTGAACGGCCAAACCTCTGTGCCCTCCGCGTCTCCGTGGTTCAATCGTTGCACAAACAGCAAAGTTTCCACAGGTAAGGTTCCAAGTGGTAAAGTCGTATTCACTCGCCCCAGTCTTCCTGTTCCATCGGCGCGAGCGCCAGGCTGAGCGGATCGAGACTGACGACTTCCAGATCCGTTCCGCAGTCCGGGCACACGACGATCTCACCCTGCACGACGCTGTCCAACTCGATCTGGGCATCGCATTCAGGGCAGTTACTCGAATTCATATTACGTTCCTCCTGCAAAGGATGATTGCGCGCATAGAAACGTGTCGCATGACACACGTGCAGTCATGACACGCTTGTCGTTTCATAGTTTCGGTGGATGCGACGACAAATACATCTTGACCTGCTCCAGTTGCTTCCTCACCGCCGCGTGCCCCGTCCCGCCGGTGACCTTGCGCCGCGCGACCGCCGCCTGAGCGTCAAAGACGGCGGCGACATCCTCGCCGATGACCGGGCTGATCGACTTCAGGTCGGCGAGCGGCAACCGATCGAGCCGCACGCCCAAATCGATCGCCCGACGAACAGCGCGGCCTACCAGCGCGTGCGCCTGGCGAAAGGGCACGCCACGCTCGACGAGATAATCCGCCAGGTCGGTCGCCAGCATCGCCGGATCGAGCGCGGCCTCCATCCGATCGGCATGCGCGCTCAGGCTCTTGATCGCGCCGGTCATCGCCGGAATCATCTGCGCGAGCGTATCGGCGGCATCGAAGACCGGCGGCTTGTCTTCCTGCAAATCCTTGTCGTAGGCCGACGGCAATCCTTTCAACGTCGCCAGAAGCCCGGCCAGGCGGCCGATCAACGTTCCGGCCTTGCCGCGCGTCAATTCGAGCACGTCCGGGTTCTTCTTCTGCGGCATCAGGCTGGAGCCGGTGGAGAACGCATCGGCGAGTTCGATGAACCCGAATTCGCTCGTGGCAAAAAGGATCAGCGCTTCGGCCAGGCGCGACAGGTGAACCCCGATCAGCGCCGCGACGAACAGAAACTCGGCGGCGAAGTCACGGTCGGAGACGGCGTCCACGCTATTCGGCGAGACGGCATCGAAACCCAGATCGAGCGCCAGGTGCTCGCGGTCGATCGGAAAGGGCGTCCCGGCCAGCGCGCCCGAACCGAGCGGCATGACCCCCGTGCGGGCGCGCAGTTGCAAAAGCCGCTCGCGATCACGTGCGAGCGGCCAGAAATGCGATAACCACCAATGGCTGAGCAGAATCGGCTGGGCGCGTTGGAAATGAGTGTAGCCGGGCAGCAAAACTCCCCAATCGGCTTCGGCGCGCGCGGCGAGCGCGCCCTGGAGGTTATGCAGGTGCGCATCGACTGCATCGATCGCGTCCAGCGTCCACAGCCGGAAATCCGTCGCCACCTGATCGTTCCGGCTGCGGCCCGTGTGGAGTTTGCCCGCCACCGATCCGACCAGTTCGCCGAGGCGGCGCTCGGCGGCAGTGTGGATGTCTTCGTCGGTCGGCGCAAACACGAAGCGCTGAGCGCCAATCTCCTCGCCGATCCGCCGCAAGCCGTCGCAAAGCTGATCGGCTTCGACCTCGGTTAGGATGCCGGCCCGCGCCAGCGCACGCGCCCACGCCGTCGATCCGCGCACATCAACCTCGGCCAGACGCCGGTCAAATGCGATCGACGCGTTGAACTCCGCCGCCAACGGATCCAGACTTTCAGAGAATCGTCCGCCCCAAAGTGTCATTTCAGATTTCAGATTGAGGATTGAGGATTGCTGATTGATCAATCCGCAATCCGCAATCAGCAATCCTCAGTCCCTCTTGAATTGCGAATAGTCCGGCGACTCGTAACGCGAGCGCCCGTCGCCGGCCACGTCCATCATCGCCCGCACTTTGAGCGGCAGGCTGAACAGTTTGATAAACCCTTCGGCGTCTTGCTGGTCGTAGACGTCTTCCTCGCCAAACGTCGCGAAGTCTTCGCGGTACAGACTGTGCGGGCTGCGCCGGCCGATCGGGATCGCGTTGCCCTTGTATAGCTTCAAGCGCGCCGTGCCCGTGACGTGCGTCTGCGTCTTGTCGATGAATGCATCCAGCGCCTCGCGCAGCGGCGTGAACCACTGGCCGTAGTACACCAGCTCCGCGTAACGCTGGGCGATCACGTCCTTGTAGTGCAGCGTGTCGCGGTCGAGCGTAATCGATTCCAGCTCGCGATGCGCCGCCAGCAGGATCGTGCCGCCGGGCGTCTCGTAGACGCCGTGCGACTTCATGCCGACCAGCCGGTTCTCGACCAGATCGACGCGCCCGACGCCGTGCTTGCCGCCGATGCTGTTGAGCGTCGCCACGAGTTGAGCCGGCGCGTAACGCTGCCCGTCGATCGCCACCGGGCATCCGGCCTCAAAGTCGATCTCGATGACCTGCGGCTCATCGGGCGCGGCCTCCGGCGATACACTCAACTTGTACATCGACTCTTCCGGCTCCAGCCACGGGTCTTCCAACGGGCCGCCCTCGTGCGACAGGTGCCACAGGTTTTGGTCGCGGCTGTAGATCGACTTTTCGGTCGCCGTGACCGGCACGTGGTGCGCGCGAGCGTAGGCCAGCGCATCCTGCCGCGAGCGAATGTCCCACTCGCGCCACGGTGCGATGACTTTCAAGCGCGGGTCGAGCGCGGTGTAGGTAAGTTCAAAGCGCACCTGGTCGTTGCCCTTGCCCGTGCAGCCGTGCGCTACCGCATCGGCTCCTTCAGCCTGGGCAATTCGCACCTGGTGCTTGGCGATCAGCGGTCGGGCGATCGATGTGCCCAGCAGGTACTTGCGCTCGTAGACCGCGCTCGATCGCAGCAGCCGAAACAGATAATCGCGGGCGAATTCGTCACGCAAATCCTCGATAATGCATTTGCTCGCGCCGCTGGCGACCGCCTTGGCCGGCAGACCCGATAGTTCCTCGCCCTGCCCGATGTCGGCGCAGAAGCAGACGACTTCGCAGCCGTAGTTCTCGCGCAGCCAGGGCACGATGACCGACGTATCCAGTCCACCCGAATAAGCGAGCACGACCTTCTTGACGTTTGACTTCGCCACGGCGAATCTCCTGATAGATGATTTCGGATTTCAGATTGTCGATTTCAATCCGCAATCCACAATCCCCAATCGAAAATTAAAAGCCCTCCGTGGTGGAGGGCTTTTGCGGTTTAGGCGGGTTGCGCGTGCGCAGGCGCTGCTTACCCAAGCTCAACAAACCGACCTTCCCCCACGGGGATGGACGGAATCAGCTTCGGTCGTCGAGCGCGCTGTAAAACTTCGGGGACCATTTTGAGCACGTTATCCTTGTTAGTAAGGTAACACGGCCGGCCGAGCCAGTCAATCGTAAATCTGCCCATAACTGACCTGGATCGACTTGGTGAAGATTCACATGAAAATTAGCCGGTGATTATTCACGACTTGCCACAGAGACACGGAGGCACGGAGAAAAGCAGGTTCGAGGCTCTCTGTGTCTCCGTGCCTCTGTGGCTAATCCGAACTTGCGTGTAATCACCAGAAAATAGGTCTTGACATCTTGGATAAACCTGTGGTATACCTACGCCCAAGTTGGAGAAACGAAAAACGACGACGAGGACGAGTACGCGTCGCAGCGACGGCCAGCGAGTCGGACCCACGGTGCAAGCCCGATCCGAGCGCGGACGCGGAATGGCCCTCCGAGTTGCGCGG
>DATBWU010000023.1:0-13025 GCA_036514635.1 Anaerolineae bacterium | reverse complement strand
ACAGCGTCGGATGAATCCGACTAGCCCGATTCATCGGGCGCAGCGGGGTAGCGCGGCGAATTCATCGCCGCGCAGGCACGCAGCGCGCAAGTTTCTTTCTTCGAGCCTATCGCCACCCGGCGCTGTGGGATTCTCAGGGTGACAGGCGGACTTATTCTTTGACGGCTCCTAAGTATGCTAGACTCGAACGCTGTGCTTACTTCTTCGGCCAGATGGGCGCTACAGGCGGCCACTCGCCGCCGACCTCGCGATCGGTCACCTGATACACCGCGATGATCGGCGCGCCGCAGTCACCGTACTGGCCGCAGGTCAACACGCCGGTTAGACCCCGGTAGCCCTGGGTGGTGTAGATCGCGTCACGCAGCGCCTGCTTCGGAATGTGGATCGTCCCATCCGGGTCGGTCTTGGCGACCTTCTCGATCGCGGCGAAGAGGATGTTCGTCGCGTCGTAAGCGTGCGCGTGGAAAATGCTCAGCGGGTTTCCGCCGTACTTCGCCGTATGCTTGGCCAGGAAGTCCTGGTAACCCGCCTGGAAGGCAGTGAAGTCGGGGCTAGAGAGATACATATTCTTCCCTGCCGCCGGGCCAGCGCCCTTGATGAAGTCGGGCGAGAACATGCCGTCGGAGCCGATCTTGACCACGTTTTCGAGACCGGGAACTTCTGCCGACTGCGCAGTGATGAAGCCGCCCTCGGCGACGAAGATCGGGTAGTAGATCACTTCCGGATTGGTCGCCGCGATGCTCGTCAGCACCGGCTTCATGTCGGTCTGGCCCTTGGAGACGGCCTCTTGAAGGGTGACGGTGCCGCCCAGCTGCTTGAAGTTATCCACGAACACCTGCTGCAACGCCTCGGCGTAGGCGCTGCCGTCATGGATGGTCGCCGCCGTGCGCAGGCCCAGTTCATTGTAGACGAACTCGGCCACGGCCCTGCCCTGGAAGGCATCGCTGTGCGCGGTGCGCAGGTAGCCGGCATACTCCGGCCCGCGGTTGGGATCGCTGAGCGCCGGGCGGGTGTTGGAGGGCGAAATCGTGGTCAGGCCGGCCTCGGTGATGGCCTTGATGCCGCCGACGGTCTCATCGGAGCAGGACGAGCCGATCAAGCCCACCAGGGTGGTGTCGGCGGCCAGTTTCTGGCCCGCATTCGCGCCACCTTCTGGCGTGCACAAGGCGTCTTCGGTGGTCAGGCGGATGTCGCGCCCAAGCAGTTTTCCGCCTCGATCATCGATCGCGATCTCGACGCCGCGTTTAGAGTCCTCGCCGAGCGTCGCATCCGCGCCGGACAGGACGCCCCAGTAGGCGATGTGGATAGGCTCGCCGGGCGGAATCGTCACCTCGGCAAGACCAGCCTGGCAGGCCGACAGCACAAAGGCGGCGATCACGAGTAGCGCACTGATCAACTTGATGTGCTTCATGTTCTATCTCTCCCCCATAAAAAGTTGAGGACTTCGTCGGAGTAGCACAGTGTGGCAAGCAGGCGATAGCGCGAAGCGCGCGGGGTCCCAGCCCGACTTCTCGCCGGCTGATTGTAAGATATGCGATCAGGTTAGGAATCGACCACCTCCTTCAGCGGTGTAGTTATGATGCATCTGAACTGCGAGCGCTGGTCGACCCGCGTTGTTATTCACTTACCTTGTGCATATCGCGTGTCACCCTGAGTGAAGCGAGGAATATTCTTACACATTATGACAGATTCTTCACTGCGCTCAGACTGACAGTGCGTACAAGGGGTATTGAGTTGTGAGACGAACGGGTGGATCGGACTTCGATTAAGGGCTTGCGTTAGCATTGGAACGGGGCCGAAACTTGATCGGTGCCGCTTTCGGTGCCAATTCCCCCTCAAGCCCGTGAGCCAAGTTTATTACGGGTGTTTGCCTTTGTCAAGAATGCACCGCAGGTCGTGCAGGGCAATCGCATCTTCTTGCAGGCTCGCAGCGAGTTGCTCACACCTGTATTTGCGCTGCGCGCCGGGCGGGGTGCAAATTTCCGGCGAGCGCGCCAGCAGCCGGAAAGTGATCACGATGGGCGGCTTGGTCGCTGCAATTAGTTTATAGAGGCAGCCAGGTGCCGATGCCGCGTTCCTTCGCGCGGCGATAAATCTCCGGGGCGATCGCCATATCGTCTAGCGCCAACCCCAAATTCATTGCCAGGGTTCGCTCGTCTCGTCGCCCTCGTCCGGGTTTGAGGCCGGCCGCGATCTCCCCTAAGAGAGCGTCTTCAAAGTGGTAAACTTGTCGCATGACAACACAGCGACAAGCCTACCCCTCTGATCTGACTGAAGCCGAGTTCAACGTGATCAAGCCGCTGTTGCCCCAACCGAAAGGTGGGCGACCTCGGAAGTGGCCGTTGATCGAGATTCTGAATGCCGTCTTTTATGTCGCGCAGGGCGATCAGCGCGTGGAGCAGGCACAGCGAGTCGGGGCCGCCGGATACACCGACAATCACCGTCTCGCCGTGCGAGATCAGTTGATGCTCGCGGATCGATTGTCGAATCTGGCCGAGGACATCCATCGAGGCGGATTATAGCACCCAAACATTCTCTGAGAGCCTGTCTGAAAAGTCCTGATTATTAACCACCAAGGCACGAAGACACCAAGAAACACCAAGAAAACCTTAGTGCTGCCTGGTGCCGCTTGTCCCCTTCAGGGGATGGTGTCTTGGTGGTGGAGTCCAGACCACCTTTGAGAAGCTATGGTTCTTTGGAGTGCAGAAGATAAAGCAACATGGTGACTGGCGTTAGGGCTTTGATACTGTGCGGCAAATGCGGTGGCATGTGCGCCCAGGTTCCGGCATGGGCTTCCATGCGGTCGTTGCCCAGCATCAGGTCCGCATCACCTTGCAGGAAGTGAAGGATGGCCGGCTGCGAGGCGGTGTGCTCGGACAATTCTTGTCCCGGCGCAAAACCGAAGAGAGTCACTTTCACATCATCACCCACGTACAGGCTGCGACTGAGGATGCTGTCAGGTGGGATGTCCGGCAGGCGATCGGCGAGCGAGGCGATGTACGAGTAGACTTGTGGCATTCCGTTCACTCCATGGAATTTCATTCATAGTTCGAGCAGTCGGGCGGGCGGCCTGTCACCGCTTGTGTTCGGCGGGGTCGAGCAGGGCAATCAAGCCCAACATGCCCATATTCGCGAAAAGTAACGGGGCCAGGAATGGCGCGCCGCGCACGAAACGCTCCGGGACGACGGTGCCTTGCGCGATGAGGTTCGTGTCGATGTGCAGCACGGCACCGAGCACGCCGACCAGGATGAGCAGCAGCATCGCGGCGGTGTAAATGATCAAGTCGGCGCGGCGCGGCTTGTCGAGCGCGCCGATCGCGACGGCCGCGACTGCGCCGAAGATGCCGGCCATCGTCGGGATCCACAGCCAGGGGTTGGCAAAGTGCGTGCGCGCGTGATCGAGCACGCTGCTGATGACTGTCGCCAGCGTTCCCATGCCGATGATGAAGAAATAGGCGCGCGTCTTGCTATAGGGCAGGTGCAGCCGCACGCCACGCGGCAGGGCGAGTGTGCCGCTATCGGGCGGGTCTTCCACCCAGGCGGCGCTCATGCCGAACAGGCCGACCATCGAAAACATGAGCGGCCCCAGCAAGGGCGGCGCCCACACCAGCAAGTCGACCGACACTTGCTGGCCCACTGGGGCCGTCGGCAGAATCGCGCGGATGAAGTGAAAGTACGCGCCCAGCAGCCCGATGCCGATGCTGACCAGGAAGACGATGGTGGCGAGGATCGTCGCCAGCACCCTCTGGCGGAAGGCGATCACGCCCGCGAGCAGCAACAAGACACCGGCGACGGGGCCGAAGACGATCGGGACCCACTCATTCGGCACGATAGTCCCGCTGATGCTGTGGGCCAGGTAAATGTCGATGCCGAGAAAGATCTCGTTGATGGCGGCCATCAGCAGCATCAGTTGATCACGCGACAGGGGCAAGCGGATGCGCGCCACCGGCGGAAAGATAGCGGCCAGGTGATACATGGCTACTGCTCCGCCTTTTCCAGTTTTTGCGCGATCATCTCTTTCAGTTCGGCCAGGTCGCTGAGGACTTCATACGCGCCGTGCCATTGTGTGTAGTCTGCGCCTTGCATCCAGACGCCGAACTTGGTCGTGCGGCCCCAGTGATGCCACAACTCGAAGTACGTGAAGTCGATCGGCTCGTCGAAAGGCGCATCGGTGAGCAGGCCCTGATCCTTCAGCGGCTGCATCATGTCGTCGCTCTGCCTCACCCAGGCGTTGACGGCCTCGGTGGCCCTGTCGGCGGCGGCATAGTACTCGTCGACGAAGTTCTTGTTGTGGCATTCCAGGCACACGTTCTGCATGCGAATCTTGTTGTCTTGCCACGACGGCCGCCGCTCGCTGATCGGCGCGAAGAGATACCACGTCAGCCGATCGCCGACATCGTGCGTGGTGCCGGCTGCGCCGAAGGCGCTCATGTGGCAGATGGAGCAGGTGGGCGCGGGGAAGTCGGTGACCTTGAGCGTGCCCGGCTCGGCGTCCCAGTTCCATTGGTCGCCGCCCGTCGAGTAGGCGATGCCATGCTTGGACTCGAAGTAGATTTCCCACTGCGGATGATCCGGCCCGATGTGGCAGTTGTTGCAGGTTTCGGGCTTGCGCGCCTGCTCCAGGCTGAATTCGTGTCGAATGTGGCACTTGGTGCACTGTCCCACCGACCCGTCGACGTTCGGCTTGCCGACGGTGTGGCAGGTGAGGCAGGCGAAGCGCGTGACATCCGGCCCTTCCAGCGCAAACAAGGCGTTGCGCATTTTATCGGGCGCGAAACTGCCCTCCGGGATCGCCTGGTATTTCGCCATCAGATCGGGGGGCAGGTCTTTGCTGCCCGCCACTGCAACGTAGGCCGGCAGGGCGTGGCGGCTCTGGTTGAACTGCGCCACTTCCTGCGTGTGGCACTTCTCGCACATGGCCGTAGTGGGCGAAGGCAGCACGTAAGTACCCTCGTGTTCGACCGCGCCCGGGTAGTCGGCCCGGACTTCGTGGCAGTCCCGGCACTTCACCTCGGCGGCGGCCATTGTGCTGTGGCCGAATTGCTGCACGATGCCCGGCGTGGTGCGGCGATGGCACACGACGCAGTCGTCGGTGCTGTTCGCCAGAGCGTCAGCCTCTTGCGCCAATTCAGCCGGCGTCGCCGGCCGGCCAATCGCCAGTGCGATCAGCGCCAGGCCCAGTACCAGAATCACTGCGACCAGGCCGATGATCAGCAGGCGCGTCGAACGCAAGACATTTCGAGGCTCGCTCGTGTTCATCGGGTTGCTCCTTTAAGAGGCTGTTTTGAGAATCCGCGAAGAAGGTAGCCGGCACTTGGATTTGTGCGGCGCGTTGTTGCTTGAGTATATACCGACCTGAGCGACTTACCAAAGTGAAGCAAGTGCCACTTCTTGGCACAGGCGCGAGCCGGTGTGTCGCCACAGTACAAAAGAGAAGCCCGCGTGAACGGGGGGCTTCTCGCTTTTGGAAACTTTGCTGTTCGTGCAAAGATTTAACCACGGAGACACGGAGGGCACGGAGATTTGGCCTTTCGGTTTTCTCCGTGTCTCTGCGCCTCTGTGGTTTTATTCCTCATTGGGTTCTGGCTCGTCCGGGTTGGGGCCTCGAAGCCTAGAGCGCCGTTTCCTCTTACTCATCCGCGAATGGATCGTAATTCGGATTGGTACCGGCCCACTTGCAGTGGACATGGTCGTTCAGGTTGCACGCGATGTCGTATGTGCAGCGCTGCTCGACCACGCGGAAGGTCTCTGTGGAGTTGAAGTCCGTCGCGGGGTAAACGCGCTTCTCCACCAGTGCGACTTCGGCGTTGGCTGCCGGACACCAGTGCGACTTGACGACGGTCCATTCGTGCTGTCCAGATGGGGAGTTCATGTGTCTTCTCCTTTCGCCTGGCTGTAGGCGCGCCGGGGGGATGGCCTCCACCACTCGAAGGCGCTTTGGATGGCGCGCTGTGCTTCTTCGATCGCCACACGCTCTTCGCCGCGCGGCAATCGCTTGAGATACTGGTCGATCGCCGCCGCGGCGCGCAGGCCAGATGCGGCGGCGGTGCTGACCAGATCGGGGCCGGTGACTACATCGCCACCGGCGAATACGCCTGCACGCGAGGTCTGGCCGGTGGCCGGATCGGCTTGAATGAGATTCCACTTCGTGGTCAGGCCCGGCGTGGATTCCGGGATCAGCGGGTCGCCTTCGTAGCCCAATGCCAACACCACGGTGTCGGCCTCGAACTCGAATTCCGATCCGGGCACGGGAACGGGTCGTCGCCGGCCGGACGAATCGGGTTCGCCCAGCTCCATGCGCAGGCACACGACGGTGCGGACGTGGCCGTTCCCATCGCCCAGGAACTTCACCGGCGCGACCAGGTACTCGAAGCGCGCACCTTCGGCGATGGCGTTCTTACGCTCGCGGGCGTTGCCGGGCATCTCGGCTTCCGTGCGGCGGTACAGGCACGTCACTGCCTGCGCGCCGATGCGCAGGGCGGTGCGCAGGCAGTCCATCGCCGTGTCACCGCCGCCGATCACGGCGACTTTCTGGCCGACGACCAGCGGGCCTTTCTCCGGCGCAGGCCAGAGCGCCGTGTCGAGATTGCCCCGGATCAGAAAATCGGTGGCGTTGTAGATGCCTTGCAGATCGTCACCGGGTGTCTTGACGGGCTTGTCGATCAGCGTGCCGGTCGCGATGAAGACCGCGTCGTAGATGGAGAGCAGCTCGTCGATGGTCAGATCGCGACCGATGCGCTTCAGGCGAAAAATGCTCACGCTGCTGCGCTCGACCGCCGCGATGCGCGCCGACACGACCGATCGGCTGAGCTTGAAGCGAGGAATGCCGTACATCAGCAGCCCACCGGCTTCGGGCAGCGCCTCGAAGACATCGACGGTGTGGCCGAATTCGTTCAACTTCTGTGCGCAGGCCAGACTGGCCGGCCCGGCTCCGACAATCGCCACGCGATAGCCGGTGCGCAAACCACCCGGCGGAATCGGGATACCGTGCTGCGCGCGCTCGTAATCGGTGACGAAAACCTCCAGGTGGCCGCAGGCGATCGGTTCACCGCGCTTGCCGACGACACACGCGCCTTCGCACAACCGCTCGTGCGGGCAGACGCGGCTGCAGATTTCGGGAAACGGGCTGGTCTGATGGTAAATCGCCGCCGCGCCGAGAAAATCGCCCTGGGCAATCTTCTGCATGGCCTCGGGGATGTTGTTGTGCAGCGGGCATGCCTCCACGCACTTCGGGTCGGGACACAGCAAACAGCGCGAGGCTTCGGTGATAGCCTGCTCCGGCGTGTACTCGATGTAAATCTCGTCGAAATCGCGCACGCGCTCGGCGACCGGACGCTGGGCGATCGGCTGATGCGGAATCTTCATCTTGGACTTGCGGTCCAGGGCGGCCGTAGGCTGCGTCATGTGCGTGAGTTCTCCTGAGTATTATGGATTTCGCCGGTGGTTGGCACCGGCCTCAATACGGCTTAGGGGTTGGCTCGGCCAGGTCAGGATGGCTACTCAATCGGGTTTACGGTAGCATTTTAGGGGGGTCTGCATATAGTGGCATCTGTCATACACCGCCAATGATGAGCATCCCCTCCCTTATCCCGCCGGAGACTGCTTAGAAAGTCAGGGTTTCACCGCTGAGACGTTGAGGGCGCGGAGAGTCTCTTGGAAAAACTCAGCGTCCTCCGGGCCTCGGCGGTGAGACCTTCCCTTTTTGAGCACTCTCCAACGGAGTTGGGAAGAGGAGACGGCTGGGGGTGGGTGAGGGCCACGGTTTGACAACCTATACGCTCGGCGGTATTCTGTGCGTCCAACGCCAGGGGATCGATTTGGCTGCGGCGGGAGGCTGCGCTGTGATACGATTGCACCGATTATGGGGGATGGCCGCGTTGGCCGCATGTCTTCTCGTGGGGAGCCTGCTGCTTGCGCCGCGCGAGTGGGCAGCCGCTCAGGAGCCAAGCCCGACGCCCACCTCTCGACCGTTCGTCCTGCCTGTGCAAGGCCCGCCCGGTCCCGATTCGTGGTACCTGGGCCAGGTCTACGGCAACACCGTCGGCGCGTACTTTCAGCGCGATACGACCTATGGCGCAGGGCAAGGGCTGCACTTTGGACTGGACTTTGCCATGCCGTGCGGTACGCCAGTGGTGGCGATCGGCGATGGCGTCGTGGCGAAGGTCGATGCACCTGAGCACGGTGCCCGCCCACACAACTTGATGCTGCAACTCGACGCGGGTTACGCCGCGTTGTACGGCCATTTGATGGAACGCCCGAACCTTACGGTCGGCCAGCGCGTGAAGCAGGGCGAGTTTGTGGCCCTCAGCGGTGATTCGTTCGGCACGTGCCACTCCGCACCACACCTGCACCTGGAGATTCGCAGCCCCGACTACCGAATTGCCTACAACCCAATCCCGCTCGTCGAAGCCGATTGGGACTCGCTGGCGCTGATCGGCGCATTTAGCCGTGGCTTCGAGCGCGACCTGGACAACCCGCGCCAGTGGCAGCACATCGACGATCAGCCTGACACCGCATTCGGCGGCCCACTGCTGAACAACTATGCCAATCCCTGGCCGCCCGACTGGTTCCGAAGATGATTCCGAAACCCATAGATCAAAATGGGACGCGGACACATGCGGTGTAGTGTTCCCGTGAACGCGGAGTACACGGATCAAGAGATCAAATCCGTGTTCACACCTGCACCGCACCTGCGGTGCGCCGCAGGTGCAGGTGTCCGCGTTGATCTGCGTCCCCTCATTCTGCTGGTTGCTCTCGTCGTCCTGGCGGCGTGCGATGCGCGCCGTCCCGCCCCGGCCGTGGTGACAATGGTCGTGACGCCGACGGCGGACCCATCGCCGGTCGTGGTCGTCCCCACGGTAACCCCGACGCCTTCGCCGACGCCCGTGCCGCCGATCAAGCGACTGGCGAGCGCCGCGTGCTGTGTGCAGCCGTTCTGGTCGCCCGACTCCAGGCAGGTTTTATTCATCGATAAGCCGTCGCCCGACGCGCCGATCGGCATTTACGCGGTCAACATCGACGAGCCGCTGGCCGAGCCGTTCCGTGCGTTCGATATGGTTGGCCTGTATTCGCGCGACTTCGGCCTGGTTGCTTATCCAGAGGGCCGCGAAACGATTGTCGAGCAGCTGGATAATGGCGAGCGATGGGCGATCCCGAACCAGGGGCAGGCGATCATATTCTCGCCCGACGCGACGCGGATCGCGTGGGAGATCGAACAGGTTGAAGGCCCATTCGATCAGCGCCGCAGCGATATCTATCTGGCGCGTTACACGGGTTCAGACTCGGTGTTGATCGCGAGTGTGTTCGGCGGAGGGCTGGTCGGCTGGCTGGACGATCAACGTATCCTCTTCAGTGGCCGCCCATCGCTCGACGTGCGTGAGCGCAGGCTGACCGCGCTGGACATCAGCAGTAACGTCGCGGTCGATCTGGTGACGGCAGAGCGCATTGGCGGCGTGGCGATCTCGCCGGGCGGGTCGTGGGTGGCGTACTTCATCTCGTTCGACGAGGACGCCTCGCGCAATAGCGTGTGGATTCAGCGCACGGATGGCTCCGATCCGGTCCGGCTCGACTTTTGGGGCGGGTATCAGTGGCGCGACGATTCTCGCCTGCTGACCATTCCGGCGCGCGACTCGGCCGATGTGCCATTCGTCATTGACGAGTACGACGCGACAACGGGTCGATCGCGCCCGCTGACCGATCCGGTTATCGCGCCGCTTGAAATCGCGAATGGCGACTGGCGCGTCTCGCCCGATGGGCGGTACGTGGTGTACGTCAACAGCGCGGATCGAGACTTGTGGCTGGTGGAGTTGGCAACGGATGAATAACGGATAAACGAATGCAACCTGGGACGGATTTGTTTGCCGGGATGAGTAACGGATAAACGGATGCAGCCTGGGCCGTATTCGTTTATCTGCTGCCCATTCGTTGCCCTTGTGTAATGCCACTCAAGGAGCAGTCATGAAGCGTGTTGCGGTTATGCTGTGCATAGCCGTCTGGCTCAGCGCCTGCGGCCCGACAGCCGATCCGGTCGTCGTCGCCACGGCCCCGGCGCAGGGCGGTGCGCTCGCCGTGACGACAGAGCCTGCGCCGACCAACCCGGTCGCCGGGCAACCCTCGCCCGCAGCCGTGACTCAGGGCGAGATCGCCGTGTCCGACGAAGGGTACGCGCACGTCGAGGTCGGGTCGGAGATCACGTACCAGCATTATCCGCCCGCGTCCGGCCCGCACTACCCGGTCACCATTCAGTACGGGCTATATGAAGAGGACGTGCCCGAGGGTTACTGGGTACACATGCTTGAGCATGGCGCGATTGTTGTCCTCTACAAATGCGAAACGCCGTGTCCCGACCTGGTGCAGTCACTGGGCGACATGCTCGACTCGTTCCCGCTCACCAAGTGGAACAATCGAAAAATCGTCATCGTGCCGTATCAACGCATGAGCACACCACTGATGGCTGTGGCGTGGGATGTGCAGATGCCGCTCGATCGTTTCGATGCTCAGGCGCTAATCGACTTTTACGCGCGCCATGTCGATCAAGGACTGGAGGATGTGCCGTGACTGAAGGTCCACATATCGTTTAGCGCGCCGCCGCTCCCCTTGCCTCCGAAGACGATCAGCTGGCCGGCCGCCGGATTCCATACCGCGTCGTGGCTCGATCGTGGCATTGGGTTGTTGCCCGGCGCGAGATCGGTCCATTCGCCCGACGCGACATCCAGCGACCACACATCGGCGCTGGGGCCATCGCTGGTCAGGCCGCCGAACAGGATCAACCGCCCTGCATCGTCGCCGACGAGCGCCGGGTTCGAGCGCGGCGACGGCTTGATGCCCTTCGGACTGATCTCATTCCAATCCTTGCCGTTCACGTCGAGCGACCACAGGTCGCCCTGCGGGCACGGCCCGAATCCCGACGAGCACCCGCCGAACAAGATCATCCGATCCGACTTGGCGTCGTACACCGACTCGTGCAGGCAACGCTTGAGGGGCCGGCCGTCTACGCCTTGAATCTGTGACCACGTGAGCGTGCTCAAGTCGAGCGCGAAGGTGTCGTCGAAGCGCGTGCTGGCGAAACCGTGCGTGACGATGAGTTGATTCACCTTCACATCGACGACCGCCGACGTGCCGTAGCGCGCAGCGGGAGGCGTGCCCTTTGTTTCCATCTTTTGCCACGTCTCTTGGGCCGCGTCGAAGGCCCACACGTCGTTGAAGAACTCACTGGCCTGCCCGGCGAAGATCAACACGTGCTTCGATCTGGCATCGTACGCAGCGGCGTGCCCGAATCGAGCGCCGGGAGCAGGCGAGGTTTTCACTTCGCGCCAGACGTTGGTTTTCAAGTCGAATATCCACGTGTCGCCCAGCGTCTTCGATCCATCGCGCCCGCCGAACAGAACCAGTTTGCTGCTGGCCGGGTCGAGCGTGAGCGTGTGATCGTAGCGGGCCGGAGGCGGATTGGCGGCATCGATTCGCGCCCAGCCTGCCGCGCCGCGCCCGCTTGTCACCGAGGCCGGGGTCGGCGCGACTTTGGTCGGCACGGTGACTGCACCGCCGGACGAAGGCGGCCGGATCGCGGCATTAGTCGGCACGGAGATGGATGTCGGCAGGACGATCTCGACGGGCGGCGATGTTACAATTACCAGGACAGTCGCTTGCATCGGCACCTCGACGGTGACTTGCTGAACGACCGGGGTGCCCGTGGCGGGCGACGCGCAGGCGGGCAGAAAAAGGATCAACATCAATGCGAGTCGGGCTTTCATCATTTCCTTCCTTTGCTTGACACACTTTCGCGGACGGATAGAATTCTCATCATGAATACACCTACTGCACTCCCCCCCAAGTTGAATTATGGCGGCCAGGCGGTCATCGAAGGCGTGATGATGCGCGGCTCCAAGGCGATGGCCGTCGCCGTGCGCAATCCCAAGAGTGAAATCGTCGTCCACACCCAGCCGCTCAATCAAAGATTGTACGGCGGGCGGATGATGCGCATCCCGTTCCTGCGTGGTCTGACGATGCTGTGGGATGCGCTCGGATTGGGCCTGCGTAGCCTGATGTACTCTGCCGATGTGGCGCTGGGCGAGCCTGAAGCGAAGTTCGGCGGGCCACTCGCCTTCGGCATGGTGGCCTTCTCGTTCGCGTTCGCCATCGGCCTGTTCGTCTTGCTGCCCAAGGGCGTGGCGCACCTGTTTGAGGCGGCGGCCACGCCGATCGTCTCGGCGCTGATCGAAGGAGCCGTGCGGCTGGTCGTCTTCGTCGCTTACCTCTGGGTGATGGGCCGCCTGAACGACATCCGGCGCGTATTCAGTTATCACGGCGCGGAGCACAAAACGATCAACGCGTACGAAGCCGGGGCGGCTCTCACCGTCGAGAGTGTGCAGCGTTTCCCGCTCTCGCACCCACGCTGCGGCACCGCCTTTCTGCTGACCGTCGTGGTGCTCTCGATCTTCTTCTTCGCTCCGATCAACGCGCTGGGACTGTCGCTGGTTCCCGCCATGCTCAGTCGGGTCGTGTTGATCCCGGTCGTGGCGATGGTCGCGTACGAGTATATCCGGTTTTCGGCGCGACACCTGAGCAGCCCGATTATCCGCGCCATCATCGTGCCGAACCTGGCGCTGCAATCGCTGACGACGCGCCAGCCGGACGATTCGATGGTCGAGGTGGCGATCGCGGCGTTCAACAAGATGATGGAGTGGGAGAGGGAGGGCTTGCCGGAAGTCGTTCCGTAAAACCTGTCCGCTTGTAACTACTCAGCCTCACCCCCCAACCCCCTCTCCCGAAGTGAAACAGCGCGCTTCGGGAGAGGGGGAGCACCAACTCCCCTCTTCTGACGACAGCTGTTTCGTCGTCAGAAGAGGGGCTGGGGGTGAGGCAGTCCGAGCAGTTACATCCGCTTAGGATTTATCGCAACACGGCAAAACTAGCACATTAAAGACCCGATGGCATACTTCGCGGCAAATCCTGGTCGCGAGGTATGAGTATGCGGACGGCGAAGTCTCTGGAATGCATCGAGCGGCGCTATTATCTTCCCGAACTCA
>DATBWU010000022.1:0-3363 GCA_036514635.1 Anaerolineae bacterium | reverse complement strand
CCTTCCGCTATAGTTGCTAGTGAGAATGAGTTGCAGTAACAGCAATCCAATGGGGAGGCAGGCCATGACCTCTCACGCCGAGACCCTTGCGACCCTCCGCGCCACCGGGCACCGTATCACCGCACAGCGCCAGATCGTATTGGAGGTGGTCGAAACCAGCGTCGAGCACCTTGACGCCGAAGCCATCTATCAACGCGCCCGTGAGAGGGACCCCAAAATCAGCCTCGCCACGGTCTATCGCACCCTGACCGTCTTGAAAGACAAAGGGTTGATTGAACAACGTTTTCTAGCCCGAGATCACGCCCGCGAACACTACGAGCCGGTCGGCGCGCCCGAGCACTATCACTTCACCTGCCTGGGCTGCCGCGAGGTGATCGAATTTCAAAGCCCACAGGTGAGGCAGATCTCCACCGCACTTCGCCGCGAATTGGGCATTGAAGTCGCGCATGCCTGCATTTGTCTTGAAGGATACTGCCAGACCTGCACGGAAAAACGAAGAGCGGTGGAGAAGTAGGGAATCCAGATGGAAGCCCTTGTCATCACCTTGCGCGAAGGGATGGAGGCCGCGCTCGTAGTCGGCCTCATTCTCACTTACCTCAACCGGACAGGACGCGATGCGCTGCGTCGCTGGTTGTATGCCGGGCTGGGCCTTGCCGTGATCGCCAGCATCCTGGGCGCGGTCGGCTTCAGCCTGGCCGGGTTCGACCCGGAAAACGAAGTCCTGGAAGGCACGTTGCTGGCGATTGCCGCCGTGCTCGTGTTCAGCCTGGTCGTGTGGATGTGGCGCGCTTCGCGGGGGATTAAGCAACGAGTCGAGAGCCAGCTAGAGGCGCTCACCGCATCTGACGTTCAAGCGCGGCGACAAGGCTGGGGTCTGTTGGCGTTTGTGTTCTTCATGGTCTTCCGCGAAGGCGTGGAGATGATCCTCTTTTTGGCCGCGCTCTCGCTGGCGGAGACGCCTGACCTGGTGGGCCTGATCGGCGGGCTGGCCGGGTTGGGGCTGGCCGTGTTGTTTGGCATACTCTTCGTGAAGGGCAGCCTGCGCATCAATTTGCGCCGCTTCTTCGCCGTCACCGGTTTCGTGTTGATGGTGCTCGTCGCGCGTCTGGCTGCCGGGAGTTTGCACGAATTCTTCGAAGTCGGGTTGCTGCCGAGCACGCCGTCGCTCCTGGCCGTGATTGGTTTCATTGTCAAAGACAGCACCTCCACGCTCATCCTCATCGCATTGGTTACGCTGCCCGTGCTCACCATGTTGCCGGAGATGCGCTTGCGCCCAGAGGTGCTGGCAGAGCTCCCCAATGAAACAAGGCCAGAGCGCCGCCAGCGTTTGGCAACGCTCTATCGTTCGCGCAACTGGCAGGCAGCGCTCGTTAGCGTAACGCTGGCCACGGTCTTACCGCTGGGCACAGCGGCCTATGCGATAGGCCGGGCCGGATACCGGCCTGAACCCCAGGCAGTAACCGTACGTGCTGACAGGATGGTGCACATCCCCGTTGAGAGCCTTGCTCCCGGCCAACTCAACCTGTACTTCTATCAAGGTGCTGAGGTGAATGTGACTTTCATGGTCATCAAGCGCGACGAGGCAGACATCGCCGTGGCGCTCAACGCCTGCGGCATCTGCCCGCCGCGGGGTTATCACCAGGAGGGCAGTGTGTTGATCTGCGACAACTGTAACGCGCCCATCAATGTGGAGAGCGTAGGCATGCCTGGGGGATGCAATCCCATCCCATTATCGGCCTCCCTAGCCGGTGTTGAAGTTCTGATTGCCGCCGCCGACCTCGAGGGCGCGAAGGGCGTCTTCGCAGCGAGGTAGCTCTCGTATGTTGGTGCGCCTTCTCAAAGACACGCTACGCCGGCGAACCCGCCGCCTCATAGTCACTGCACTGGCGGTCACATCCGGCGCCTCGCTCGCCGCCGCGCTGCTCGGCATCTCGCTCGACATCACAGGCCAGATGGGCCGCGAACTGCGCGCGTATGGCGCCAATATCCTGGCCGCGCCCGCAGCTGGGGATTTAAGATTGGAGATTGGCGGCGTGCCCGTGCGTGTGTCCGGTGAACGGGTGCTGTTAGATGAAAGCGAGTTGGTGAAGTTGAAGACCATCTTCTGGCGGCACAACATCATGGGTTTTGCACCGTACCTCACTGCCCTCGCACAAGCAAACGGTCAGACGGTTGCCGTCACCGGGACGTGGTTCGAAAAGTCATTGACCTTGCCCAAAGGTGCAGCCATCCGCACAGGCTTTGCCAAGACGGAGGACGCATCTGCCGAGACCACCTTTCGCACGGGCGTCAAAATCATCGCGCCGTGGTGGCAGGTGCAGGGGGCGTGGGTGCAGGACGACGATTGGGGATCGGCGATGGTCGGGGCGGGGCTGGCCCGACAGGTGGGCTGGCAGATCGGGGATGAGATCGTGGCAAGAGTCGAGGATCGAACCGCCCGCTTTCAGATCGTCGGCCTTGTCAGCACTGGGGGCTACGAGGAAGATCAGGTCTTCGTCGCCCTGCCGGCCGCGCAAGCGCTCTTGGGCTTCGCGCGCGGAGCGGATCGCGTGCAGATCAGCGCGCTGGTCGAGCCGGACTCCAAGCTCCGGCCTGACCTGCGCGGCCTCGACCCGGCCAAGATGACGCCCGAACAGTATGCCACGTGGTACTGCTCGCCGATCATGGGTGCGGTGATCACGCAGATTGAAGAAGTGCTGCCCAACTCCGATGTGCGCCCCATCCGCCAGATCAGCCAGGCCGAGGTGGATTTCCTCGGCAAGATCGGCCTGCTGATGACGCTGCTCACAGCCGCTGCGCTGGGCGGCTCGGCGCTGGCGGTGATGACGGCGATGACGGCTTCGGTGATGGAGCGCCGGGCCGAGATCGGGCTGATGAAAGCCATCGGAGCGGACGACGGGCACATCGCCCTCATCTTCCTCAGCGAAGCGGCGCTGATCGGGTTGGCCGGCGGTGCGGCGGGCTACCTGCTTGGTCTGGGGCTGGCGCAGGGGCTGGCCCGCACGGTGTTTTCGGTCGGGGGCGATGTGCCTCCGATCGTCCTACCGATCACATTGCTCCTTGCGCTGGCCGTGGCTATGGTGGGCAGCGCGCTGCCGGTGCGGCAGGCCGTGCGTTTCGACCCGGTGCTGCTGTTGCGAGGGAAGTGAGGATGCGCTTTGCCTGGCGAATCCTCGCCGGCTCGCTTCGCCACCAACATGCGCGCTTGAGCATCGCGGCGCTGGCGATGGTGCTGGGCAGCGCGCTCGTCTCCGGGCTGCTCAACCTGTCCGGCGATATCGGCGGGCAGGTCGGACGCGAACTGCGCGCCTATGGGGCGAATCTCATCATTCGACCGCGCGCGCCGTCATTGCGCGTGGGCAG
>DATBWU010000021.1:0-12614 GCA_036514635.1 Anaerolineae bacterium | reverse complement strand
GCCGATGACCAAGCGCGTGCTCGCGTTCCACGGGCTGCCGACACCCGCCTTTCAGGAGTTCTTAACGCCGGACGATCCACTCGACCCGCGACTGCGCTTCCCGCTATTCGCCAAGCCGTCCGGCGAGGGCACCGGCATAGGGATCGGGGCCAAGTCGATCCTGCATAGCGGAGCCGAACTGCGCGATCGCGTAGCCGAGCTGATGGAGGCCTATCGCCAACCGGTGCTGGTCGAGGAATATATCGAAGGGCGTGACGTGACGGTGGGCATGGTCGGCAACTGGCCCGACCTGCACATCTTCCCACTGTCGATGGTCGATTATTCGGGTTACGGCGAGGGCGCGGTGCAGGTGTACGGCGCAGAGTATAAGGTCGATCGGGCGGATGATTACCGCTACCAGTGCCCGGCAGACCTACCCGAGCCGCTGGCCGACGAACTGCGCCGGCTAGCCGTGGCGACGATGCGTGTGACCGACACGCTCGATTTCGCCCGCGTCGATTTTCGCTTGAATCGATGCGAGGCTGACAAGCCTACCATTCTGGAGATCAATTCGCTGCCCGGCATTACACCGATCAGCGATCTGACGCTGATGGCGCAGGCGGATGGCTGGATACATGCCGATCTGGTCAATGCGGTCATGGATGCAGCGCTGCGCCGGCATGGCTTCATCCCGACACTACTACGGCAGGAGGAGACGATCGCACAATGGACGCAAGCGTAGCCGGTGAAGCCGCACTGATCATGCCGGCCGTCCTCGGTCTGCGGACGGGGGTGACGATTCGAGAAGCCAGTCCGCCTAGCCGGCCGCTTCGGCGCGTGCTGGTGGCCTACAGCGCGATCGATCGACAGGTGCGCGGCGAAGCGAAGGAACTGGAAGCCGAGCTGGAAACGATTCACACGGCGCAGACCATCGCCGAGCAGCTCAACGTCGCCGGGATTCGCGCGCAGAACTACGTCGTCCACGATCTCGACGACCTCGATCGGATTCTGCATGAGTTCGACATCGACCACACACTGGTCTTCAATCTGTGCGAGCATCTGCAGGGCGACTCGCAGCGCGACAGTGAAGTGGCCCAGCGCCTGACCGACCTGAACATCCAGTTCACCGGCGCATCCGTCAACGCGCTGGCGAATTGCCTGGACAAGAGCCGCGCCAAGGCGATGCTGAAGGCGGCCGGCGTGCCGACCGCGCGCTATCAGGTCTTCGAGCGCGCCGGCGAGCCGATCCGCGTGCCCTTCCCCGCCTTCGTCAAACCGCTGGCCGAGGATGCCAGTATTGGCATCGACCGCGATTCGGTCGTGTTCGACGAGGCCGCGCTGCGGCGGCGTGTCGCGTACGTGCTCGACCTGTATCACGAGCCGGTGCTCGTCGAGGAGTTCATCGACGGGCGCGAGTTCAACGTGGGGCTGTGGGGCAACGGCCGGTTGTACGTGCTGCCCGTCGCGGAACTCGATTACGGCGACTGGCCGACCTATCAGCGCTTCTTGCACTTCGATGCGAAGTGGAACCCGGAAGCGCCGGAATACCAGACCATGTACGTGCGCTGCCCGGCGGCCATCGACGACGCGCTGGCCGAGCGACTTCGCAAGGTGGCACGGCAGGCCTACAAGGCCATGGGCTGCCGCGATTACGCCCGTGTCGATATGCGGCTGCGCAACGGCGAGCCGTGTGTGCTGGAAGTGAACCCGAACCCGTGCCTCGCGCTCGACGCGGGCTTCCCGAACGCGGCGCGCGTGGCCGGGTACGAATACCCGGAGGTCGTCGCTAAGATCGCCCGCTGGGCCTGGGCACGGCGCTGGAAGCCGGGAGCACACTGATGGCCGCCCTTGTGGATGTGCCTGCGCCGGTTGCGGTTGGGGTGGTGCAGCCCGCCCTGCCCGCCGATCGAGATCAGATATTGGAGATTGCCGCTGCGACCGGCGTGTTTAACACGATAGAGCTGGATGTGGTCGTCGAATTACTGGAAGGGTATTATCGCGGCCCGGAAGAATCGGGCTACCACTTCCTGTCGTATCGTGAGGATGGCCGCGTGTGGGGGTTCGCCACGTGGGGGCCGCGCCCGCTATCGGAACACGGCTACGATCTGTACTGGATTGCCACGCATCCATCCGCGCAGCGGCGCGGCGTGGCGCGGGCGCTGATGGCCGAGGTCGATGCGTGCATTCGCGCACGGGGAGGCGGCTGGGTGTTGATCGAAACGTCGAGCACGCCGCCCTACGCAGCCGCGCGCGCTTTCTACGAGCGCTGCGGTTACCAGTGCCTGGCCGTGCTGGACGGCTATTACCGCGACGGCGATGGGCTGGTGATCTACGTGAAGCGACTCGGTTGAAATATGAATCATCCGCCAGTCTTGCTGTTGGGCAACATCGATTCGGCGTGGACGCCGGAACTAGCCGCGGAGTGCCAGAAGGAAGTCGATCTGATGATCGAGGCGCTGCGCGGGGCCGGGCACGCCGTGGAACTGATCGAAGTGCGGCGCGACGTGCGCGGGCCGCTGCGCGGGCACGATCCGCGCCGGGAGTTAGTCTTTAACTGGTGCGAGGGCCTGGACGGCCAGCCGAATGCGTACGATGTCGTCGCGGAGACGCTGGAAGGGTTGGGCTTCGCGTTCACCGGTTCGGATGCGTGGACGCTGGCGCGCACGCAGAACAAGGCCGACTTCAAGGTGATTCTCGATCGCGAAGGTATTCCAACGCCGCGCTGGCGCGTCTTCACGAGCGCGCACGACGCCGGCGAGTGGACGGTTTATCCGGCGATCGTCAAGCCCGTCGCCGAACATGCCTCGCATGGCCTGAGCGTCAATTCGGTCGTCGATGACGTGACGGGCCTGCGGCGGCAGATCGACGCGGTGATGGACACCTTCGGCGTCGGCGCGCTGGCAGAGGAGTTTATCGCCGGGCGCGAGATCTACACATCGATCTGGGGCAATGGCACGCCGCAGGCGCTGCCGCTGCATGAGGTCGACTTCGGCGACATCGACGATCCGCGCCGGCGGTTTGTCGATTATGAGGCGAAGTGGAATTCGGAGTCGTTCCGATACCAACACATGCCGGAGCGCTGCCCGGCTGATATCGATGAGACGCTGGCCGGGCGCGTGCGCTCGACGGCGCTGGCCGCTTACCGGGCGCTGCGCTGCCGCGACTACGGGCGCATCGATTTGCGGGTGCGCGATGGGCTGCCGTACGCCGTCGATGTGAATCCGAATTGTGATCTCTCGCCAGACAGTGGTTTCGTCATCGCGGCGAATATTGCCGGCTATGATTACGGTGCGATGGCATCCCGCATTGTCCGATGGGCGGCTGCGCGAATGCCGGTGTAGGGGCGCTTGAAGGCCGGGTCGTATGCGGTTCGAAGGAACCGGCAAGGAGGTGAACAAACGTGAACGGCGAAGAGCAACAACTGCCTGTGGTGCTGTTGTACAACGTCGATTCGACGTGGACAGCGGAAGATGCCGCCGATTGTCTGCTCCACGCTGAGCGCCTGGCGAATGGCCTGCGCGACGAAGGGCATCCTGTCGAAATGGCGGAAGTCCGCACGGACATCGCCGGGCCGCTACGCGGGCACGATCCGCGCGAAGCGGTGATTTTTAACTGGTGCGAAGGTATCGACGGCCAGCCGAATGCGTACGACCTGGTGACGCGCACGCTGGATGACCTGGGCTTCGTCTATACCGGATCGGGAGCATGGGCGCTGGCGAATACACAGAACAAGGCGCTGACCAAACAGTGGCTCGAAAAGCACGGCATCTCGACGCCGCGCGGGCGCGTCTTCACCGACACACGCGACGTGAGCGAGTGGGACATTTTCCCGGCGATCGTCAAGCCGGTGGCCGAGCACTGCTCGTATGGCATCACCGCCGATTCGGTGGTGGACGATGTGGCCGGGCTGAAGCGGCAGGTCGAGTACGAGCTGGATCGTTTCGGCGTCGGCGCGCTGGTGGAGGAGTTCGTCGCCGGGCGCGAGATCAACGTGTCCATCTGGGGGAACGGCGCGCCGTACGCGCTGCCGCTGTACGAGATCGAGTTCACCGACATCGACGACCCGCGCCATCGCATCGTGGACTTTGACGCGAAGTGGTCGCTCGATTCGTTCATGTACCGGCATACACCGTCGTGCTGCCCGGCAAACCTGGACGAGCCGACGGCCGAGCGCGTGCGCGCCACGGCGCTGACCGCGTATCGTGTGCTGCAATGTCGCGACTATGGCCGCATCGATATGCGGTTGCGCGACGGCATGCCCTACGTGGTGGACGTGAATGCGAACTGCGACATCACGATTGACGGGGGGTTTGCCAAGACGGCGAAGGTGGCTGGCTACAGTTACGGCGCGATGGGATCACAGATCGTCAAGTGGGCCAGCCACCGCATGACGATCCACCAGGACTAGTTCGTTAATCCGAGGTGACCGGCACTTCGAAAAGTGCCGGTCACCTGAAGAACCGCTACGGGATCAAGACCTGCGTTTCGCATCCGGCAGACGTATCCGTGCCGAGTCCGCCATTGCAGACATCGTTGCCCGCGCCGCCGTCGAGCGCGTCGTTGCCCGGCCCGCCGTTCACCGCATCGTTGTTGTCTCCGCCGGAAAGAGTGTCGCCGGCCAGACCACCGTCAACCACGTCCTGGCCCGCGCCGCCATTGATGACATCCTGGCCGTCTCCGCCGAAGAGCGCGTCGTTGCCCGCGCCGCCGTTGACCGTGTCGTTGCCCGCCTCGGCAAATACGGCATCGTTCCCATCGCCGCTATCGATCGTGTCGTTGCCCGAACCGCCGAACACGGTGTCGTGCCCGCCGAGGGCGCAGACCGTATCGTGGCCATTGCGCGCGAAGATCACTTCGTTGCCATCCGTGGCGACGATCACATCATCGCCGTTGGTCCCCGTGAGTATGCCGTAATACGTTTGCCCATTGGACGGGCCGCCGACGATCTTGCCGTTGTGATCGACGTAGACGGTGGCGTTCTGGCCGTTGCACTGCGGCACCAGGCGCAGGCTGGCGACGAGAGGATCGTGATCGCTCGCGCCGCGTGGGCCGTCACCGTCGAAGTCGGCGGGCCAGTCGGCGTTGACGTGCGCCGAGCGCACCTGAACCAGATTGGTCAGCAGCGACGGCGTGACGAAGATCTGGTCGAGCGTCTGGGTCTGGCCCTGGAAAATGTAACTGTAGGCGCTGACCGGCACTTCGGCCACCAGCGTGTCGAACAGGTTGTGGAGACCCTGGTCGTACAGCGCGCCGAGCTGGTCGCTGGGGAAGAGCGCATCGCCCGGCGCGAAGGGATCGTCGGGTCGCGGGTAGACGTTGAAGTCGCCGCCGATGGCCACCTGCACAGCCGGGTGGGCCGCCTGCAGCGCGGCGACGATCGCGGCGTTGTACAGCGCCTGCTCCTGGCGCTGACCGACGCGAGCGTTGGGTGTGCTGCTGAAGTGGTTGCTGATGGCGTACAGATCGGCGGATGTGCCGCTGCCGACGGCGTCTTTCCACACGCGGAACAGGCCGACCTGCGGCGCGCGTGTGAAGACGTTGCTGCCATCCGTGCCGGTGCTGGTGTCCACATCAGATGGCAGATCGGCATTTAGCGACTTCGGGTTCTGCGCGTCGGTGTTGTAGGCCAATGCCGCGCCGCGATAGACGACTTGCGGCGTGCTGCTCAGCACCGGATCGCCGGCGGGAACCGCCAGCAGTTCGACGCGGTCAGCCCGATAGAGGAAGGCCGCGACGATACCTCGATCATCGGCTCCGTCCCGATCGTAAGCGGCATCGTAAGCCGGGCCGCCCAGGCCGGCGATGACCGTAGCAATCTCTTGCAGTGTGTCGGGCTTGCCGTCGGCGTTGTTCGTAATGCCGCAAGTCAGCGCGCCGGCAGTCACCGTACAAATGTCCTGGTCTTCCGCTTCCTGGACGAAGATGATGTCCGGGCCGTGCAGGTCGGTGATGATCTGCTGCGCGATGTCATTCAAGTGGGCCTGGTAGGCGGCCTGGCTGGCCGGGACGTAATCAAAAGGCGGTGTGACCCCTGGGCATCCCGGATTCCCTACGAAGTCGCAGCCGTCGAACGGATCGTCGCGATAGTCGTACAGGTTCTCCACGTTGTAAGGAGCGAGGCTGTACTCCGCCGCGCGGTTGAACGGTTGAGGCGGCGCGTTCAGCGCCGGGTCAACGCCCGGTGTGAGCGTAGGCTGCTGCTCGACCATGATCTGGTATTTGCTGAACGAGAAGTACACGCCGCCGGTGAGCGCGTTGGTCGCCGTATCATACGTGCGGGCCGGGGCGATGAGCACCGTATTGTCGTTTGCGACGGCCTTCAGGCCGATACTGCCCAGGATGATGCGATAGCCGTTGCCGTCGTCGAAGAGGTTGAGCGGATCGTTGTCCAACGGGTGCGGATCGCGGAAGGCGCGCCGGGCGTACGGATCGCTGCGCTGGGCGATCGGGCTGTCGCCGCGCGCGAGCCATACTTCGCCATCGGCAGTGGAGGGGAACACGTCGCGGCTGTCGATGACGATGCTGTCGGCGGGAACCTGCGCGCGCATCCCTTCGTGGCGCTCCCAGTAGCGGTTCGCGTCGGCGAGCACGTCCGGCGGGTTCACGTCGAAGGCCGGAAGCTCGGCATCCAGGTCCACACTGCTGCGCACCAACTGCACCAGACTGGCGCTGCTGAGTTCGCTGAGGTTGAAAAACTCGCTGACCCGGCCCTGGATCACGACCTCGTCGCCGACGGTCGGCACGTAGCCGCCGATGAGCGAGGTGAACCCGCCCATGAACACGAAGATGCCATCCGATGTGTTGGGATCGCCGTCGGCGGTGGCGGCGGTGTTCTGGATGAAGAAGCCGTACTGCGATCCGCCGCTGCTGGTGCGCGCCAGCGTCTTCTCGTAGATCACGCCCTGCACGGCGACCGTCTGGCCGGTGCCGTTGCCGCTTGGCGGCGCGTAGGGGGAGCGATGCAGCAGACCGTCATCGGTGTTGTTCACAACACCCTGCACCGTGCCAATTGGCACGAGGTCGGCCACGACGATGGTCAACGTGCAGGTTCCGGTCTGCGGCGTGAGATTATTGTTCGTCGCCGTGATCTGGACGGCGTAGCTGCCCGGCGGCGTCGCCGCGTCGACCGTCACGGTCGCGCTGGCCGTGCCGCCGATGCCGCCAGCCGGGACCAATCCGCTCAGCGTGATCGATCCCGGCGCGGGCGAGGGGGTCACGCTGTTAATGAGGATGCTGACGACTGTGCCGTCGGCATCGGAGGCAGTGACCGTGCGCGAGGCGCTGAAGCCTTCCGCCGTCGTCAGGGTTCCACCACACGACGCGACCACCGGCGCGTTGCCCCCGCACGGATTCAGCGGTGAGGCGGTGTTGCGCGGCGCAGGCGCGCCTGCGCTGAAGTCGGCGCTGTTGTTATCGGTGTCGGTGCAGCCACCTGAAGCGCGGAAGACGGCGGTGGTATTACTGGGCGCTGGTGTCGCCCCACTGCCTTCGAAGAAGTTGGCACTGCCGTAACCGACGAGATCGATGATCTGCGCCAACTGGGCGGGCGAACAGGGCGTCGAGCCGCCGTTGCAGCCCAACGAGGCCGTGGTGTTGACCAGCGCCACTTTGCCGGCGCCAGCGGCCATCGCGATGGGTGTGCTGTCCGTAACATCTGGTGTTGGGAGCGGAGAACCGACCGCAGCCTGCGAGGCTTCTTGAACCAACAAGTATTGACCCGGCGCGAGCGAGACGCTGGGCAGCTCGGTGAGCTGGCCGCTGTTTGCGCCGAAGTTGCCGGTTCCCGCCGCGCTGGCGTATTGCAGCGACCAGCCGGCCAGCGAGACACTGATCGTTCCCCGATTAAACAACTCGATGAAGTCGTGCGTGTACGTCGCGCCGGTGTTGCCGCCGCCGCCGTAAACCTGGCTGATGACAATGTTGGGCGACACCGCCAGGACGGGGGCCAATCCTATTGGGATCAGACTCAGCGCCATCGCCAGAATCAGCGCCACTGCGATCAGCGCACTCAGCTTGGGTGATGTGTGCATCGCTTCTGGGCTCCTTTCAAGATGATGAGATGGTTGGGTGACGAGGAACACCAAATTAGACCGATAAGGTATCCGTATCCATTCACAGCAGGGGAAAACTGTGGCCATGTCCGGGCAGCCAGCGTCAGCATATCACATCCCGGCGAGGCAAGTCAATCAAATTGGCTTGAACTTTACACATTCATACCACTCGCAAAACCAACTGTATCGAGTGGCTGTCGTCGATGTAAGGCTTGTTTTCATGTGCTTCATTAATAGCGAGCGGCTGCTCGCTCTTGTGCAGACAGGGTGACTTGTTATTGCACCAAAGCGAACAGGCGCAGCCAGTCGACGTTGCATATCTGCGTGACGATCACGCAGACAAAGATGAACAGCAGAATCACGCCGCAGCCGAAGCCGCTGCACCCGCGCCCGAAGCCGAACGTGCGTTGCAGCCACGAGAACAATGCGTTGAGCAGAAATAACCGAAGCAGACCTTCAAGGCAGCCCGGCCGATTGCGATACATGATCATCCCCCTTGCGAATAGGTAAAAGAAAACGTCAAGGCATAGTATAAGCCTTGACGTTCTCGCTCTTCAAGTGCGTGAAGCTGGTGATTGCACACATGTTGGGGCGGCAGTTGCACTGTCGCCCGGCATCCGCAGTGCAACTGCGGACGAACGGACTTGTGAATAATCACCAGCGGTGAAGGCGGGGCGAACCGCCGAACTCAGCCGGCCGCCCAGCTATCCACCTATCCAACCATCCAATCCGCTACCCCTGCCTCTTCCTGATCAGCGAATCGTTCTCGCGTGCCCGTGTTCGCCGTGTATCGGCTCGGCGGCGCTGAGCACGATGGGCAGATAGATGCGCCATGCCGGCGCGGCGACCGGCTCCAGCCGGAAACGCGCGAGGACGGGGTCGTGATCGGTGGGACGATTCGACGAAGCGAACTCGGCGTTGGTGTGGACGATGTCAAGCCCGGCAGGCACTTCGAGCACGTGCGGGCTGACGAGAATGTGATCGAGCGCTTGCGCGTTGCCGTCCGCGATGAAGGTGTATCGCTCTTCAGCCGGCAGTGTCGTGATCAGGTTCGTCAATGCGTCGCCGGCCAGGGTCGTGACTGCGGCGGAGAAGGGGAAGTCGTTCAGATCGCCCAGCGCGATTACGCTCGCGTCTGGATCGAGCGCGAGGATGCTGTCTACGAAGCCGTTGACGATCTGCGCCTGCCGGATGCGCTGCGCCTCGCTGGCGGCGACGGGCGGCTGAACGCGGCCGAACAACGGATCGTCGCCCCGTTTCGATCGGAAGTGATTCGCGATGACGACGATGGTGTGATCGTTGAACGTGAACTCGGCCGCCAGCGGCTTACGGCTGTTCTCGAACGCGGGGTGCGTCGGGTCGATGCGGCCGGGGCTGATCGATAACTGCGTGCCCGATATGCCGAGTGTCGCCGTCACGGCGGTTGTCGCATCACCGCCGGGCCGATCGACGAAGGTCGCGCGATCGGGACGGAACAAGAAGCCTTGACGGATATTTCCGCCCGGCTCGCCGCCGTCTTGCCCATCGACTGGCGCGATATCGCGATACTCGTACCCTGGCCCGCCCGCCGACAGAATCGCCGTGATGAGCCGGGTGTACGTGAGGCGCGCATCGACTGTGCCGTCGTCGCTCGCGCCGGAGTTGTCCTGCACCTCTTCCAGCGCGATGATGTCCGGTGCGCGCAGGTGATTGACGATCTGATCGGCGAGGGCGGTGAACTTTGCCGCCTCATCTCCCGGATCGAGATTCTCGACGTTGAACGCTGCGACGCTGAGTTGATTCGCTGCCGGGCCGGTCGCTGTTTCCGCAACGAGACCGCCGGGCGCGCTGACCGGCGGAGCAGTGATCAGTAACTTGAAGTTGCCGAGCGAGTAATCCATCACGCCGACGATGGGCGCAAGGAATGTGTCGCCGACGCTGACCGCCGGCAGGGGCATGAGGGCGTCGTCGAGGATGAGGCGTTCCGGGTTGAAGTCGCCGGGCCGAACCACAAGCGCACCGCGCGGCGAGCGCAGCTCTGCGTTCGCGCCGCCGTCGCCCACGACCACGATCTCGCCAGAATCGCTCGCCGGCCCGACGACGATCGCGCTGTCGATCTGCACGCGCATCCCTTCGAGGCTTTCGTAGAAGTCGATGCCGTCCGTGCCGGGATCGAACACACCGCCGGTTTCGACATCGCCGGTCGTGTCGTCTTCGATGATCTGTGAGGGCGGAATCCGGCCGCCCGCGCCGATCGTCATCGGCGCGGGCAGTGGATGGCCGCTTGAGACGATCGTGATAGTCGGGCTGATCAGTTCGGTGATCGAGAGATCGCCGCTGGCAAAGCCACCGGGGTAGAACTCGGACACACTCGCATCGACCTGTACCGCATCACCCAGGGCGACTGCCGGCGCTGAGGCAGTGTACACGAAGATACCTTCGGATGTAGCGGCGGCATCGTCCGGCTCAGAGTCTTGCAGGTAGAAGCCATTGCTCGTCAAAGCCGTGACGAGGCCCGGCACATCTTGCACCGTCTGGCCGATGAGCGCAGAGCGATGAGTTGCGCCCTGTATCTCACGAATGCGGATGAGTGCCGGCGGCGCGATCATGCAACCGGCGAAAGGCGATCCATCGACTTTGGTGCCGGGCGAGAACAACGCGCCGTTCGAGCCGGCGGCGGCGCTGTGCTTGATCAATGGGTCGGGGCCGACGATGTCCGGGCCGCGCGTGAGCGATTGATTATCGCCACCCTCTCGGCCATACGTG
The DNA here is from genome assembly GCA_036514635.1 of Anaerolineae bacterium. GTDB lineage: Bacteria > Chloroflexota > Anaerolineae > Fen-1058 > Fen-1058 > DASSFZ01. The sequence goes on along the minus strand of DATBWU010000021.1, from coordinate 1,839 downwards.
TAAGTAGCGATGACCGTCGAGCCGGAGTCAAACACGGTGACACTATCGCCGGTGTTGTTCAGGCCGAGCGATCCGGTCGAAGCCGTCTGCACAAGGCTATTGCCGAAATCGCCGCCCGGCGTGCCTCCCGAAAAGACGACGATCGAGCAGCCGTTGAGAAGGATACTGCCCGGCGGGTAGGTGTGCCGGAGGCCGACGCCGTCGTGCACGGCCCAGCCGCTCAAGTCGATCGGCGCGCCGGTGTTGTTGACGATCTCGATGAACTCATCTTGCGTGGAACTGATCAGGCCGTCGCCGTTCGCATCGCCGAGCGTGCTGTCCGGGTCGGCGTGAATCTCGTTGATGACCAGACCGGGCGCAGGCGGTGAAGCCGGAGTAACAGGCTGGCCCGGCGTGGGCGTTCGAGTTCGCGTCGGCGTGCCGGCCGAAGTGACCGTCGGCGTGCGTGTCCGGGTGGCTGTCGGTGTGCGAGTAAAAGTGGGAGTGCGGGTCGGCGTGGCTGTCGGCGCGAGAGTCGGCGTCGGCGGCATGGTCGGGCATCCGGCGAAGCGCGAGCCGTCGACGCGCGTGCCAGGCGAGAACAGAATGCTGTTGTCGCCTGCCGCTAAGGTGTGTGTGATGAGCGGCTCCGGGCCGATGATGTCCGGGCTGCGCGTGAGAGATTGATCGTGATTGGCTTCGCTGCCGAAGGCGTAGGTTGTGATGGTGATCGGGCCGGTGTCGAGCAGCGTGACGGAGTCGCCGGTGTTGTTCAGGCCCAGCGAGCCGGTGGATGCTGTCTGCACGACGCCGTTGCCAAATGTACCGGACGGCGTGCCGCCACTGAAGACGACAATCGAGCAGCCATTGACCACGATCGTGTTGGTCGGGAAGATGTGTCGAACACCCACGCCATCGTTCAGCGTCCAGCCGGCGAGGTTCGCATCTGCGCCGGTGTTGTTGACGATCTCGATAAACTCGTCTTGAGACGTGCTGACCGTGCCATCGCCATTCGCATCGCCTAGGTTGGCGTGCGGATCGGCATGGATCTCGTTGATGACGAGCGCCGGTTTGGGAGTGCCGGTACGTGTAGGCGTTGAAGTGGAAGTAGGTGTCGAGGTTGGCGTGAAAGTAGACGTGAATGTGGGCGATGGCGATGCGGTCGCAGTCGGCGTTGGAGTCGGCGGTTGCGGGCAGGCGATGAAGGGTGTGCCGTCAATGTGAACACCCGGCGAGAAACGCGCGCCGTTCGAGCCGGTTGCCTGCGTATGGCGCACCAACGGCTCCGCGCCGATGATGTCGGGATCGCGCGTCAGCGATTGATCATCGCCGCCTTCGCTGCCGAAAGTGTAACTGACCACGGCGGTGGTCGTGAGGTCGTAAAGGGTCAGCGTATCGCCGCCGTTGTTGAGGCCGAGTTGTCCTGTCGACGCAATCTGCACGAGGCTGCCGCCGAAATCTCCAGCCGGTGTGCCACCGCCGAAGACGACGACTGCGCAGCCATCACTGAGGACCGTGTCGCCGGAGAACGTATGCCGCAAGCCGACAGCGTCATGCAGCTCCCAACCGCCGAGGTTGATGATCGTGCGGGTGTTGTTCACGATTTCGATGAGCTCGTCCTGCGTCGTGCTGGATGTGCCGTCGCCATTTGCGTCGCTGGCCGGATCGGCCAGTATTTCATTGATCACCAGCGCAGGCTCGATGGGCGTCGGCGTGCTCGTCGATGTCGGACTGGATGTACGAGTCGGGGTTGGTGTAAAGGTGCGAGTGGAAGTGGGTGTGTGGCTCGATGTGGGCGTCGGTGTGAACGTCGGCGTTGGCGGGACAGTCGGGCATCCGGCGAAGCGCGCGCCGTCGACG
>DATBWU010000020.1:0-20858 GCA_036514635.1 Anaerolineae bacterium | reverse complement strand
GCTGCGCGGCTACCCAGAAACTTGGGCCGTTGCCAGCGCCCGCCGATGAACTCGGCGGGCTACACCCCAGCGTCGGATGAATCCGACTAGCCCGATTCATCGGGCGCAGCGGCGTAGCGCAGCGAATTCATCGCCGCGCGGACACGCCGCGCCAGTTTCTGTCTTCAAGCATATCGCCACCCGGCGATGTGGAATTCTCAGGGTGACATACGGAAAGCGCGCCACTAAAGTGAAGTGCACCGCAGACCATTTCTTCTCGATGGGCCAGTGTTCCTGCCAGAGCCTCAAAAGACAGGTCGCGTTTTCTCAGGATTCCCTCAGCATTATCTCAGTTTCGTCTTAGATAAAATTGCCATAGTCGTTTATTGCAATGAATGAACAGTCTGCTTCACGATCGGAACGGTGGCGGCAAGGCTTGCAGCGCCTCCGTGCGCGCGCACGGAGTGCAGTGCCGTTCGCTTCCGGCGTGTTAGCCGTGCTCGTGGCGCTCCTGGTTTACAACATTCTCGTTCCCGGCCCACAGCAATTGACGCTGCGTGAGGTGAACGACACGGTTGCTCAGGCACTTGCGTCGGCCACGCCGCTCCCGGCCTATTCTTCGCTTGTGTACCGGGTGATACAACCCTCGCTCGTTCTTATCCAAACGGAATCCCCAGGAACGAACGGTAAGGTGGAGAATGGTTTGGGGAGCGGTGTCGTTGTCGACGATAGCGGCGATATTCTTACGAGCTTGCACGTCATCGCGGGCGCATCCGACATTCAGCTAACGTTCGCGGACGGCACGCAATCGAGCGCGATTGTGATGGTCGAACAACCGGAGAACGACATCGCCATCGTGCGTGCGAGCCAACCCCCGGCGCAGCTCGTGCCTGCGACGCTGGGGAACCCGAACGCCATGCGCGTCGGCGACGAGGCGTATGTCGTCGGCAATCCTTTCGGCCTCTACAGCTCGATGAGCGCGGGCGTGATCTCCGGCTTCGATCGGTCTTTTCAGCCCCCCGACAGCGATCGAACACTGCAAGGCTTGATTCAAATAGACGCCGCTGTGAACCCCGGCAACTCGGGTGGTCCCCTGCTCAATCGCTACGGCCACGTGATCGGTATCGTCACAGGGATCGTGAATCCGACCGAGGACGATTTCTTTGTCGGCATTGGCTTTGCGGTGCCGATCAACGCTGCGGTCTCTGGAATCGGCTCGCCGCCGTACTAACGTCTACTCATTGGAGGAAACGATGCTGGATGAGAAACATGAATTCGCACCGGGCGCGCCGCCGATGGAACGCGTGCTGTACGAAGTGAAGAAGGTCATCGTCGGACAGGATCATCTGTTGGAACGATTGGTCGTCGCGCTGCTGGCGCGCGGGCACATCCTCGTCGAAGGCGTGCCGGGCCTGGCCAAGACGATGGCGATCAAGACCCTGGCGGAAGCGATTGGCGGCGAGTTCAAGCGTATCCAATTCACGCCCGACCTCGTCCCCGCCGATTTGATCGGCACGCGCATCTACAATCAAAAGACGGGCGAATTCAACACCTCGCTCGGGCCGGTCTTCACCAACCTCCTGCTCGCGGATGAAATCAACCGTGCGCCGGCCAAGGTGCAAAGCGCGCTGCTCGAAGTGATGCAAGAGCGGCAGGTGACCATCGGGCGCGAGACATTCAAGGTGCCGAATCCCTTCCTCGTGCTCGCGACGCAAAATCCCATCGAGACCGAAGGCACGTATCCTTTGCCCGAAGCGCAAGTCGACCGCTTTATGCTCAAAGTGCTCGTCGGTTATCCCAGCGCGACGGAAGAATTCGTCATCGTCGAGCGGATGACGGGCATTTTACAGGCCGTGCAAAAGGTGCTGACCACCCATGAGCTGCTGGGCTTGCAGCAAGCAGCCGACCGGGTGTATGTGGACCCGGCCCTCATCGAGTACGCCGTGCGTATGGTGACGGCCACGCGGAAACCGAAAGACTATGGCTTGAAAGAATTGGCGCACTACATCATGTTCGGCGCGAGTCCGCGCGCTTCGATCAATCTGATCCTCACCGCGCGGGCGCTCGCCTTTGTGCGCGGGCGCGATTATGCGCTGCCGCAGGACGTTCTGGATATGGCGCTCGACGTGATGCGACACCGCCTCGTGCTGTCGTACGAAGCGCTCTCGGACAATGTGACCGGCGACGACCTGTTGAAAAAGATTCTCGACCGCATCCCGATTCCTGTGGTGCCTTTGCATGAGCATGTCAACGTCCGCGTCAACGCCTGAGCGTATCCTGCAGCGTCTCGACTGGCAGGTTATCCGCCGGCTGGATGGCCTGCTGCAAGGCGATTATCGCAGCCTCTTTTACGGCTACGGAGTCGATTTTGCCGATCTGCGCGAATATCAACCCGAAGATGATGTTCGCTACATCGATTGGAACGTCACCGCGCGGATGAACACGCCGTACATCCGCCAGTACGTCGAAGATCGCGAAATCACCGCCTGGTTTCTGCTCGACCTGAGTCCCTCCGTGGACTTTGGAACCGTGCAGACGCAGAGCGTGAAGCGGACGGTGCTGATTGATTTTGTCACGACGCTGGCGCGGTTGCTCACGCGCCACGGCAATCGCGTCGGTGCGGTCTTCTACGGCAGCCGCGTCGAGCGCACGATTCCGGCGCGGGGTGGGCGCATCCAGGTGCTGCGCCTGGTCAACGATCTGCTCAAGCAGCCGCGCTTACCCAGAGCACCGTTCACCAACTTGACTCCGCTGTTCGAAGCCGGACTGCACGCGATCAAACGACGCTCGCTGGTGTTCATCATTTCGGATTTCATCAGTGTGCCGGGATGGGAGCGGCCACTGAACTTGCTCAATCGGCGGCACGAAGTCCTGGCCATACGCTTGTGGGACCCGCGCGAAGTGGAACTGCCGGACATCGGCCCGATCGTGATGGAGGATGCGGAGACAGGCGAGCAGCTCTACGTGGACACGCACGACCGAGGGTTCCGCCAGCGTTTTCAAGAGGCGGCGCGGCGGCGCGAAGCAGCCTTGAACGAGGCGTTCAAACGCTCCGGCGTGGACGCCTTGTCGCTCTCGACCGAAGAAGACCTGGTGCGCGCCATCGTGCGCTTCGCCGCGTTAAGGCAGCAACGACGGAGATAATTGCGGATTGCGGAGTGCCGATTGTGGATTTTGAAATCAACAATCCGCAATCCACAATCAGAAATCCGAAATGGCTTTCCTATGTCCTTCATCTGGCCCTCGATGCTTCTATTGCTGTTGTCGATTCCGCTGTTCGTCGTGCTGTACATCCGGATGCAGCAGCGGCGGCGGCGATTCGCCGCGAGTTTCGGCAGCCTTGGGCTTGTGCAAGAGGCCGAGGGTCGCCGGCTCGGCTTACGCCGCCACATCCCTCCGGCGCTCTTTCTGGCCGGCCTCGCCATCCTGATGATCGCACTCGCACGTCCAGAAACGATCGTCAGCCTGCCGAGGCTAGAAGGCACGCTCATCCTTGCGTTTGATGTTTCCGGCAGCATGGCGGCCGACGACGTGAAGCCGAGCCGGATGGAGGCCGCTAAAGCCGCCGCGATAGACTTCGTGCAGCGCCAGCCGCGCAGCGTACAGATCGGCGTCGTCGCGTTCAGCGATAGTGGTTTGGCGGTGCAAGTGCCGACGAACGAACAGGAGGCTATCCTCGCCTCGATCAACCGCCTGACGCCGCAGCGTGGCACGTCGCTCGGGCAGGGCCTTCTCGCTTCGCTCAACGCGATTGCCGTGGATGCCGGGCAATCCCCCGACCTGTATAGCACCCTTTCCCTGACGCCCACACCCACGCCGACGCCCGTGCCGAAAGGGACCTACACATCTGCCGCCATTGTCCTGCTCACCGACGGCGAGAACAACCAGTCCCCGGACCCGCTCGCCGTGGCGCAGACAGCGGCGGAGCGTGGCGTGCGCATCTACACGATCGGCATCGGCAGCGCGGCGGGGGCCACGCTGCACATCGAGGGCTTCACCGTTCACACGCAGCTCAACGAGGCGATGCTACGGCAAATCTCGCGGCTCACCGATGGCGCCTATTACAACGCCGAGAACGAACAAGACCTGCGCGCCATTTACGAAAGCCTCGACCCGCAGCTCGTGATCAAACCGGAAAGGACGGAAGTCACTTCTATTTTTGCGGGCGCAAGCATCCTCATCTTGTTGATCGGCGGCACGTTTTCGCTCCTGTGGTTCAACCGCCTGCCGTGATCTTATTGGCGAATATGTAAGGGTGTATTGGAGGTGGTAGATGGACTTGCTTTGGCCCGGATTCCTTCTCCTGCTGGGATTAGTTCCTCTGATTGTCGCGGCCTATATTTGGGTGCTGCGGCGACGGCGGCGCTTCGCGGTGCGCTACTCCAGCCTGGCTTTGGTGCGCGAGGCGCTTCAGCACCAGTCACGCCTGCGGCGCCATCTCCCATTTGCCCTGTTTCTTCTCGCGCTGGTTAGCCTGGTGATCGCATTGGGACGCCCGGTTGCCATCGTGAGCGTGCCTGCCGGGAAAACCACCATCATTCTCGCCATTGATGTCTCGCGGAGCATGTGTCAGACTGATATTCCGCCCAATCGCTTGAGGGCGGCCCAGGCGGCCGCACTGTCGTTCATTCAACGTCAAAACTCCACCACGCAAATCGGCGTCGTCGCGTTCGCCGGTTTCGCGGAAATGATCCAACCGCCCACCGTTGATCAGGAAGTGCTGCAAGACGCAGTCGAGAGTCTGATCACAGGGCGGAGGACGGCGATTGGCAGCGGCATTCTTAAATCGCTGGATGCGATTGCCGAAATCGACAAGAGCGTTGCGCCGAGTGTAACCGGCACATCGTCCGGGGTCGAGCCAACGCCGGTGCCCAGAGGCGCGTATGCGCCGGCTATCATTGTCTTACTCACCGACGGGGTCAGCAATACGGGGCCATTTCCTTTGGAGGCTGCGCAGCAAGCCGTTGACCGTGGAGTCCGTGTCTATACCATCGGGTATGGCACTGCGAACGAGAACCAGTCCATTCCATTTTGCGGCCAGCCGTTTCAGGGCGGCGGCTCGTTCGGCGGCGGTCAGCAATTCCGAGGAGACCCGCAGTTTGGAGGCGGGTTTCGCAGGGGGATTGATGAGGACACGCTGAAGCAAGTTGCGGAAATGACCGGCGGAACCTATTACGCGGCTACGAGCGCGGGCGAGCTTCATAATGTTTTCCAAAACCTCCCGACGTACTTGATTACCCGGCACGAAATCATGGAAATCAGCGTAGCGTTTGCGGCGGTCGGCGCGCTCCTGGCCGCGATTGCCATTGCCCTCTCGCTGATCTGGCATCCACTGCCCTGAGAGCAGTTCATTCAATACTCCCGGCGATTTACCTTAGAGACTGTCTTAAAACTCACCACCAAGACACCAAGGCACCAAGCAGCACTAAGGTTTTCTTGGTGTTTCTTGGTGTCTTCGTGGCTTGGTGGTTAACATTCGAACCTTTTCAGACAGGCTCTTAGTCTGCTTGAAGGTTCACGCCATTCTACAGCTTCCCGGAAGTGTCCATCTTTCGATGGAAAACTCCTGTATCTCTTCGCGCCTCGCTTACGTCTAAAGGAGATAGGAAAAGGAGGCTCTTCCGGCTTTGGCGGGAAAAAGCCTCACCGCAACCCCGTACACGGCGCGGGGCGGGCGGGCGCGAAGATTCGGAAAACTTGGCGTTCTTGGCGTCTTCGCGGTTCAATTTCCTGTTCGATCCGGTAGAGCCGAAAAGGAGAAAATTGTCATGGATGACATGAAGGTGTTAAATCATCGATACGAATTAGTCGCCTGGGGCGCCTTATCGATGTGGATTGGCGCTATCACCCTCATTTCTGGCGAACACTCCGGCACAGGCTGGCTGGGGATTGCGATCATTCTCCTGGGGTTGAACGTGGTGCGCTATCTCCGTAAGATTCCGATGAACTGGTTTTCGATTACGCTTGGCGTCATGGCGCTCGCCCTGGGCGCATCGAGACTGCTCGACTCGCCATTGCCATTCTTCGCAACCAGCCTAATTGTGATTGGCGTGGTTTTGCTGATCCGCAGCGCAACGCCGCTGAGGACGGGATAAGGGAATGGGATAAGGCCGACTTTAGCGAGGAGACAAGAAATGACTTTGCCCAGTATTCTGACAGCGGCGATCGTTGCTTTGGGCATTGCCGCCGCCCTTTACATCGCCAGCGCCTGGGCGTTGGCACGACTATGGTGCAAGCCCAAACGGTTGCCGGTTTCTAAGACACCGGCCGATGTTGAACTGCCTTTCGAAGCGATACAGTTCTCCAGCCACGAAGTCCCGATCAAAGGCTGGTTCATTCCGGCTGCATCCAGTGCGTCTCCCCAGCCTGTGATTGTCCTCGCGCACGGTTGGTCTAAAAACGCTGCCGAGCTGTTGCTGCTGGCCCGACTCCTCCATAAAGCCGATTTCGCGCTTCTCCTATATGACGCCCGTGGTCATGGCGCGAGCGGAGCAGATGGCCCGATCACGATTCTCAAACTCGCCCAGGATATTGTCGCCGGAATAGAGTACCTCGATACGCGCACGGATGTTGATCAACGCCGAATAGGCGTGCTGGGACGATCCATCGGTGGATCAGCCGCCATCGTCGCAGCCTCAATGGAGCCTCGGATTCGGGCCGTCGCCAGCTGCTCGGCCTTTGCCGATCCCAAAGCGTTGACGAGGGGTTTCTTGGCGATGCTGCACATCCCCCCCGCGCTTTTTTCAAGGCCGGTTTTTCGCTTTATCGAGCGCTGGTTAGGAACCACGATGGACAGCGTCGCCCCTCAGAATCGCGTCGCGCAAATAGCCGTGCCGCTGCTGCTGATCCACGGTGAGGCAGACCGGTACATTCGACCGTCCAACGTGGAGACTCTCTACGCTCGAGCGCCTCGTGAGCATACCCAACGACTGTTGATCCCCAATCGCGGCCACTCCGACGTCATCCGGGATCCCAAATGCAGTCAAGAGATCGTCGCATTCTTTTGCCGGAGTTTGTCGCCCGATGGCTATCCGATCGTCCCGGAGACCTATCAAATGCCGCGAGCGGAGGAGGCAGTTCGGGGCTAGCCACTCTGCCGGAATGATGGTACGATTGCCAGGCGCTGGCCGGCCGATGCAGGCATCATTTTCAACCGACTGAAAATCGAAGAGGCGATCAACAATGCGCAGCGCTTCCTCAAAAGTGTAGGAAGCGCTTGGTTTGTTGGAAAGGTATTCCTGGGGGATTGCATGCGGCTCTCGGTCATCATTCCCGTGTATAACGAACATGCGACGATCGCCGAGATTCTCCGGCAGGTGCGCGCCGTGGGTCTGGCATCTGAAATCATCATCGTGGATGATGGATCCACCGACGGGACGCGCGAGATTCTGAGGAATGAAGAATCCGTGCCGGGCACGATCGTGATCTGCCTCGATCGGAACCGGGGCAAAGGCACAGCCGTGCGCAGCGGCATCGAGCGGGCAACCGGCGACATTATTCTGATTCAGGACGCCGACCTGGAGTACGACCCGCGCGATTATCCGGCGCTGCTCCGACCCATCGAAGAAGGCCGCGTCAAGGTAGCCTATGGCTCGCGCTTCCTCGGCCCACGGAAGGCGATGCTATTCTGGCACATGCTGGGCAATAAACTCTTGACGTTGATCACGAACGTTTTGTATAACACGATCTTGAGCGACATGGAAACATGCTACAAGGTGTTTCGCGCCGACGTGATCAAAGGCATTCCACTCAGGTCGCGCGGTTTCGAATTCGAGCCGGAGATTACGGCCAAGGTGCTCAAGCGTGGACACCGTATTTTTGAAGTGCCCATCTCGTATTACGGGCGTGAGTACAACGAGGGCAAGAAAATCACGTGGCGCGATGGGCCGAAGGCGCTCTGGACGCTGATTAAATATCGATTTGTGGATTGATGAATGCCAGGTGCTGAAGGATGAATGCGGAATGCAGAATGTAGAAGGATGAGGGCGGAGGGATGAGGGATGAAGAAGCCCGGCCACGAGTTTGAGACACTGAAGATGCTGCACGATGCGCCGTTGCGCGACGATGACCTGGCGCATTTTCACTTCGACTAGCAAACCATCCAACCACCCAACCAGCTCACTCGCCTACCTCTGACACGCCCTGTCGTGCTCGCGCTGTGCGCACTGGCATTCGCGTTACAGCTTGGCCCCGCGTTCGCGAACCGCTTTCACGCCGATGAGGCGTTGTATGCTACGTGGGCGATGCAGGTCGCCAGCGGGCGTGACGTGCTGCTCGCAAAGTCCCCACTCGATAAGCCGCCGTTAGCATTTTACACAATGGCGGCGAGTTTGTTCGTCTTTGGCCGGGTCGAAATCGCCGCGCGCCTGCCGAGTCTGATCGCGAGCGTGGTGAGTGTTGCACTGGCCTGGCGATGGTCCCGTATCCTTCACCCTTCACCCTTCATCCTTCATCCTTCATCTTTCACCCCTCATCCCTCATCCTTTGCTGCTTTAGTCACGGCGCTCTCTCCGTTCAGCATCGCTTTCGGTGGGACTGCGTTTCTCGATCCGCTGATGGTGATGTGGGGCCTGGCCGCATGTGTCGCAGCCGGGCGCGGCCGGGCAGGGTGGGGCGGCCTCTTTCTGGGCCTGGCCTTCGCGACGAAGGTGCAGGGTCTTTTATTTGCGCCGCTGGTCTTGTTCACGGCAGGTTTTTCACCGCAAAGGCGCGAAGGACACCCGATTTCGCTTGAGTCGCTTCCGCGTCGCTGGCGTCTTCGCGGTTCACTGGCATTCATGCTGGTGATTATCCGCAAGTGCTCCAGGCCCGCGTCCTCGCGGGCCGTCCGCGTCCCCGCGGACGGCGAGCATTCAAGTCCCCGGCGTCTTCGCGGTTCATCGGCGTTTGTAGCCGGCTTCGGCTCCGTTGTAGCCGCAGTGGCGCTCTGGTCGTTGGCGCGAGGTGGCACGCCGTTCTATGTGCAGCAGACGATCAATTACGGCGGCATTCGGCTCGCCTTCACGAGCGAGCTTGGCCCGAGGCTGAATGCTTGGCTGGGCTTGCTACCCTATGTCTTCGGCCCGGTACTCGGTGCAGGTCTCGCCATCGGATTGCCGATCCTGCTGCTCGATGCCTTCCTGCGCAGGCCGCGCACTCGCCAGGCGGCGGTCGATGCGCTTCTGTGCGTTTATGCGTTGGGCTTTTTGGCGTTTCACTGGCTGCTTGCATTTCCGGTGTGGGATCGCTATCTTCTGATTCTGGTTCCTGTGTTGGCGATGTTGTTGGGCCGGTGGATTAGTTGGTTAGTCAGTTGGCTGGTCGGTTGGCCGGCTGATCGGGTGTCGGTGCGCAGCCCGGCTAACCATCAAACCATCCAACGAACCAACCACTCAACCACCCAACTCTCTACATTTATCTTGATGGCCTTACTGATACTACCGTTTTCATTTCAAGCCACGCAAAATGGCGCGCCAATTGGCGGCGATCACGGGGCGCATGATGGTATCGATCGGGTAGAGGCTTACCTGCGTGATCTCCCGATGGGCACGGTCGTGTACGATCACTGGTTGGGGTGGGAGTTGGATTTCTATCTGTGGGATGCAGCGCTGTATCGTGCCTACTTCGACACACCCGCCGATCTCGCGCGCGATCTGCGCGCATTTGGGCGAGTGACCCCTCACTATCTCGTCGTGCCGATGGGTGAATCGTCGAGTAAGGTCGAGCGCGTCATCGCGGCCGAAGGATTCGCGTTAAAGCCGGCGTTGACCGCCCTCAATCGATTCGGGCAAGAGTCTTTCGTCGTCTATCAGATCGCCGCCCGGTGACCCCGACTATCCGACAATCCGGCAGGCATACTGGCCGGTACGCCGGTTCACGCATTTCGACGAAATCAAACCGATCTATAACTAGTCCAAAGGCGCACTTGAGACTATACTTACTGGTGAGATGACAGCTCCCGATTACACGTTGCTACCCGATTCCGAACTCATCGCAGCCTCACTCGATCGGGGGGATCGCCTGGCCTGGGAGGCGCTCATTCTCCGTTATCAGCGTCTTATCTATAGCATTCCGTTGCGCTACGGCCTGCCCGAGAATGATACGGCTGATGTTTTCCAAACGGTTTGTCTGCTCCTGCTGGAAAACCTGGCGTACCTTCGCAACCGTGAACGATTGGGCGCCTGGTTCGCCATCACGACACGCCGCGAATGCTGGCGGCTGTCTCGCCAGCGGCGACGTGCCACTGCCAACCAGGATATCGCTCGGCTCGAAGAACAGCTCACCGACGATCCGGCCGTCGAACAGAATCTCTTGGACCTGGAGCGACAGGCCCTCTTGCGCTCTGCGGTTGAGCGTCTTGGTTCACGCTGCCAACGCCTGATCACGCTGCTGTTCTATACCGACCCTCGACCGCCTTACAGCGAGATCGTAAAAATTCTGGCCTTGCCGGAGGGCAGCATTGGCCCAACCCGCTCACGATGCCTGGAAAAACTATCCAAAATCCTGGAGGAGATGGGGTTCTTTGAGTGAGGGTGCCCACCGTGTATTTTAAGGAGCCTCTCCCACCTCTATATTTTAGGTATATAATAGACACAAAGGGGAATTGCACCAGAATGGTCCACCTAACATTTTCCACCCTTCTAAACTTCCTTGAAAACACCCTATCCCCTGATGCCAGGGTCGCCGTCGAGGCCCATCTTGCCGGCCCGTGCCCGCAGTGCCAGGCCAATTTGGCGCGCGTGCGAGTTATGCTGGACGTGTTGTCGAAGCAGGATGAAACGGTTGCCCCGCCGGAAAACGTCATTCGGCGGGTGATCGCTGCGTTCCGGCCACCGCCGTCAGTCTCGTCGCTCCGGCGCATCGTGGCCAGCCTTCTCTTCGACAATTTCCGCCAGGCTCCCCTGGCCGCTGTGCGTGGTGCGGCTCAGCCCAGGCAATTACTGTTTTCGGTTGAAGGGCTGGATATCGATGTTCAGATCACGTCTGAGCGAGATGGCGCCACGTTGATCGGCCAGGCGTTGGACCGTGATCGCGTCGCCCTGGAGCCGCGTCCTTTTGTCCGACTCTACCGTTCCGGCGAAGTCCTGGATGCCTCAGAGTCGGATTCGCATGGGCAGTTTGCCTTTCGCGCTGTGCCGCCGGGTGCGTACAACTTGGGAATCGAACTGGGATCCACCGAGATCGTCCTCGACGGCATAGAACTGGCGAATGACTAGCGACGAGTTCGTTCAAGCTCTAATCGCTGCTCCAGATGCTCAGGCGCGGCAGGCCCTGTTAGCCGCTGATCCTGAGCATCTTTGTCTCGACGCGGTTCGCGCTCTCAAAGCGCGCGCCGATTGGGTGGAGCGCGACGACGCACGGCAGGCCCTGATGATCGGGCGAATTGCGGAGGAGATCGCGGAATCTCTGGACAGCGATGAAGCGCGCGGACTCGCGCTGTGGGCGCAAGCTAACGCTCATGACTTCCTGTCTGAACATGAAAACGCCGTACAAAAGTATGAACGCGCCGCCCAACTGTTCCTGGTAACGGGCCGGCCCCTGTTGTCGGCCCGCACCCGCATTGGCCAGGTGGCCGCCCTGAAGTACCTTGGCCAGTTCGATATGGCGCAGACATTGGCCGAAGCCGCTCGCGCCGTGTTCGTTCGACAGGGCGATACCCTCTCGCAAGCCAAGATGGACATGAACCTGGGCAACCTGTATGCGCGGCGGGGACAACATCCGCAAGCCCTCGAATGTTTTCGCCGCGCACTGTCGGCCTACCAGGCTCTGGGGGATTTGCTTCACGCGGCATTCGCCCAAGTCAATGAGGCGAATGTCATCACCTTGCTGGACGATTTCATAGGTGCGGAACGGCTCTACGCGGAGACCCGGCCTGTGTTCGAGGCCGCCGATTTGCGCGCTACGGTGGCTATGGTAGATCACGACATTGCCTTTCTCCAGTATGCGCGCGGCGACTACGCCGAAGCCTTTCGCACTTTGGAGCGCGCCCGAGTGGCTTTCGAATCTCTCGCGATCCCGGAAAAGATCGCGTATATGGATTTGCATGAAAGCGAGGTGTATCTCGACCTGAATCTGCCAGAGGAGGCGCTGCGTCTGGCGGAGCGCGCCGAGCGAACGTTCCGCGAGATCAAAATGGACTTCGAGGTTGCCCGCGCACAGGTTAATGGGGCCGTGGCTCTCGCGCGCCTTGGGCAATGCGATCGAGCCTGGACTCTTCTCACCCAGGCGCGCGGCTTGCTCGTCTCTGAAGGCAATGAAGTCTGGGCCACCCACGCCGATTTGCAGCGAGCGGAGGTGTTAAGTCGGGTGGGCAGGCACGATCAGGTGCGGTCTCTGGCTGCACAAGTTGCGGAGGCCTATCGGCGTCTCGGTTTGAAAACCAAACAGGCCTACGCTCTCTTGCTCACCGCCGATCTTTTCATCGACGAACATTGCTGGGCAGAGGCGCTCGAAAGACTCCAAAAAGCCCGTGATGCGCTGAACGGGTTGGCTGCTCCCTGGCTCATCCACCGAATTGAAACCGGTTATGGGCGAGTGTACGAAGGGTTGGGAGATGTGCCTCTGGCGGTCCGGCACTATAGCCTGGCGGCTGAACAGACAGAGCAGATGGCCGTCACGATTCCGGTTGAGGAGCACCGCACGGCCTTTGTCTCGGACAAGCTCGCACCTTATGAGAGTCTGGTCGCCCTGACTGCGCTGGAAGATGTTACCGAGGCCTTCAGTTGGGCCGAACGCGCGAAGTCACGTGCGTTGGTGGATTTGCTCGCCGCCGGTGTGCGGCCGCGCCTGCGAGTGACTGACGAGGCCGATGCCGGTCAAGTCGAACGATTGCGCGTGCTGCGCGAAGAACTCAACTGGTTGTATACGCGCGTGACGCGCGGTGTCGCACCCGGTGAAGCCGGCCCTCCCTCGGCCGGGCCGGAGGCATGGGGAAAAATCCAGGCGCGTGAACAGGAAGTCATTGCCTTGTGGCGTGACCTGCAAGCCAAACACGCCGAGCAATTGTCACTGCAGCGCGTCACGCCGCTGACGGTCGAGGAAGTCCAGGCCGGTTTGGCCGACGGAACCGCAGTGGTGGAATACTTCATCGCCCGTGGCCAGGTGATGGCCTTCGTTCTCTCGCGAAAGGCGATCACGGCTTATCCGGGCGTGACTTCGCTGGCGACACTGCGCCCTCTGCTGGAAAGCCTCGCCTTTCAACTGTCTAAGGGGCAGTATGGTTCAGCGTATTTCCAGCGCCACCTGGTCGCGCTGTCCGCCGGTGTGCGCGATGTGCTCGCGCACTTGTACCAGGCGCTGCTTGCGCCGCTTTGGCCGGAGCTGGCCGATGTGGAATCGCTCATCATCGTGCCGCACGGCCCACTGCACCGCCTGCCGTTCCATGCCCTGGATGTGAACGGACAACCTCTCATCGAAACACACGCCGTCTCGTACGCGCCCAGCGCGGCTGTGCTGAAGTTCTGCTGGGACAAGCCCCCCTCGTCGACGGCCCCGCCCTTGCTGGTCGGCGTGCCCGATGACGGCATAACGCGTGTGGCCGAAGAAGTGCAGACGCTGGCTCAACTCTTTCCGCGCGCCGCTTGTTTGGTGGGCGAAGAGGCAACCTTCGACCGAGTTCGCCAACAGGCATCGAACTGTGCGATCTTGCACCTGGCAGCACACGGTATATTCCGCCCCAAAGTGCCGCTGCTTTCCGGCATTCGCCTGGTCGACCGCTGGATGGCCGCGCAAGATGTGTATGACCTGGAGCTGAACGCATCACTGGTCACGCTCAGCGCCTGTGAGAGCGGCCTGGGCCAGGTCACAGGCGGCGATGATCTGGTCGGTTTGGTGCGCGGCTTTCTCTATGCAGGTGCGGCCTCTATCCTCGTAAGTTTGTGGATGGTCGATGATGAGGCGAATGCGCGTTTGATGACGGAGTTCTATAAGGCGCTGTTAGCCGGAGAGACGAAGGCCCACGCACTCCGTCAAGCGCAGCGCGCTTTCTGGAGAGAGTACGAGCACCCCTATTTTTGGGCGCCGTTAGAACTGGTCGGCAATGAGCGATAGACACTGTTCGTGAGAGCGTTCGGTAATTGCTGCGCCACCGCCGCCCGACGATCAATCGTCGGGCTGAGCAGACGAAGGGCGATTCATCGCCCTACAGCCTGCTTCAGCAGGCTTCACGTTATCAGCCCGGTGATTCATCACCGGGCGTGACCCGCGAATTGCCGAATGCTCTCTTCGTAGTAACAGCGAAGCATCGAGAAGAGGCCCGCGGTCCGCTGTGGTTTAAGACTTAACAACCCCTACCCGAGGAGGCGACAATGCGAACTCGATCAACCCTTCATCGGATGCTCTTAATTCTTGGACTGATCGCCGTCTTGGTTGCCGGCACGCCTAACCCCACGCAGGCTATTGCATCTGATCTACCTCCCGATGAGGTCGTCGTCAGGCCCAAGCCCGGCGTCAGCATTAACACCATCACCGGCCGTTACAACGCCAGCGTGATCGGCACTCTGACCGAAAACAACGTCTATTTCCTCCGGCTCAACAACGGGCAGACTGCCGATGCGCTACTGCCCACCCTCAACGCGGATTCCGATCTCTTCTACGCCGAACCGAACTACTATGGCGACCCGCCGCCCAGTGGTGGGCAGAGCTACATTGATGCACATGGCTTCCCGAGCGCCTGGCAGAGCTACATCGACGCGCACAGCATCTTTCTGGACACCGGGCAGAGTTACATCGACGCGCACGGCAGCCCGAGCGGCGATACCGATATATGGGCCTGGAATACCCTCGGCGTGTTGGATGCGCAGAAGATCTCGACCGGACAGGGTGTGATCGTCGCCGCGCTGGACACGGGCCTCGCGCCCGACCATCCACTCTTGAGAAGCTCGCTGATCGACGGCTACAACTTCGTCGGCATGAACAACGATTTCTACGACCGAGGCAACGGGCTGGATGACGATGGGGATGGGAAAATCGATGAAGGCGCCGGGCACGGCACACACATCTCAGGCATTATCGTGACGGCGGCCCCTGGAGTGCAGGTCATGCCCATCCGCGTGCTCAACTCGGAGGGAGTGGGAACGTATTGGGAAGTGGCCGCCGGCATCCGTTACGCGGTCGATCATGGGGCGAAGGTCATCAACATGAGCCTCAGCGCACCTCGGTTGCCTCCTTCTCTTGAAGACGCGCTGAATTACGCGGCTTCTCACGGAGTCGTGGTGGTCGGGGCAGCCGGAACAGGGCCTGGGCCCAATTACCCCGCGGCGTTCTCGACTCCATTGGCCGTGCTCGGCGTCGGGGCAACGGATCGGAATAATGCCGTCGCTTCGTTCTCCGGCGGGCGGATCTCGGACACCGATGTCTACGCGCCTGGCGTGGACATCTTGAGCAGTTATCCTTACAACGGCTACACTTACGGAAGTGGCACGTCGATGGCGGCGGCTATCGTCTCTGCTGAGGCGGCGATGCTCTTCGCGCGTTACCCGGACTGGAACGCAGCGACCGTGAGCCAGCGCATCGTTTCACAGAGGGTTGCGATACCCGGTGTGAGTGCAGGCCGCGTCGATCTGGTTGCGGCTCTGACGACCGGTGTTGAGGTTCGCTATCTGATTGGAGATATCGCCGTGCCCGGCGATGCACATCTGAAGCCACGCCTCCGGATTATCAACAATACCGCAACGACGATCCCCTTCAGCGAGCTTAAACTCCGTTACTGGTACACGATTGACGGCGACAAACCGCAATCATTCTGGTGCGACTACGCTCTTGTCGGAGCCTCGAATGTGACGGGCACTTTCACCCGGCTCACCAACCCGGCCAACGGTGCAGATTATTATCTCGAGGTCGGCTTCACGTCGGGCGCCGGCAACCTCGCCCCAGGCGGGGAGAGTGGCGAGATCGTGTTGCGGGTCAATAAGGTCGACTGGAGCAACTACAACGAGTTGAATGACTACTCGTATGATCCGACCAAGACAACTTACACCCGGTGGGATCATGTCACGCTTTACCGCAACGGTGCGCTGATCTGGGGCAGCGAACCCGGTGCGGGCAGCCAGACGCCTGCTCCAACACCCACACGCACACCCACGGTCGGCGCACCTGCCGCGTCCTCAACACCTACCCGGACTTCCACATCGACCCCAACCCGAACGGCGACGCCGGGACCCACGTCAACCAGGACCGCCACGCCGGCCGTAGGCACACGCTATGCGGTCAATTCCGGCGGCAGTGCGGCTGGCACATTCGTGTCAGATGCCTACTTCAGCGGCGGCAGCACCTCTTCGACGAGCGCGACCATCAACACCAGCGGTGTGACAAACCCTGCGCCACAGGCTGTTTATCAGTCTCAGCGCATCAGCAGCAACAGCTTTACCTACACCTTCCCGAATCTGACACCCGGCGCGCCATACAGGGTTCGTCTGCACTTCGCTGAGATCTACTGGAACGCGGCGAATCAACGTCGGTTCAACGTGTCGATCAATGGCTCTCAGGTTTTGACGAACTTCGACATCTTCGCCGCAGCGGGTGCAAAGAACAAAGCGGTTGTGCGTGAGTTCACGGTCAACGCCAGCAGTAGCGGGCAGATCGTTATTACCTTCACCAAGGGCACGCTCAACAATGCCGTGGTGAACGGCATTGAGATCGCACCATGAATTGAATTCGTGCACCGGATGACAACCGAATATTGCTCCCGGTGAGTGTATCGATCATGATGAACGGGGACTCGAAAACGAGTCCCCGTTGTGTTGTAGGGGAGGCAGCCCATCCAGACGGTGAGGCGGTTGTATTTTTCGTGCGGGCCGAGCCTCTATAGTTTGTGAGCAAGAATATCGTTCCAGTTTAGGCACAAGTTTGGCTCAGCCAGGATGTCCCACCGAGCTAGCGGAATGGCTCGTCCCGACGGCGGGACGCTTTTTTCCGTACCGTTGGGAGCGCTCCCAATGACGGAGGAGAGCACCATCGGACGGGGTGTGAGGACACAACCTGGCTGGGCGACTGGTGCCTTCTCGAGCGGTCAAACGTGTGCCCCAACACCATTTACAAAACAGATAGGAGCGAGATGAACACAAAGCGTGTCAGACGCGGATGGGTGTGGCTGGTGATCGTTGTACTGATGCTCAGCGCGCTGAGCGTGTCGGGGTTAGCCATCGCCCCGGCGCCAGCCGAGGCGGCGCGGCTGAGTGCTGGGACAGGTTACTGGCATACCAGTGGCAACAGAATCCTGGATGCCAATAATCAACAAGTGCGCATCGCGGGCATCAACTGGTTCGGCTTCGAGACCGGTAATTACGTCGTCCACGGCTTGTGGACCCGCGACTACCGAGACATGCTCAACCAGATCAAGAGTCTGGGTTACAACACTATCCGGCTGCCTTACAGTAGCCAACTCTTCGACTCAGGCAGCACTCCCAACAGTATCTCCTTCGCGCCCACGACCCAGTGGCCGCAGGGCATGAACCTGCCGCTCCAGGGTATGACGACGGGCTTGCAGGTCATGGACGAGCTCATCCGCTATGGTGGGTCGATCGGGCTGCGCTTCATCCTGGATCGCCATCGGCCGGACTCGGGCGCGCAGTCACCGCTGTGGTACACCAGCCAGTATTCCGAGCAACGCTGGATCAATGACTGGGTCATGCTCGCCCAGCGCTACGCGGGCAACACTGCCGTCATCGGTGCGGACTTACACAACGAGCCTCACCACGTGCAAGGCAACCCGACGGCTGGCGCGTGTTGGGGCTGCGGCACCACCGCCGTCGACTGGCGGCTGGCCGCCGAGCGGGCCGGCAATGCCATCCTGGCAGCCAATTCCAACTGGCTCATTTTCGTCGAGGGTGTGGATTGCTTTGGCCCGGGTGGAGTCGTCGAGCCTACACAGGGCGCCGAGTGTACCTGGTGGGGCGGCAACCTGATGGGCGCTCAGGACTTCCCGGTGCGCCTGAATGTTGCCAATCGCCTCGTCTACTCGCCGCACGAATATGATAATGGCGTTTTTGCGCAGACCTGGTTCAGTGATCCGACATTCCCCAACAACATGCCTGCCTTGTATGACAGGTGGTGGGGCTATCTTCACAAGAACAATATCGCGCCCATCATGCTGGGTGAATTTGGCACCCTGCTGAACGACGCTCAAGATACGCAATGGCTGAACAACCTCGTCACCTACCTGGGCAGGAATACGGGCGCAGGCGGCATGGGCTGGACCTTCTGGTCGTGGAATCCGAACTCGGGGGACACGGGGGGAATCCTGAACGATGATTGGACCACCGTCAATACCACTAAGCACAATCTCCTCGTCCCCATGCAATTCGCGCTGGATGGTGGCGGTACCACCATCACGCCCGGGCCGACCAACACATCGACGCCGACGCTCACGCCGACGCAGGGCGGAGGTGGCGGCTATCTAAGCCCCTCGACAAATGCGGCGCAGACCGGTGGCGACGGCAACGGCTATCAGACCTCACCGGCCAACGCCCATGCCAACGGCGGAGGGGTGGCGGTGGACACCAACAGCGGCACGGGCACGAGCACGTCGTGCACGAGCACGGCCAAGGATCGACACAACTACTACAACTACAACATTCCAGTGCCGGGCAGCGGCGGGGTGGCGGGCATCGCGGTGCGGCTGGATGCGTTCGCGGACAGCACGGCCGGCTCGCCGCAGATTTGCGTGCAGTTATCGTGGAACGGTGGGACGACGTGGACGGCGACGCAATCGACGGGGACGTTGGGCACATCGGAGCAGACGTTCATCGTGGGCGGGCCGACCAACACCTGGGGGCGGACATGGAGTTTGAGTGAGTTATCCAACGCCAACTTCCGGGTGCGGGTGATCGACGTGGCGTCGAACACGGCGCGCGACTTCTCGCTGGACTGGGTGGGGGTGCAGGTGTACTTCACGAGCGGTGTGCCGCCCACCCCGACGCCGACCGGCGTTCCGCCCACAGCGACCTCGACGCCTGGTGGCAGTGGTGGTGGGTGCGGGGTAGCCTACGTCATCCGCGACCAATGGAGCAACGGCTTCACCGCCGACGTGACCATCACCAACAACGGGTCGTCGGCCATCAACGGCTGGACGCTGGGCTGGACGTTCCCCGGCAACCAGCAGATCACCAACCTGTGGAACGGCAGTTACACCCAGAGCGGGCAATCGGTGTCGGTGACCAACGCAGGTTTCAACGCGACGATTGGAGCGAATGGTGGGACGGTGATGTTCGGGTTCAACGCCAACTACAGCGGGACGAACGCCGAGCCGGCCACCTTCACCTTGAACGGGACGGCGTGCACTACCAACTGAGAGTCGGCCAGGTGCGTTGGTGTGAGCCAGTCATTGGGACGATGTGAATGGCTCCCTGGTCTGGGGCAGCACACCTTAAACGATCAGCTCTTTGGGATTTCCCGTGATCGCCCGGCAAAGGGCGCGGCTAGACCTAACCCCCTGGCCCCCTTCCCTGCGAGGGAAGGGGGAAACGCGCTCCCCTCTCCTCGTAGGAGAGGCTGCCGAAGGCGTGGGGGAGAGGTTTACCACGGCAATTCCCAATGAACCTCCGTTTCGACAGACACAAACCCAAAATGTCTCATCCCGGCGATGAGACAAACATCAAACAGGAGAATTCGAAATGTTTCATAGCGCCAAGTTGCGTTGGTTGACACTCTCTCTCTTACTGGTGGTCTTGCTGGCTCCGGCCATGATGTTGACGACTCGCGTTGCCCAGGCCATCAACACGCCCTGGCTCAGCGTCTCGGGCCGGTTCATCCGGGATCCGCAGGGCAACAACGTTGTGCTGCGGGGTGTCTCGCTGGTGGATGTCTCGGTGGCGAACTCGCGCCCGCGCAACGCCCAGACGCTGACCAACATGGTCACCAACGATGCCGATGGCTGGTACGCGCGCGCGGTGCGCTTCCCGGTCTATCCCGACGCTATCGACGGACAGCCGGGCTGGCGAGCCAACCCCGACACCTACTTCAACAACCATCTCAACCCGGCGATCCAGAACTGTGTTGCCAGACAGGTCTACTGCATCATCGACTGGCACTACATTCGGGACTACAACAACAGCGAGGTGGACACGGCGACGCGCGCCTTCTGGAACTATGTGGCCCCGCGCTACGCCAATACGCCCAACGTGATCTACGAGTTGTACAACGAGCCGATCAATCCAGACAACTGGGCCACGTGGAAGCAGTGGGCGCAGCCGTGGGTCGATATCATCCGCTCACATGCGCCCAACAACCTGATTCTGATCGGCGGGCCGCGCTGGTCGCAGAACCTGTCTAGCGCCGGGAGCAGCCCGTTCGTGGGCAACAATCTGGTGTATGTGGCGCACATCTATCCGCAGCATGGCGGGCAGAGCGTGTGGGACTCGTGGTTTGGAAACGCGGCCAACACGGTGCCGTTCTTCGTGACGGAGTGGGGCTGGCAGCAGGGTGGCGCTACCCCTACTAGCGGTACGCTGTCAGGCTATGGCATTCCGTTCAGCACCTATATGGAGTCCAAGGGCATCAGTTGGACGGCGTGGGTGTTTGACCAATTCTGGCAGCCGGTGATGTTCGACCAGAACTACAACCTGCTGGGTGGGGAGAACTTCATGGGGCAGTACACGAAGGACTTTCTGTTCCAGCATCGCAACGACAACCTGCCCGGCGGCGGCGGCCCGACCAACACCCCCACCCCCACCACGGTGACCAACACGCCGACCCCGACGCAACCGACCGGCAGCAACAACACCGGCTGGGTCAGCCCCAGCAATCAGGCGGCTCAGTCCGGTGGCGACGGCAACGGCTTCCAGACCTCGCCCACCGGCGCTTTCGCCGACGGCGGCACGGTCGCCACCGATACCAACAGCGGCACCAATACCAACACCACTTGCACCAACACCGGCAAAGACCGCCACGCCTACTTCAACTAT
>DATBWU010000019.1:0-3158 GCA_036514635.1 Anaerolineae bacterium | reverse complement strand
TTCGATGCGCTGGCCGCTATGCCCGAGCCGGCAGTCGCATAGAGCTTGTCTGAAAAGGCCGCGATGATAACCACCAAGTCACCAAGACACCAAGAATCTCCAGGTTTTCTTTGGATCTTGGCGACTTGGTGTTGTCCATCTTGAAGTGAGCCGAGACATGGCAAGGATTCTCATCACCCCCCGGTCGTTCCGAAAGATTGATGGGCCGCATCGGCGAATCCTGATCGACGCTGGCTACGAAATCGTCGAGAGTCCATCCGAGCGGCCGCTGTCGGCGGCGGAGTTGACGCCGCTGGTGAGCGACGTGGTCGGCGCAATATTGGGCCTCGACGAGTTCACCGCCGAGGTGTTCGACCAGGCCGGCCGTCTCAAGGTCGTCTCGCGCTTCGGCGTGGGAGTGGACAAGGTGGCCCTGGCGGCGGCCACGGCTCACGGCGTCGTGGTGACCATCACGCCGGGGGCGAACACTGTAGCCGTGGCCGAGTTGACGATGGGGTTGATCCTGGCCCTGGTACGACGACTGCCGTACCACAACCGGATCGTGAGAGAGGGCCAGTGGACGCCGGTATCGGGATTCGAATTGTGTGACGGCGTTCTGGGCCTGGTCGGAATGGGCAACATCGGGCGGGAGGTGGCGAAGCGCGCCGTGGGGTTCGGAATGCGCATCGTGTATCACGACCCGGTGGCTCCGCCCCAACCACTCCTGGCGAGCCTGGGCGCATCGTACCGCAGCCTGGACGATCTTCTGGCCGAAAGCGATGTCGTCAGTCTGCACCTTCCGCTGACCGGCGACACGCAGAACTTGATCGACCGGCGGGCGTTGGCGCGCATGAAGCCGTCGGCGTTTCTGATCAACACTTCACGCGGCGGGCTGATCGACGAGCAGGCGCTGTACGAGGCGCTGGCGCAGGGCCGCCTGGCCGGCGCAGCGTGTGACGCCTTCACACAGGAACCTCCCGGCGACAACCCCTTGCTGGGCCTGGATAACTTCATTGCCACACCTCACATCGGTTCGGCCACGCTTCAGACCACGCTGCGCATGGGGCTGATGGCTTCCCAGAATGCGCTGGCCGTGCTGAGGGGCGAGAGGCCCGCTCACGTCGTCAATCCCGAAGTCTATGGATCATTACCGCAGAGGCGCGGAGAACGCGGAGAAACTTGAACAGGACTTACGCAGTTGGCGCGGCAGTTGCACTGCCGCCGCCTCATCTGCCGCAGTACAACTGCGGCAGCAACATGCAAAGCAGTTGCACTTGTTCGACACATGAGCGAATCTGAATAAACTCAGCGTCCTCCGCTCGCTTCGCAGTCGGCGGTGAGGACAACTCTTTACAGGGGAGCTATCCATGCCTGAGACAATACTTGAAACGCTCGGAGACCTCGGCCTGGTTCCGGTGGTCAAGATTGATCGAGCAGAGAATGCCGTGCCCCTGGCGCAGGCGCTGATCGACGGCGGTCTGCCGTGCGCCGAGATCACCTTTCGCACCGCTGCCGCCGAAGAGGCGATCCGGCGCATCGCCTCGGCCCTGCCGCAGGCCGTCGTCGGAGCGGGAACGGTCTTGTCGGTAGATCAAGCCGAAAAGGCCGTATCGGCCGGAGCGCAGTTCATCGTGTCGCCCGGCTTCGATCCGAAGGTAGTCGACTGGTGTCTGGCGAAAAGTGCGCCAGTGATTCCGGGGGTCGCCACGCCGACCGAGATCAACATGGCGCTGGACAAGGGCTTGAGAATCTTGAAATTCTTTCCGGCCGAAGCCTTCGGCGGCATCCACACGCTCAAGGCGATCGCCGCCGCTTACGGAAATGTGAGGTTCATCCCGACGGGTGGAATCGACCTCAAAAACCTGGCGGAGTATCTGAGTCTGCCATCGGTGTATGCTTGTGGTGGAAGTTGGCTGGTCACGAGCCAGCTCGTCTCGTCCGGCCAGTATGCCGAGATCTCCCGCCTGGCGCAAGAGGCGCGGGCCATCGTCCGCCAGGTGCGCGGCGAAGCCCCGCAGCATTCATGGGCATAAGCGGCCCTGCGTGTTATAGTATGACCCTGCAACATCGAGGCTCTTGGTTGCAGCAGGAGGCCGCGCTATGCTACGCTTTGCAAGACCTTTCTTCATCTCGGCGATGGCTGCTCTGCTTGCGGCCTGTGCCAGCCCGAATCCGATCACGCCCACGCCGTCTCCGTCATCCACCCTGCCCGCCCCAACCTCAACCCCCACTCCCGTACTCACCAACTCTCGCACGCCGGCTGTGCCTGTGCGCGAGGATACACAAACCCTCTTAAAGAGACTCGGCGGCACACCCTGCCCCGATAGCGATTTCACCTGCGTCACGCTCACTGTCCCACTCGACCACTTTTCACCCTCAAACTCCCAAACTCTCGACGTTGTCTTCGCCGTCCTCCCGGCATCCGGCGCTCGTAAAGGGCTGTTCGTCGTCGCGACCGGCGGGCCGGGATCGTCGGGCATCGCCTCAGCCGACTCGTACGTGGCATCGTTCGATCCGAGCATCGCCGAACACTTCGACAGCGTGTTCTTCGACCAGCGCGGCGTCGCCGCATCGGGCGGATTGCAGTGCGCGGCGGCCACCGCAGCCTTCTACCGATCCGACATCCGCGCCGACACGCCCGAATACGAAGCGGCGACGATCGACGCGGCGCGGGCCTTCGCGCAAGATTGCATCCGCGAGATGGGCGACGCTCCCATACTCCCAGTCTTGGGGACACGCCAGGCCGTCGAAGACCTGGATGCCTTCCGACAGACAATGGGCGACGGGCGATTCTGGTTGTACGGCGAAAGTTACGGCACGCAGTTCGCGCAAATGTACACCGCCGCGCATCCCGATCACGTGGCCGGGCTGATCCTCGACGGCACGGTTGACCTGACGCTCTCGGTGACCGATTATCTCGCGCAGCAGACGCAGGCATTCGACGATGTGCTGGTGATGACGCTTCAGGACTGCAACGCGCAGCCCGATTGTGCCAACGACATGGGAGAGGATGCCGTGTCCGTGTACGATGCGCTTGCGGCACGGCTGGCCCGATCGCCGCTACCGTACACTTTCCCGCTGCCATCGGGCGGAACGGCAGCGCGCGATTTCACGCTGGCCGATCTGGAAGCGGCGGTGTCAGCTCATCTCTACTCGGAAAGCGAGCGGATGTTGATGCT
>DATBWU010000018.1:0-9678 GCA_036514635.1 Anaerolineae bacterium | reverse complement strand
GCTGGGGCGCGGCGCGGGGGCGGGTCGCCAGCGTGACGATGCCGCCCAGCGCGATGCCGGCCAGCACAACGATGATGAGGCGAGCAATCGTCTTACCCGACATGCGTACGCCGGCTCAGGTGTGTCGCGAGGAGGTCGATGTTGGGCGCTGGCGTCGGTAGCGTAGATCGACCTCATGCCTCACTTCATCGAAACTCACGCGAAAGTAATGGAAGAAGTTGTCTCGGCCCAGGAGGTTCATGGGCAGATTCGGTGCGAAGAACATCAACAGATGGAGGCGATGCCTGCCGATGATCGCGTCAATCCATGTGCCATGGGCTGTGATCGTGCCGCCGATTCCAGTCACGCGGCGTTGGAGGCCCGGATCGAGCGGCGTGCCGAGGTATGCTAGAATACTCAGGTCGAAGATCGAGAAGTCGGCTCCGGAGTCGACCAGCGCCCGTGTGATGAGCGGGCGCTGGCTAATCAATGTGACCTGCACCAGCGGTTTAAGCGCGCCGCCGACAGGCAGATAAGGGAGTCTCATAGGACGTAAGCGACATTCTCGCGAGTCAATGGGCCATGGACGACAAGCGGCGCGTCGTAACCCAGTTGCTTAGCTGCATTGACAACATCCTCCACGGTTTCACCGACCGCGACGATCTGGTTGTCTGCTAGGGCGATCCACTTGCCGACGTGTTGTTGGATTTGCGAGTCAAGCTCGAATTCGACGGCCATCTGATCGCGAGCACGCTTGGCCGTGTAATGGGTAGCGGGCTTTTCTTTGAGTGATTTATGCCGTGACTTGCTTTTTGACTTCGCCGGCATTTCGCACCTCCAGACCGATTATACATCCGCGTGATGGTCCAAACAAGATCGCGCGCCTGGCGGGTCTCTGTGTTGGAGGCATACATGTATACGCAACGTCCAAAGCGGTTCATCGGTGAACCGATCGAGGCGAAGTTCGATCAGCCGCCGGCCCTGGAAAAGAAACCCGGCTGCCCGAATGCGTTTGCCTGGCGCGGGACGACCTATCGCGTCGTCGAGCGGTTGGCCGAGTGGCACGACTACGCCCGCAAAGGTCGCATGGCCGGCAATATGCGCCCCGATCACGCCGAGGTCGCCAGCCAGCGCGGATCGTGGGGCGTGGGGCGAGACTACTTTCGAGTGCGCGTCGACAGCGGGCAGTGGTTCGAGTTATACTTTGACCGCGCGCCGAAAGGCTCGAAGCAGCGCAAGGGCGCGTGGTTCTTGGTGGCCGAGTTGGAACGAGAATAGTTTTCGGGAGGGGGCATGACTGCACCATCGTCGACGACATACTCTGTCATCCGCACACCGGATCAGCGCCTGCGCGTTTTCGTCAGCTCCACGTTGCAAGAGTTGGCCGACGAGCGCAAAGCGGCGCGCGAGGCGGTCACCGGCCTGCGCCTGTCGCCAGTGATGTTCGAGCTGGGTGCGCGTCCGCATCCCCCGCGCGAGCTGTATCGCGCCTACCTGGAGCAGAGCCATATCTTCATCGGCATCTACTGGCAGAAATATGGCTGGGTCGCGCCGGGTATGGACATCTCCGGGCTGGAAGATGAATATCGCCTGTCGGGTGACCGGCCCAAGTTGATCTACATCAAGGGGCCGGCGCCCGATCGCGAGCCTGGGCTGGTGAAGTTGCTGGACGCCATCAAGAGCGACGAGCGCGTTTCGTATAAGCCGTTCACATCTGCCGCCGAGTTGCGCGATCTGGTCGAGAACGACCTGGCCCTGCTGCTGACCGAGCGCTTCGAGGCGACCCAACCGATCCCATCACAGGCCGCCGAGCGCCGGCGCAGTAATGTGCCGATTCCGCCCACACGCCTGATCGACCGGGACGAGGAACTGGCGCTCGCCGGCGAATGGTTGAGGTGCAACGACGTGAGCCTGTTGACGCTGACCGGGCCGGGCGGCACGGGCAAGACGCGCCTGGCGATCCAGATCGCGACCGAACTCCTCGACGACTTCGAGGATGGCGTGTTCTACGTGGCGCTGGCTCCCATCAACGAGCCGCAACTCGTCGCGGCAGCGATCGCGCACATGCTCGATGTCCGGGAGACGGTCGGCGGCCAACCGCTGGTTGGGGCGCTGCAGGAGTATCTGCGCAATAAGCACCTGCTGTTGTTCCTGGATAATTTCGAGCAGGTGGTCTCGGCCGCGCCGCTGGTGGGCGAACTGCTCGAAGCGTGCCCCCACCTGAAGGTGCTGGTGACGAGTCGAACGCCGCTGCACTTGCGCGGCGAGCGCGATCTGCCCATCCCGCCGTTGGCAGTGCCCGACCTCAAGCAACAGCCCGACGCCGACAACCTGCCGCAGGTTGCCGCTGTCGCGCTGTTTGTCCAGCGCGCGCTCGATGTGAATCCCCACTTCTCTATCACGACCGCGACCGCGCCCGCTATCGCCGAGATCTGCCATCGCCTGGATGGGCTGCCACTGGCGATCGAGTTGGCGGCGGCGCGCATCAAGATTCTCTCCCCACAGGCGTTGCTGGCGCGGCTCGAACAGGGATTGGATGTGCTGCGCGGCGGCGCGCGCGATCTCCCGGCGCGCCAGCAGACCCTGCGCAACACGATTGCCTGGAGTTACGACCTGCTCAACGAGAGAGCCAGGACGCTGTTTCGGCGATTGTCGATCTTCACCGGCGGATGGACGCTCGACGCCGCCGAGGACGTGTGCAACGCGGTCGGTGATCTGGCCGTGGACGTGCTCGATGAGATGGAGTCGTTGATCGATAACAGCCTGTTGGTCTCGACCGAGGTGCAGGGCGAGATGCGCTTCGGTATGCTGGAGACGATCCGCGAGTTCGCTTTCGAGCGGCTGGTGGAGAGCGGCGAGGAAACGGCCACGCACTGGCATCACGCCGGTTATTTCCTCAAGCTGGCTGAAGCGGCCGAACCGCATCTGACCAGCGCGGCGCGCAGGGCGTGGGTCGATCGGCTGGAGACGGAGCTTGACAACCTGCGGGCCGTCCTGGAGTGGAGCCGATTGCCTCAGGGCGACGTCGAGACAGGGCTGCGCATCGCCGGCGCGGTGCGCTGGTATTGGTTCCTCAGCGGCCACATCACTGAAGGACGCAATTGGCTGGAGAGCCTCCTGGCAAAGCCGGTCGATCCCGCTGCGCAGGCCGAACTGGAGCCTTGCCGCGCCAAGGCGCTGGCGGGGTCAGGCGGCCTGGCCTGGGCGCAGGGCGACACGGAAGCGGCGAAGGTTCGGCTGGAAGAAGGCGTCGCGCTGTACCGCAAAATCGGCGACCTGACCCGACTGGCTCAAACGTTGGGCTTTCACGGACTGCTCGCGCTGGGTTGGGGGGACTTAGTCCAGGCACGCGAGCGACTTGAGGAAAGCCTGAATGCGGCGCGCACGGCCGGCGATCGTTGGACCGAGGCGTTCGTGCTCAATAATTTGGGCGATGCGCTGGCCGTGTCCGGCGATCTGGCCGCAGCGCGTTCGATGTATGATCAAAGCCTGTCCGGCTTCAAGGCGCTCGGCGATCCGTGGGGCATGGGCTTTGCGCTAAACTCGCTGGCCGGCATCGCCTGGTATCATGGCGATTACACTGCGGCCGGTGAGATGTACGCGCAAAGCACCGCCCTGTCGCGCGAGGTGGGCGATCGCTGGACGGTGGTGCGGCCACTGCTCGGCTTGCTCGATGCGTCGGTGCATCAGGGCAACTTCGTGCAGGCGAAGGCGCAGGCCGTCGAAGCGCTGACGCTGTGCCGCGAACTCGGCGCGATGTCGGGTTTGCTGCTGGCATTGGGCGGAGTGGCCGGATTGTTCACGGCCCGCCAGCGCCCGGACATCGCCGTGCGACTGTTCGGCGCGGGCGATGCGCTGAGCAGCCGCATCCGCTTTGTGATCTACGCGATTTATCGCTTGCGGCTGGATCGGAACCTGGCCGAGGCGCGATCCAAACTGGACGAGGCTGCCTTCAAGACGGCGTGGGCCGAGGGGCAAGCCATGACGCCGGATCGGGCGATCGATTATGCACTGCGCGAAGTGGAGAACATGTAAATTGATTGTGATCCGCGAATCCGCATGAATCCACAAGAATGATTATACTCGACGCGGGAACCATCTGCGGTTTTGCTCACCGACCGCGTCCTCGCGGTCGATCAGGATAGACGCCCGCGTGGACGCGGGCTTTCAGCAACAAAAAGCGCAACTTGTGACCGCGCGCAGTATAGCGAAGATTCGTGTGGATTCGTGGATGAAGCTGAAGAGTCCCCATCACCGGCCAATCCACCACGAGTTGCGCGCACGCGGGTCCTGGAACGTGCCGGCATCGCGAACCGCGACACCAATCTCGTTGCCGGCGGCTCGGCCCAGGGGCTGCCGGCCGTCCAGCGCGGGGAGCTGCGCGCGTCCGGCGGCGTTCAACTGGCGGTAGAGCGACAGCAAGTTGGGATCGACGCAGATTTTTTCGAGATACACCACGTATCCACCGGCAATGTCGTCCGAGCGCGTGTACTTGGCGACGAGACGCGTCTCTTCGGCATACAACACCATGGCGTCGTAGCCGCCGATGTCGTAACCCGAGTCGGGCAGGTGGATGATTTCGCCGGGCGTCGTCGCCAGCGTGGCGAACGTCACCGGTGGATTGGTGATCAGCCCGGACAGGTCGCCCTTGTACAGCGCGTACACGTTGCTGAAGGTGGGCACGCGTTGATCGGCGAACAGGGCGGGGAATTGCGGTGCGAGCGGATCGCCGATCGCGCCATAGTCGACCAGCCCCTTGAACTGGCCGACCGGCTCGTATCCGCGCAGGCTGAGGTTGACCCGGTTGTCCGTAGCCGGATCGGGTCCGGGCGCTTCGGGCGCTATGCTGCCATACGTGACGCCGGAGATCGGATCGCATCCGCTCCTCATGACGACGGGCAGGTAGACGAACGAGTCGGCGCTGGCCTCGGCGTGCGTGAGTTGCACACCCCCGCGCGTGCTCGATGCCAACACCAGGCAGGCGGTCAGCAGCACGAGCGTTGCGATCCAGCGCGAGTGACGGGTTATGATGTAGTTGGTTGTTTTCATGCTGCCACTCTAGACGAGATCGAGTGGGGTCGCAAGGGGAAAGTGGAGGCACTCAGAAACCTGGTTTCTCTCAGAAACCAGGTTTCTGATCTGAGAGGAAACGTTTGATGAAATCTCGATCACTCTCTGTATACGACTCGACGAATCTGCGATATGCGTCTGGTGAGGGGAATTGTGACAGTATGATATCTGGCTTGGGCAGCGTTCCGTGTCGTAAACCGATAAACTCGCGATAACTTGAGAACTCCCAATCTTCTGGTCGCTCTACAAGCCGAGCACTTACCGGGTTCAGGTGAATGTAGCGCGAGAGGTGTAACGCATACTCGTCACGATCGACGCGCACTGCTTTGAAAGGCCCTTGAAACAGACTGCCCACGCGGTGATAGCGCCTGTTGATGGCTTTGGTGTACGCAAGCCCGAACGGTTGCATGAAGTTGGACAGGTTATCGACCTTGAGACACACCAGAAGATGGTAGTGATTGGGCATCAGGCAGTAGGCGACAATATCCACGGCTTCCGCCGTAAGATGCTCGCACAGAAGTCGCAAGAAATACGAATAGTTCTCGCGCTCGAAGAAAATGCCCTGGAAGTTGTTGCCGCGATTGTAGACGTGGTAGTGCTCGCCTGCTCGGAACTCGATTTTGCGATAGGGCATCTGTATAGCCACCGTGCAGAAACCAGGTTTCTCCAAGAAACCTGGTTTCTAACTCAAATCGCCCTGGCCGCTCGACCAGAATTCCTGCACGCGGCGAGCCAGCGCAGCGTATTCCGGCGCGGCGAGGTCGGGATCGGCATCGACGATCTTGCCGGCTTCGCGGCGGGCCAGGTCGATCAGTCGCGCGTCGGCCAGCGACGAGAAGCGCATATCGGGCAGGCCCGACTGGCGTTTGCCGAAGAACTCGCCCGGCCCGCGCAATTCCAGGTCCTTCTCGGCCAGCACGAAGCCGTCCGTCGTCGCTTCGACGGCCTGCAGCCGCTCGCTCGCGCCGTTCGCCGTCGAATCGGCCAGCAGCAGGCAGTACGATTTTTGCGAGCCGCGCCCCACGCGCCCCCGGAACTGATGCAACTGCGATAGCCCGAACCGGTTCGCGCCTTCGATCAGCATCACCGTCGCATTCGGCACGTCGATACCGACCTCGACGACGGAAGTGGACACCAGGATATTCAGCTCGTTCGCGGCGAAGGCGCGCATCACCGCGTCTTTCTCATCCGCCTTCAAACGCCCGTGCAGCAGCCCGAGTCTGAATTGCGGGAAGATCTGCTTTTGCAGCCGCTCGTGCTCTTCGACGGCGGCCTTCGCTTCGATCTTCTCCGACTCTTCCACGAGCGGGCAGATGATGTACGCCTGCCGTCCCTTCTCGATCTGCGCGCGGATGAAGCTGTACATGCGCTCGCGCTCCGACGGCATCACGACGCGCGTCTCGATCGGCTGGCGGCCCGGCGGCATTTCGTCGATGACCGACAGGTCGAGATCGCCGTACAGCGTCAGCGCCAGTGTGCGCGGAATCGGTGTGGCTGTCATCACCAGCATGTGAGGGCTGACGGAAGGGATGAGGGACGAGGGATGAGGGATGAAGTCTTCATCCTTCACACCTGCACTTGCGCCGGAGCGCAGCGCAGGTGCAAGTGTCCTTCCGCCTTCATCCCTTCGAATGCCCTTCTGCCGCAAGGCGGCGCGCTGCGTCACGCCGAAGCGGTGCTGCTCATCGATCACGATAAAGGCGAGGCCTTTGAACTCGACGCCCTGCTGGATCAGCGCGTGCGTGCCGATCAGGATGTTGACGCGCCCGTCGGACAGTCCCGCTTGAATCTCGTCGCGCTCGGCCTGCGGCGTGCTGCCGGTCAGCAGTCGAAGCGTGACCGGAACCTTCAACCGGCTGGCATCGAGTCCGTCGTACAGGCGCGTGAGGCTCTTGAAGTGTTGTTCGGCCAGGATTTCGGTCGGGGCCATGATCGCAGTTTGCGCGCCGGCCTGCGTCGCCGCGAACATCGCCGCCGCTGCGACGACCGTCTTGCCCGAACCCACGTCGCCCTGGATCAACCGGTTCATCGGCTGGCCGGAGCGGATGTCGCGCAGCACGTCGTCGAGCGTGCGCTGCTGGGCCGAGGTGAGCGAGTAGGGCAGGGCCGACAAGAACACATCCAGCGTGGCCGGCTCGATCTCAATCGCCTGCCCGGCCTGCGTCTTCCACTGCCGGCGCTGGCGCAACATGCCGATCTGCAAGACGAACAACTCGTCGAACGCCAGGCGTTTGCGCGCCGCGTCGAGCTGCGCCTGCGAATCCGGGAAGTGCGCCTGCTCGATCGCTTTGGGCAGGCTGATCAATCCGGCTGACACCAGCACCGAGTCCGGCAGGAAATCCGGCAGGCGCACGGCCCACTCATCGACGGTGCGCTTCAGCAACCGGCGCACCCAGCGGGCGGTGAGTCCTTCGGTCAGCGGGTACACCGGAACCAGGCGGGCCGTGTGCAGCAGGTCTTTTTCCAGGTGCTCCCACTCCGGCGAGGTGAACGTGAGGCGACCCTGGAACTCGTCCACCTTGCCGCTGACGACGATTTGCATGCCGCGCCGGATTTTGTCTTTGAGATACGGGTTGAACCACGTGCACTGGATCGTGCCCGATCCGTCGCTGATGATGGCCTGGACGATTTGCGCGCCGCCGCGTGTGCGGTGCAGGCTGGCTTCCCACACCGATCCGATCACCGTCACTTCGTCGCCGTATTGCAAGCGGTTGATCGGCTTGAGCGCGGTAAAGTCGTCGTAACGGCGCGGCAGCAGGAACAGCAGATCGCGGATGGTCTTCACGCCGAGCCGGGCGAATTTCTCTGCGTTCGATGGGCCGATGCCCGGTATGGCCGTCACCGCTGAATCGAGCGTGTAACCCCCGGAGCGGGGCCGGGGCGTGCTGGCGCGCTCGTCGCGGGCAGGCCGGCGTTCCTCGCGTGGCGGCGCGGGCGGCGTGGGCTTCGGTGCGCCCGGCGCAGGCTCTTCGATGCGCGCCTCGACCTGCGGCGCTGTGCCGATCGATTCCGGCGATTCGGCCGGCTCTATGGGTTGAGGTTCTTCGATCGGCGCGGCCGATGTGGCGGCGCTCGGCGGCGAGGACGTCGCCGGGATCGGCGCTTGCGTCAGCAATGTCACGATCTCATCGATCGACTGGCGGCGCGCGTCCAGGTCGCTCAAGGTCGAATAGGGGCGCAGCCGGTCGGCGATGGCGTTGACGCGCTCGGACTCCGCATCGCGTAGCGCTTCCTCTTGCCACTTCGGCGCGTATTGCGACAGCCCGCCGATCATCGCCCGGTCGCGGTAGCCGGTGTCGATTTCGAGTTTCAGAATCTTCGCCAGTTTGTCGAAGGAAGGGGGTTTAGCCATTACAAGCCTTTAACAGACGAAAGACGGATGACCAACGACAGATGTTCGTCCTTTGTCATTCGTCCTTCGTCACTCTGCCACCACGCACGCCACGCCCAATGCCTGGGAGCCGGCGTACGTGCCGATGGCCGTCGTCGCTTCGGCAATGTGAATCGGGTCGCGGAGCGAGGTGTACAGTGCGCGGAACTCGTCGGCCACTTTCGATGCCGCTTCGTGGGCGCGCGTGTGCAGCATGGTCAGGCTGCGCAGCGGGCCTTGCTCTGCGACGAGTTCTTTCAGCCGCTGGATGCCGTGGCTGCGCGTGCGGACGCGATCGACCGATAGCACCGCGCCGTCGCGCACTTCGACCAGCGGCTTGACCCTGAGCAGTTGCCCGATGGCCGCCGTGGCCCAGCCGACGCGCCCGCTGCGCCGCACGAATTCCAGCGTGTCGAGCAAGGCGAAGACGCGCACGCGCGACTTCAAGCGCGTCACGGCCTCGACGATCTCGGCGACACTCTTGCCCGCCCTGGCCGTGCGTGCAGCCTCGATCGCCTGCCAGCCCAGGCCCATCGTCACCTGCTCGGAATCGACGATCGTCACCGGCAGGTCGGGCACGGCGCTCGCGCCGGATCGCGCCGCGTTTTGCACGCCGCTCAACTTGGCCGCGACGTGGATCGACACGACCGCCTCGGCTCCGTTGTCCTGCAAGCGACGATAGACCTCTGCAAAGTCGCCTGCGCTCGGCGAGGATGTCGTTGGCAGCGGGTTCGCCGACGCGAGCCGCTGATAGAACTCCTCGCGGGTGAGCGTGACGCAATCCTGGTACGATTGCGCGCCAAAAATGACGTACACCGGCACGACCGTGATGTCGAGTTCGCGGGCGTAATCGTCGGGAATGTCGGCGGTGCTGTCGGTGACGATGCGGATCATGTTCTCATTCCTCCACGAAGGACACGAAGGGTCACTAAGAGACTGTCTTCAAACTCACCACCAAGTCACCAAGACACGAAGGGCCACAAAGAAAACTTGGAGATTCTTGGTGCCCTTGAGTCTTGGTGGTTAATCTGGCGGCTTTTCAGACAGGCTCTAAGGTTTTGTTTCGTGCAACTTCGTGTCCTTGGGCTTGTCAAGAAATAACTCCGCAGATTGTCATTCTGAGAATTCCACATCGCCAGGTGGCGATATGCCTGAAGTCAGAAACTTGCGCGCCGCATGTCCGCGCGGCGATGAATTCGCCGCGCTACGCCGCTGCGCCTAATGAATCGGGCTAGTCGGATTCATCCGACGCTGGGGTG
>DATBWU010000017.1:0-30331 GCA_036514635.1 Anaerolineae bacterium | reverse complement strand
TACGCCCAACAGCATCTACCCGCCTCGGCCTGCATCGCTCACGCCGCGTCGTCCTGAAACTCTCCGCGCTCTTCTCGCTCGACGCCTTCGCAGGCGGCTTCGTCGTTCAGAGCATCGTCGCGTATTGGTTTCATCTTCGCTTCGAGGTCGAGCCGGCGCTGCTGGGCGGCATTTTCTTCGGCGCGAACATCCTCGCGGGCATCTCAGCGTTGACCGCAGCGCGAATCGCCGCTCGCATCGGCCTGATCAACACAATGGTGTTCACGCACATCCCATCCAACATCCTGCTGATCCTCGTGCCGCTGATGCCCAATCTGCCATTGGCGATCATCCTGCTCCTGCTACGTTTCAGCATCTCCCAGATGGATGTGCCGACACGCCAGTCGTACACAATGGCTGTCGTGGCCCCCGACGAGCGATCGGCAGCAGCCGGTGTGACCGGCATAGCACGAACGACCGGCGCGTCGCTCGCGCCCGTGTTCACCGGTCTATTGATCGGCCACCCCGCCCTATTGAACGTGCCTTTCTTCATCTCCGGCGGCCTCAAGATTGTCTACGACCTGACGCTGTACCGGCTGTTCCGCGCCAGCCAGCCACAGGAAGGGGAATAGAGTGAGGTCGTTCGACAATGAGAGTTACATGCGGAGTTGCGGATTCGTTACCCCGATCTCCCCGTCATCCTCAAGTCCCGATATCCACGCCTGCCAGGCAGGCCAGCGCCATCTCGCGGATGTGCGGATTGATGAAGTGGCGGCTGAGGGTGTCCAGTGAGAGATATTTGGCCCCGGCGACGAGCCGGATGCACTCCGGCGCACCGCACAAACACACGAAGGGGCGATCCATGTCCCACTCGGTGGATGGATAGAAGAAGGTGATCTCGTGGCCCGGCGCGATGTCCCGCACGGCGACGACGGTGAGGGCCGTGGTATCGACAATCGCGTTGGGTTTGCATGAGTGATTGAGATAGGCCAGCACACCCAGCTCCTCGATGTGTGTCTCCGGCCCAATCTGGATGGTCTGATAGGTGGGCCGATGCGTAATGCGATAATCGGCAATGCGATAAATCATCTGTCCGCCGGAAAGTCTTTCAGTGGCAATCAGCCGCGCGTCGTAGGCGCTACCGCCGAGCTCGACTCTGAACATTTGATCTCTCCTGGCCTGATGAGTGATGTCATCAATATAGTGACCTGGCCTCAAATGTCAAGAGGGATCGAAGCATTTTAAGGTTTCATTCGCAAAGCGGCAAACATAGGCCAGCGAAGTGGAGCCAGCGTGTGCACGCAAAACGTGTCAGGCGGCTCAACGTCCGCGTCCCCGCGGGCGGCCAACCCCGCGGAGCGGGGCGCAACCCCCGCGTGCTTTGCACGCGAGGGCAGGTCAGCCGCGAGGACGCGGTTGGCGAGCGCTAGATTTGCTGGCGACCTTTGAGTGCACACGAGTCAGCCTGCCAGTTGTGCCTTTGAAAAGATTCTGTGGTATTATTGCGCCGGTGTCCGCTGCAAGGCAATGATGACCCGGTGAGGATGGGGATTGCCCCGTCACGCGGGAGTAGCTCAGGGGTAGAGCGTCTGCCTTCCAAGCAGAGGGTCGCGGGTTCGAATCCCGTCTCCCGCTCTCGATGACACTATGGCAGCCAGGGCCAAATCATCGGTAAGAGTTTCGTCTGTCAACGCTCGCACTACGGCGCGGTAGTGCCGAGCGTTTGTGTTTGGCGCAAACAGCCGCAACACGATCCTCATTTCATCTGTGACAACTTCATAATAAAGGAGGAAGGATGGCAGCGCAAGTCTGCTGTGTAGATCATCAGCGTGCCGGCACCCAGACCATCGGCGGACGGTGGTTTTGCGACGAGCATTACCAGAAAGCCACCCACATGCGCAGAGGCGCATTCCGATCCGGAGTGCTGGCTGTCGTCGGCCTGTTAGTGTTCGTGGCCCTCGTCATCGGCCTGGACCAGGTGCTCAAGCCCGACCTGGCGATCACGCCGCTGCTGTTGGTCGGCATCGTATTAGCGATCGTCCCCGCAGTCTTGTGGCTGATCTTCTTCTATCAGCAGGATCGATTGGAGCCGGAACCTGTGGGGCACGTCGCGCGCATGTTCGTCCTGGGCCTGGCCCTGGCCGGCGCGATCGGTATCCCGATCACCGATCAACTCTTCCGCGTGCAGGACTGGCTATTTCGCGACAACCTGACGGCGATTCTGGGATCGGTTTTCCTGATCGGCGGCGTGGAAGCCTTCATCATCTACGCGACTGTGCGCTATTTCATCTTCGACCTGCCGGAGTTCGACGAACGAACCGACGGCGTGATTTACGCGACCGCCGCAGCGCTAGGCTATGCTACCGCGCTCAACCTGCAATTCATTCTCAACAGCGGCGGCGGGGCGCTCGGCGGCGCAGAGGTCCTCATGGTCGAAGTGGCCCTGGCGCACGCCGCGTTCGGCGGCCTGCTCGGCTACTTCCTGGGTCGCGCCCGGCTCGAGCAGGAACCCATTTGGTGGCTGCCACTGGGACTGGCGTTGACGGCTGTGCTCAACGGCGCGTTCAACCTGCTGCGCGGCCAGCTAGAGCCTGGCTCGATCAGCATCGGCGGGCAGGCCAGCGCGCTGCCCGGTGTCGGCGGGTTGATCGCTGCTGGCGCGCTGGCCGTTGTCGTCGCCGTGATCGTGTACGCGCTGATCAACCGCGATATTGGCCGGAGTCTGAGCGGCAAACAGCCCGCCGCAACCGCCGACGCGGCGAAGGGCGACCGGCAGGCCAACACCGCCACAGTCGGCACGTTCGTCGTGCTGCTGATCGTCGCCGCCTTCGCGTGGAACAGCGCAGTCAACAGCACCACGACTTTCGAGGTGAGTGGCTTCAAGGGCGCGTACCCTTCGTACTTCGGCGACGCGACAGCGGAAGGCGACGTGCTGCGTGCCGCTGATACGCTTGGCACAGGGGCCGAGTTCATCATTGCCACACGCGCGAACGACAGCGGCCTGGACGCCAAGGGCATTGCCTCTCAGTTGGGCGGCGAGCGCAGCACCGATTACGCCATGTACAAGGTCACCGATACGGCCAACACGACGGTGGCCGGCAAGCCTGCGCTGATGCAGAGCTTCGCCTACATCGATCCGCAGAGCCTGACCGGCGCGGAACCGGAAGTGAAACAAGGCGTCGACTACATCGTCGTCGACGCCGGGCGCGCGGTGATGATCACGCTGCTCACTACGCCCGACGATCTGCCCAACGTCGAGCCGCTGTTCGCGCGCTTCCTCAACAGCCTGTCGTTCTAGCGAACCCCAGCGAGGTCTGATATGAAATGCCAAATTCGATTCTTCGCGATCGTTATGCTCACCGTCGTGGCGCTGACGGCGTCCGCGTTCACCGCGCTGGCCGCCGCGTCGAACCTCCACCGCGCGAGCGTTAATCTGGCGGCTCCGGCAAACTCCGACCCGGACGCGCCGAACGCGGCCTGCACCAAGATGAGCGCTACTGCGGACGTGTACTGGGCCTTATTGAACGAAGACGACGAGATCGCGCTTCCAGAAGATGCGCCGCAAGGGCTGGAATCGTATCCGAGCGGCACGAATCTGATTGTGCCGGTTTTCGAGTACGACTGCGTGCCCAAGAAAGCCGCCATCGTGTCCGTGTTCACCCTCGACGGCGAGACCGTCTATACGGACAAGGAATCGCTCAAGGCCTCCGAGAGCGAAGGCTTCTATGCCTACCCGCTCGGCACGACAGATGGATCGCCGATGGACGAGGGCGAGTGGGGCGTGGAGTATTATAACAACAAGACGCTGCTCACTTCCGGCAGCATCCCTGTCGGCGGCGACGAGCCTCTCGACACGGTGACGGTCATTGGCACGGTCACCGATGCCAAGACCAAGAAACCCATCAAAGGTGCAGTCATCCTGGTGCTGGTCGAAGGTGTCACCGTCCAGGACTTCATCGATGGCGACCAGCAAGAAGAGGACATCTTCACCGGTGCGAAGACGAACAACAAGGGCCAGTTCGAATTGGAAAGCCCGCTGACGCGAGAAGTCGAGTACTCCGTGATCGTCGTCGCCAAGGGCTACAAGCCAATCGGCCAGGATGGCCTGGTCATCCCCACCGACGCAGAAGACCCTGTGGAATTGCCGATCACGATGGTCAAGTCCAAGTAGCCCGGTTTTTCATCAACGTACTGCACCGCCCGACCCACCAGGCCGGGCGGTGCTGATAAAGGATCAGGAGTTATGATGACACCTCGATCTGTTGTGATGGTGCTGGCTCTCATCGCGGTTTTACTCTCCGCCTGTGGCGGTCCCTCGCCCGAGCGCCTGCCGCCTACCACTACACCGGCTCCGACGCCCGCGCCTACGCCCACGCCCGAAGGCGGCGGTGTGACCTCCGGCTTCTTCGACCTCAACCTGTCCAGGAGCGATCAGGAAGGACTGGAACAGCGCGCCGACGAATTCTACCAGCGACTGATCGGCAACGGCGGCGACGTTGACCGCCGCGCGCTGATCGACGCCTATGCCCTGCTCTCGCAATACGAGCCGGTCGGGGGTGAGTGGCTGCCGATTGGCCCCGCCCCCATTTCGGGCGTGTATCTTCCGCAGGGGCAAGTTCCTGGAAGCGGGCGCGTCAACGGTTTCGCCATCGATCCAGGCGACTCACAAGTGGTCTATGCGGCGGCCTCGGCGGGCGGCGTGTGGAAGACTGAAGACGGCGGCGAGACGTGGCGCTCGTTGACCGATAAGCAGGTGCCGATGATCGTCGGCGGCATCGCCATGCATCCGCAAGACTCCAGTGCCATTTACGCCCTGCTCGGCGAATTCGACGGTCAGATCGCTTCAACCTATGGCTACCTGGCGAACGGCATCGCGCGCTCGAAGGACGCCGGCGAGACGTGGGAGTTGATCGGCGCGGACGTGTTCAATGGCGCATCGGTCACAGCGCTGGTGTTCGACGCGGAGGGTGCGCTGTACGCCGCGTCCGGGCAGACCCGTCTCGTCGAAGCGCCGCCCGATCAGGCCGACTTCGGCATTTACAGATCGACCGACGGCGGCGACTCGTGGGAGGCGCTGATCACCTGCGGCGATCGCTGCAAACTCAGGCCGGAGACAGGCATCGTGGCCCGGCTGGGTGGCTTCATGGACCTCGACATCGCCGGCGACGGTACGCTGTACGCCACGCTGTGCAACGTCGAGTGCGTCGGCACGCATATTCTGCGCAGCACCGACGACGGCGAGTCGTGGGACGAACTTGACTACAGCGATGTGATCGCGCAGTGGGAAGAAGAGCAAGGCGTCACGGTGAAACAAATCGACCTCAAATACGAGAGCGACGAGAATCCCGTGACCTACATCGAAGGGTTAGAGCTCGCCGTCGCGCCGTCCGATCCGAGCATCCTGCTGGCCGGCGGCGGAATGTACTGGGAAGGCACAGACGAGAAAGGCCGCGACATCGAGGGCGCCTGGTCGTTCGCCATGCGCAGCACCGACGGCGGTGACACCTGGGAGTGGCTGCCCGACGCGGGCGATTACTGCACCGGTGAGGGCAGCAGCCCACAGTGCACCTACGACAACATCGTCGAGATCGATCCGACCGATTCCGACATCATGTACCTGGGCGGATCGCTCAGCACCGAGGAGGATACCTACCACTGGATCGCCGTCATTCGGCGCAGCGACGACGGCGGCGACACGTGGGTCGATCTGACGCCGTCCGAGCCGGAAACCAGCCACATGCATCCCGATGCACACGGCCTGGCCTTCAACCCGGACGACCCCAACTCGATCTGGGTCGGCAACGACGGCGGCACTTACTACACTGAAGACGCCAGCGCCGACGCGCCGGCCTGGGAGCCGCGCAACATGGGCATCAACACGCTGTTGTTCATCGGCATTGGCCTGCACCCGACCGACGCCGATTACATCATCGGCGGCCTGCAAGACAACGGCATCGCCTTCACCACCGATGGCGGCGAGACGTGGAACGGCGCGTCGCAGGGCGA
Source organism: Anaerolineae bacterium (assembly GCA_036514635.1). Classification (GTDB taxonomy): domain Bacteria; phylum Chloroflexota; class Anaerolineae; order Fen-1058; family Fen-1058; genus DASSFZ01. Next base: position 24,346 of record DATBWU010000017.1, on the reverse strand, counting down.
CGGCGGCTATGCGGCGGTCGATTCGTTCGATCCGACCATCGTCTACGGCGGCACCTACCCACCCTTTATCTTCCAGCGCAACGAGAACAGCGGCGAAGGCGGCGGCGACGAGTGGTATCCCGGCGTCGGCGGCGGCTACACCGACGGCCTCGACCTGGATGACAACTGGCTGTTCTATTCGCCGTTCATCGTCGATCCCAGCGCCGAAGGCGTGCTGTACATCGCGTCCAACTACGTTTATAAGACCGAAGATCGCGGCGACAGCTGGTCGGCTATCAGCGATTCGCTCACAGACGAAGGCTCGGTGCAGACGCTGGCCGTCGGTCTCGACGATCCGCTGGTGCTGTACGCCGGCACAACCGACGGGCAAGTATGGGTCACTGTAGACGGCGGCGAGAACTGGCAGAACATCACCGACAGCAGTTTCCCGGCGCGCAACGTGACTCGCGTCGCCGTCGATCCGGCCGATGCGCTGACGGCCTACGTCGTCTTCGGCGGATTCAGCCTCCAGACACCGGACACACCCGGTCACGTGTTCCGCACGACCGACGGCGGCGAGAGTTGGGAAGGCATCACCCTCAATCTGCCCGATGCGCCACTGAGCGCAGCCGTCGTCGATGCGCGGCCCGACACCTCCGGCGTCTACGTCGGGGGATCGCTCGGCGTGTGGGCGCTGCTCGACGGATCGGAGGAGTGGCAGCCCTTCGGGAGCGGGATGCCCTTCACGCTGGTGTCCGACCTCGAACTCAATCCCGAGACCGGCGTGATGGTGGCCGGGACGTATGGCCGCAGCATCTGGATGATGCAGTTGCCGTAATTTCATCCACGAATAACACGAATCAACTTTTCTCCACGAAGCCACACGAAGGGCACGAAGATAGCCGATATTTTTCGTGTTTCTTCGTGCACCTTCGTGGATCAGGTTTGTTTCCGATAAAGTCTATTGGAGAGGGGAGATGGAAGCCACCGAAAAACAAGACCGCTTCAAGACGCTGGTCGCCGGGCTGCTGGCGCTGGTGACAATCCTGGGAGCGGTGGTCGCGTGGCGCGCCGCCGCCGCCAATGATATCGCCAGCAACGCCGACTTCGCGGGCATAGCCGCCACGCTCAACGCAGAGGAGTCGCGCGCGCTCAACGCCGTCACGGCTTACGAGCATCTCCGCGCGTACACCGACTACGTCCGCTATAACGAACTGGGCAATGCCATCGCCGACAGTCTGGCCGATGCGCCGGAAACGGATCGGGTCACCCTGGAACGGCAAATGCGTGATGCGTGGGATTTGGCGACGGAGATCGAGGGGACCTTCTTCGAGAACCGCTACGTCAAGACCGACGGGACTTATGACATCCCGCGCCAACTCGACGAGCTGTGGTCGGATGACGCGCAGAACAAGGATCTGAATCCCGATCTGCACTTCGCGCAGTCGGACGCCGCTCGCGCCAAATCGACGACGCTGATCGGCATTCTGATCGTGCTGGGCCTCTTGCTGGTGCTGTACACGCTGGCCAATACGCTCGCCAGCCGTGTGCGCTACCTGATGGCTGCCGGCGCCACGATCTTTCTCGTCGGCAGCGTCATTGCGTTGATTGTGATCGAGACGACGATGTGAGATTGGCCCCATCGGGCTGTATGGGACGGACCTATGAGCGAATCCATCACCGGCTCCTCATCCGGCAGCAACCAGCGCTTCGACCAGATCATTGCCGTCCTGATCGCCGCCGCCGCGCTGCTCGCGGCGATCGCGACCTTTCTACAGACCCAGGCCTCTGCGCGACAGGCGCAACTCAGCCGCGATGCGCAACGGTACGCGATCCAGGCGATGGGCGGCAACGCCAGCGGCGAGACCGAGCTCAGTTACCAGTGGGAAGGCGCGTATCAGACGTGGTCGGAATTGGACGACCTGGCCCGCGTGGCCAACAAGTCCAACGACACGCTCGCCGCCGAGCGCTACAACACCGTGCGCGACCAGATTGCCAACATCGGCAAGATGCTGCAAGACCCCTACTTCGGGTCCGATACCGGCTACTTCCCCGACGTTGGCAAGTACCAGGCCGACACCTATCTCGTGCGCACCACGGAACTCTCGGAGCGATTTAAGGACACGTCCGTCCAGCAAAACATGTGGTCGGACAAGGCCAGCGCGCACATCGTCCAACTGACATTGCTGGCCGTCACTCTCGCGCTGTACGGCTTGTCGACCACTGTATCGGATCGCAGCCGCGTCTTGTTCGTCGGCGCGGGCAGCCTGATTGCCGTCGTCGCCGTGATCTGGCTCGTCGCCACCGTGCTGCAACCCGTGCCCGCTCTGCCGGACGATGCGATCCGGGCCTTCGCGACAGGCGCAGGGCTGGATCAGCAGAGCAAATACGAAGAAGCCATCGCTACTTACGACGACGCGTTGCAGGCTGCGCCGGCCTATGCCAACGCACTGTACGCACGCGGCTTCGCGTATCTCCGGCTGAACCAGTACGATGACGCCGTCAAAGATCTCCAGGCGGCGCGCGCCGCCGGCCGCGACGACACATACGTCGGCTGGAATCTCGGCTGGATATATTACCTGCAAGGCAAGTTCGAGGACGCGATCCAGATCGACCAGGTGGTTCTCGCCAGAGACCCGAACCAGATCGGCCTGCGGCTGAATCTGGCACTGGCGCGATTGGCGAACGGCGAAAACGCCGCCGCGAAAGACGAATTCGCCTCGGCGTTCGACTTGGCCGCCCAGATCGTCGCCGATGCGCACGCCGAGGGGCGCGAGCCGCCGGCTTCGCTGTGGTATTACCTCGACGCGGGCGCGCTCGATCTGCAAAACCTGGTCGATCGCCTGAACAACAACATCTACGACTGGACGGAGGCCCCTGCGCCGGAAACCATCCAGGATCCCGATTCGGTGCGGCGCATCGCGCAGGACGTGATCCGCGACCTCAAGAGCCTGACGGCAGCGCTGGAGTACACGGGCAAGCCGCCTGGCGGCGAAGTGACCGCCAGTATCACGCCTTTCGAGTTCGCCCGCGAGGTGAAAGACGATCAGGGCAACTTCATACAGTACGACTACGCCGACACCTTCCACTATCGCACCAAGAAGGTGCAAGTCACGTTCGACTACGAAGGCATGAAAGTCGGCCAGCCAGTCCTGTATAAGGTGTATCTCAACGGCTACGAATATACGTCGCTGCGCCTGGTGGAAGAGTGGCCGGAGAGTTTAGGTGAATCGGGTTCGGCGCAGAAACCGTTGAGTTACGAATACAGCCGGCTGTTCATCCTGCCGCGAGGCCACTACGATGTCGAGATGTACGCGGACTCGCACCTCGTCCAGCGCGGCAGCTTCACCATCCTTGCAGAAGACGCGCCGGTCACCGGCCAGGCCGGGAGTGTGCTGTTCCGCGATAACTTCGTCGATCGGTCCTTCGCCGACTGGGTGCAGTTCTCGGATGCGGAATCGACCCGCGAGAGCGCCGATAATGCGTATCACATGGCCCTCGCCGAGCCGAGTCTCACCGTGTGGTCCAACCCCGGCCTGAACTTCATCGACGTGCAGATCGAGGTGGACGCCACTCGTGCGGGAGGCCCCGATGGCGGCGAATACGGCCTGATCTGCCGCTACCAGGACGTCGAAAACTTCTACGTCCTGAAGGCATCCAACAATGGCTACGCCAGCATTAGCAAACGGGAGGCGGGTGAGTGGGTGACGCTGGTCGATTGGCAGGCAAGCAGCGCCCTTCTACAAGGTGAGGAGGCCGTCAACCATCTGCGCGCCGACTGCGTAGGGGACCGGCTGGCGTTGTACGTCAACGATCAACTGGTCGCAGCAACCCAGGACTCCGACCTGGCATCAGGCGACGTGGGTCTGCACCTCGGCACGTACGAGGATCCCGGCACAGAAATGTGGTACGACGATTTCGTCGTGAGCCAGCCGGTAGCGGCGGGCAGTGTCTTGTACCAGGAAGACTTCTCCGATCCGGCCAGTGGCTGGGCGAGTTACTCCGATGCGGATTATTCGACGGACTACGTCGACGGCGGCTATCGCATCAACGTGACTGCGCAGAACTACTCGGTCTGGTCGCACCCCGGCCTGACTTTCGGCGACGCGCAAATCGAGGTCGATGCCGCGCGCATCGGCGGCCCCGAGACGGGCGAGTTGGGCGTCATCTGCCGTTACCAGGATGGCGATAACTACTACGTCCTCAAGATCACGGGCGATGGCTATTACAGCATCACCAAGCGCAAGGATGGCGAATGGGTGACGTTGGTCGATTGGCAGACGAGCGACGCGATCTTGAGCGGCGACGCGACCAACCGTCTCCGCGCCGATTGTGCCGGTGATCGGCTGACGCTGGTCGTGAACGATCAACTCCTCGCCGAAACGCAAGATGCAGACTTCGTGTCAGGCGACATCGGCCTGCTGGCCGGTACGTTCGAGGAGGCCGGCACCGACATCCTGTTCGACAACCTGGTTGTGCGGCAGCCGACGGCTGGAGCAGCCCCCCCTGTCAACGGCGTCCCGTTCCAGGACGACTTCTCCGATCCGGGCAGTGGCTGGCCGAGTTTGCAGGACGTCGATACCGTCACCGACTACGCCGACGACGGTTACCGAATCTACGTCAATCTGGACAACTACGCCGTGTGGGTAACGCCCGGACTCAACGCAACCGACATGCGCATCGGGGTCAGCACGACCAAAGTCGCCGGGCCGGATACCGGCTACTTCGGGATCATTTGCCGCTACCAGGACAAAGACAACTTCTACTCGGCACAGATCACCGGCGACGGCTTCCACGCCATCTTGAAGCGGCAGGCCGGCGAGTGGAACTTCCTCGGCGCAGACACGTGGCAGGCGAGCGACACTATCCGTCAAGGCGAAGACACTAACGCCATCCGCGCCGAGTGCATTGGCGACACGCTGGCGCTGTACGTCAACGACGAACTGCTCCTCGAAGCGCAGGACGCCGATTTCACGTCGGGCGATGTCGGTCTGCTGGCAGGCACCTTCGACGATGTGGGGCTGGATGTCTTATTTGACGATTTCGCCGCGAGCGCGCCGTGAGCGGTTAGTTGGATGGTTGGATGGTTGGATGGTTGGATGGTTAGTTGGATGGGTGGCTCGAAGCATTCGTCGGCCACCCATTCGTTTATTCGTTGTGCCGAAGGCATCCGTGCGTGCATTTCAGTCCAGTGGCAAACATAAACGCCAGCCATTGTCATGCTGAGCGCAGCGAAGAATCTCTGCCCGATAAGCCGAGACCCTTCGCTACCCAGAAACTTGGGCCGTTGCCAGCGTGCGCCCGCCCCGCCGATGAACTCGGCGGGCTACACCCCAGCGTCGGATGAATCCGACTAGCCCGATTCATTAGGCGCAGCGGAGTAGCGCAGCGAATTCATCGCCGCGCGGCCATGCGGCGCGCAAGTTTCTGACTTCAGGCATATCGCCACCTGGCGATGTGGAATTCTCAGGGTGACAGGCGGACTAATTCTTTGACGGCTCCTTAGGTGAGGGGTTACGCGGCGTGACCCCTCGCCAGTTTTTAAGCGTATGAGCCAGACGATCACGCTCAATCGGTGGACATCTCGATGGACGTATCGGCACGCGATTCTCGCGTTGAGCGAGGCGGCCGTGTTGGCGACGATCTTCGTGCTGGCCTGGCAACAGAGCTGGCCGGTCAACCTGCCCGGATTCGACGAGGCCGGCTTGCCTTTCGGCCACTATCTGCCGGCCGTGCGCCTGGTCGAGCTCTTCGCGATTGCCGCCATCGGCACATATACACTTGCCGGTTGGCCGGGCCGCCATCGCTTGCGGCAAGGTCCGCGTCTGCTCTTCACGTTGGCGTTGGCTGCGTTGTTCGCCCTGGCGGCCCTTTCGCCGCTATGGGCCGCACATCGAGGACTGGCTGCCGTTCATGCCGGGCACATGTTGGTGTGGGTTCTTTTCGCGCTGATGATGGCGAGCGGCGATTGGTCGATACCGCGTTTGGTCGGGGCGTTTCTCGGCGGTCTGCTCGTCCATGCGGCAGTCGGATACCTCCAGATGGGGCTTCAGCATTTCGTCGGGTTGGGGCCGCGCTTTGGCGAGTTACCCGTTCGACCGCAGGACAACTGGGCGAGCGTCGTCTTCGCCGGGCCGGTGCGTTTGCTGCGCGCCTACGGATTGAGCAGCCACCCGAACGTGCTGGGTGGGCACGCGAGCATCGGCGTGATTCTGTCCTTCGGGTTGCTGCGAGTGTGGCCTCGTGTGTGGCGTGCCCTGATCGCCATTGCCTGGGCGATGGTGTGGGCTTTGCTGTTGATCACCTTCTCGCGCTCGGCCTGGGCCGCGTTAGCGGCGGGCGGCTTGAGCGCCGCCGCGCTGCTGTGGCGCGGGCGGCATCTCGATCGGCGCGCGGTGATTGCCGCGCTGACTCTGGCGACCATCGGCGCAGTGGTGGCGGCCGTATTCGTCCGATGGTTTGGGCCGTTCTTGATCGGCCGCGTGAATGCGAGCACGCAGCCCTTCGAGCAGTTCTCGATGGACGAGCGGCGCGGCATGATCGATGTCGCTGTGCGACTGATCGTGGCGCATCCCTTGACGGGCGTGGGCGCGGCGAACTTCAGCACAGCCAGCCAGACGTTGCTCGGTTATCCGCTCGATTGGGTTCACAATGTGCCGTTGTTGATCACGAGCGAGCTGGGATTGCCGGGCGCGCTCGCGTTCGCGACGATCGTCGGATCAATGGCATGGATCGGGCGGCGACGTTGGCGATCGCGATCGTTGACGATGTGGCAAACGCTGACGGGCGGGGGCCTCGTCGCCTTGCTGACGATCATGCTGTTCGATCATTACCTGTGGACGGCCCCGCAGGGAACGCTGCTGTGGGCGCTCTTGGCCGGATTGTGGATGGCGGGCGATGTCGAGCCGCGTGGATTCGCGGATCGCGTTTCTCTCGCGGGGCGATGCACCTTGTTTGCAGGGTAGTGGTTACCTGGTAAGTGATGTTCACCGCAGAGTACGCAGAGAACGCAGAGATTTTCCTCGAAATCCGGCTCGGCGCACTCTGCGCTCTCGGCGGTGAAACCCGCTGTCACTTACTTCTTTACCACTACCGTTTGCAGAAGCTGGATATAGGGAGGAGAATCTATCGTGTCGAATGGCCTTGACTTCGCTCACTCGGTGCTAGTGTACGCCGTTGCGCTCATCTATGCACTGATTCTGATCGCGCTGTCGCTGTATGGCATCAACTTTTTCTATCTCGTCTTCGTCGCCTGGAAGCACCGCCATGATCGTCTCGACGTCCCGCCGCTTGACGAGCATCCCACGGTCACGGTGCAGCTTCCGATATACAACGAGCGTTACGTGGCCGAGCGCGCTATCGACGCGATCTGCCGGTTGGACTGGCCGGCCGATCGGTTGGAGATTCAGGTGCTGGATGACTCCACAGATGGCACACACGAGATTGTCGCCCGAGCCGTTGCGCAGTGGCGGGCAGCCGGTGTCAACGTGCTTCACCGTCATCGCACGCTGCGCACGGGCTACAAAGCCGGGGCGTTGAGCGACGGCTTGAAGGTGGCACAGGGTGAATACATCGCGATCTTCGACGCCGACTTCGTGCCGCCGCCCGATTTTTTGCGCCGTGCCGTGCCGCACCTAGCGGCCGACGCGCGCATCGCTTTTGTGCAGGCGCGCTGGGGGCATCTCAATCGCGACACGTCACTCCTCACCCGAATTCAATCGTGCAATATCGACAGTCACTTCCTGGTAGAGCAATTCGCCCGCGACCGCGCCGGATATTTCATGAACTTCAACGGCACAGCCGGCGTGTGGCGACGGCGCGCGATTGAAGACGCCGGCGGCTGGAACACGGGCACGCTGACGGAAGACCTCGACCTGAGCTATCGCGCCCTATTGCGCGGCTGGCGCGCGCGCCTTTTGCCCGACCTGGTCGTACCGGCCGAGCTGGTCGGCTCGGCGAATGCCTATCGCCGCCAGCAGACGCGCTGGGCGCGCGGCAGCATCCAGTGTGCCGTGCATTTGCTCCCTCAAATCTGGCGAAGCCGATTGCCGCTGCCGACCAAAGTCCAGGCGTCCTTTCACCTTACGGGCTACGCGATTCAGTTTCTGGTGTTGCTGATGTCTCTGGTGTATCCGTTGATGTTGGTTTTGGCCGATCAGTCTCCGCTGCTCAAAGCGGCGCACGTGGTCGGATGGATCTTCGCGCCGATCTCACTGGCCCCGGCGATATTCTTCACCTATTCGCAGATTACGCTCGATCGGCGGGCCTGGCCTCGGCGCATTCCCGACCTGTTGGCGATCACGGCTCTGGGGTCGTGCATGATCCTGAATAGCTCTCGCGCTGTGCTGCGCGGCTTGCGCCGAAAAACCGTGGCCTTCGAGCGCACACCCAAGTCCGGTCAGGTTGGGGGCAGGCGCGTGCAGGCCGCTGAAGAATATGCGCCTGTGTTCGATCCCATCGTGTTTGGCGAGATTGGGTTGTGCGTGTTTCAACTCAACACGATAGCCCTGGCCTGGTCGGCTCAAAGCTGGGGAATCTTCCTGTATGCGTTGAGCTTCGCGGCGGGGCTGGCTTACTTAGCAGGCCTCTCGCTGTGGGAGCATCGCGGAGCCGTGCAGGCCGCGTGGCGCGCCAGGTGGGGCGGCTTGAGCACGGTGCAGAAAAAGACTGGCGTGCGGCGCGTCGGGTAGGCGCATCGCACGCTTCAATCCAAGTACCCCCGGTGAGAATCGAACTCACGCGCCCGGCTCCGGAGGCCGGCGCTCTATCCACTGAGCTACGGGGGCATCACCACGCTTAGTTTACCACAGCCGCGATCGGCCCGCAACCTGATTTTGGATTTAGCATTGCGGATCGAGGATTGCTGAATGCACACTGCGGATTGAGCGTTTTGTCCGCGAAGTGCGCCTCCCGCTTCCTGCCTCCTGTCTCGTGTCTCATGTTTCCTACCCCCTGCCTCGTGCATCATGCTATAATCTCCTCGCAGCCAACTATCCAACCAACCATCTAACCAGCTGGCCATCCAACTCTCTTCCCCATGTACCCCCACTCCACGTGGCGATTACTCGATACCGGCGCACTCGACGGCGCGATGAACATGGCGATTGACGAAGCCATTTTGCGCGGCGTGGCCGAAGGTTCTTCTTTGCCGACGTTGCGCTTTTTCGATTGGCAACCGGCATGCCTGTCGCTGGGGCAGGCCCAACCCGTAGCCGATGTCGATTTTGAGGCGTGCCGCGCGCTCGGCGTGGACGTGGTGCGCCGCCCGACCGGTGGTCGCGCCATTCTGCACGTCGACGAGCTGACGTACAGCGTGACGGCGCGCGAAGACGAGCCGCGCGTGCGCGGCGGCATCGTCGAGTCGTATCGCCGCTTGAGCGAGGGCTTGCTGGCCGGCCTGCTGAAGATCGGCGTGCCCGTGGAGCAGGTCGAGCGGCCCGACAGTCACGATCGCGATCAGGGGCCGGTGTGTTTCGAAGCGCCGTCGAACTACGAGATCGTCTTCGACGGGCGTAAACTGGTCGGCAGCGCGCAGATGCGCAAGAACGGCACGCTGCTTCAACACGGATCGTTACCGCTGGCCGGCGACATCGCCCGTATCTGCGACGTGTTAGCGGCGAAGCCCGATCGCGACCGTGTTCGCGCGCGGGCGATCACAGTCGAACGAGCCATCGGTCGATGCGTGACGTACGCGCAGGCTGCTCGCTCGATGGCCGAAGGGTTCACCTCGGCGTTGAATCTACACCTCGAGCCGGGTGGACTCACGCCGCAGGAACACGCGTGGGCCGAAGAACTCCGCCGCGCTAAGTACGCCGCCGAGACCTGGACGCGCCGCATCTAAAGTGTTCTTCATTCATCATTCCGCATTCTGCATTCTACATTCCTCATTATGATCATCGGCATCTGCACCGTCCAATTGCATCGCGAAGCGAATCACTCGCTGAAGGACAAGCGCTCCGTCCTGAAGCCGCTGCTGGCGCGCTTACACAAAGAATTCAACGTCGCCGCTGCCGAAGTGGATGATCAGGACGACTGGCGTTCGGCGCAAATCGGCGTCGCGGCAGTGGGCAACGATCGAGTGCACGTCGATCGGGTGCTTCAGCAAGTGGTGCACTGGATCGAGACCAGCCGCCTGGAATGGCAACTGGTCGATTACGAGATCGAGATTCTTCCGTGAGCGGAGTCAACGCATGCGCCGTTCGATTTTCTGGCCGCTGTTGTTAGTGATCGCCGGGACCTTGTTGCTGCTATCCAATTTTGGCCTGCTCCGAGCCAGTGCGTGGGATTTGATTCGCACCGGCTGGCCGGTGTTATTGGTCGCGATCGGGCTGGATGTTCTGCTGCGCTCTGCATCGCGCGCGCGAGGACAGCGATAGAGCGATGCCGGAAACGCCTGCGGCTCCCTCGCCCACCTCGAAGCGGCGCGAGCGATTGGCTTGGATCGCGTCGATTGCGCTGGCCGTCCTGGTCGTGTGCACCGGCTGTTTCATGTTGTTCGCTTTCGCGCTCACCGCGCGCGGCGAATTGGCCGCGTCGCTCCTCGGTTCGGAGTGGCGCGTCTGGCAATTGCAGCAGCAAGGCACCAGCGGGATCGGCGTGTCGCAGACCGGCGAAACAGCCGCGACCGCGGACCCGCCCTGCCGGCATACACGGGTGTGGCTGATCATGTGGCAGCCTTCGCTGAAGATCGAGATGACCGAGTACGATGAATGCGGCGCATCGCGCGGCTCGCCGCCGGTTGCGAATGTGCGTCGTTCGGTTATAATCGCGGCTGCCGGAGTGTAGTGATGACCCTTGCCGCTGCGCGCGACATCTCGATCATCATCTTGATTGTCCCAACGTGCCTGTGCGCGCTGCTGCCCGCTGCGCTGGTCTTCGGGTCGTGGTGGGTGATGCGGCGCGTGAACCGTGGCGTGCCGCCGCGCCTGCGCAGCGTGCGAGGCGGCATTCGCCGCACGCGCGATGCGATCGACGGGATGACGCGCGTGGCAACCCGACCGATCTTCTTCGGCGAAACTCAGTCGGCCCGGCTGCGCGCCATGTGGCGGGCGGTGCTGAGGCCGTTTAGGGAGAGACAGACATGAGTGACGCTTCCTGGAAGAACAGGACGATGATCGCCGGCGGCGTGCTGGGCACACTGATCGGCATCGGCGCGGCGTTGCTGTACGTGCGCGCCGAGGAGGAGCGCCTCGAGCAAGAGCGCGTGGCCGGCCCGCAGCACAAGCCTGTCTCGCCGGCGGCGCTGCTGCCCATCGCGATTACCGTGCTAGGAACCCTCAAGCAAATTGCCAGCCTGGCCGATCGCGACTGAGCCGGGGTGAGCCACGGCTCACCAGCCGGTTACGTTATAATCGCGCCCATGCGTCGACCCGTTCGATTCGCATGGGCGTTTCGCATCTCTCTCCTGTTGGTGTGGTTGTGGGCGACCGAGTGGCCGGGCGATGCTCCGCTCACACTCGAGCCGCCGCAGCAGGTTCTCACACGCAACCCCAAGATCGGCGTTCACACTCGCCTGACCGACGAAGCCGCGCCGTGGAAGATTCAGCAAACGCTGCGCATGGTGCGTGAGATGGGCGCGCCGTGGATCGTCGAGTTCTTCCCTTGGGCGTACATCGAGCCGGCTTTCGGCGAATTCAACTGGCAACACGCCGATCAGGTGATCGATTACGCGACGAATCAGGGTCTCACGGTGATCGCGCGACTCGGCCTGGTTCCCGCCTGGGCGCGGCCCGATCCGCGTGAGCGCGAAACGACCCTCAATTATCTGGACTCAGCGCACTACTTTCACTTCGGCGAGTTCGTCTTCCGCTTCGTCGAGCGCTATCAAGGCCGCGTGCGGCACATCATCATCTGGAATGAGCCGAATCTAAGTTTCGAGTGGGGGCTGCGCCCGGCCTCGGCGCGCGAGTACGTCGCGCTGTTGCGCGTGGCGTATGCCGCCGCGAAAGAGGCGGCCCCTAGCGTCGTCGTGTTGGCCGGTGCGCTCGCGCCGACGCTCGAACCGGAAGGCTCGCCCGCCGGCCTGAACGATCTCATTTATCTTCAGCAGATGTACGACGCGGGCGCAGCGCCTCACTTCGATGTGCTGGCGGCGCACGCTTACGGGTTGACTTCGCCGATGGGTGAGCCGCCCGATCCGGGCCGGATCAACTTTCGCCGCGTCGAGCTGCTGCGCGCCATCATGCTGAAAAACGGCGACGGCGATAAGCCGATCTACGTCACCGAGGCCGGCTGGAACGACAGCCCGCGCTGGAATAAGGCCGTCACGCCGGCGCAGCGCATCCGGTACACTATCGAAGCCTACCAGTGGGCGCAGTCGCAGCCGTGGGTCGAGATGCTGGCGATGTGGGCGTTCCGCTATCCGCAGCCGGCGCGCACGTACCAAGACAACTGGACGTGGGTGGATGAGGACTTCGAGCCGAAACCAATCTACGAAGAAGTCCGGCATTACGCGGCGGGGAGTGGGAAATGAAGAATGCAGAATGTAGAATGCGGAATGTGGAATGCGGAATGTGGAATGCGGAATGTAGAATGGATCGCAAGCGATTCCGTTTACGCCCTGATGCGCTGATGCTCGTTGCGTTGTTCGGCGTGCTGTGGCTTTTGCCGGATGTGGTCGCCGTGCTTGCGCGGCCGCACGACGAAGCCTGGGCGCGTGTGCAGGCCGCCGGCGTGATTCATTTCGCGACCGAGGCGAGTTACATGCCGTTCGAGGGAGTGGGCGGCGACGGCGTTTTCTACGGCCTGGATATCGACGTGGCGCGCGAAGCGGCTCGCCGACTTGGCGTGAAGGCGGAGTTCACCAACGTGGGCATCGATGGACTGTATGATGCTCTGCGCGTGGGTCAAGCCGACGCGGCCATCTCGGCTCTGCCGATCGACCCGGCGCGATTGGGCAAGTGGGCCTATTCGAACCCGTATTTCGATGGGGGGTTGACGCTGGTTACGCCGGCAGAATCTCATCTGGCAAATGAATCGGATTTGCCAGGGCGCGCCATCGCCGTGGCACTGGGATCGGATGGCGATGCCCGGCTGCGATACTATCAACGTCGCATGGCAGGCATTGCAGCAGTCAAACTTGATTCCCCGGTGGAGGCGCTGCGTGCTGTGGAGGCCGGTCGAGCCGACGCGGCGCTTCTAGATCGGGTCACGGCTTGGCAGTCGCTCGCGTCCGGCTTCGCGCGGCTGCACATCGCGGCGCAGTTGACGAGCGAACCGTACGCGATTGCCGCGTGGGGCGAAAGCGTCGAATTGAAAGCGGCGCTCGATCGGGCGCTGGAGTCGATGCGAGCAGACGGAACATTAGAGCGCATCATCAACGAGTGGATGGTTAAGTGAAGCGTAAAACGTATTGCGCGATACGTTTCACTCCTCACTTCTTCGGCAGCATGTTGCGCACGCGCTCGTTCAGCACCTTGCCTCGCCCCACAAATCGTCCTTTCTCGTCTTCGACGATGATCACCGTGCCGGTCGGGTAAGGGACATCGCCCGGCTGTCGAAGATCGTAGCCCGCCAGCCACTTGTCGATTCGGTCATCGGCCAACCTGTAGCGACGCCCGCTGAATTGCGCGTCGAACCGCGAGACCAGATCGTGCGACGGGACAAAGCCTTCCGTATTCTCCCCGATGAGCATTCCAATCGCGGCGCACGATAGATCGGGGAAGCGTTCTACGTAGAGTTCGGTTATCGCGTACACGAACCGCCTGCGCTGCCACAAGGTCAACCTCTGCCGATTGATGACATCGCTCAGGTCGAATCCATATTCATGCAAAAGTTGTGTGGCAACGTGTGCCTGCTGTTGCTGCGTCAGCCGCTCGAACCCGGCTTGCGCGAGCGAGCGTCTGGGCGCGGCGTGTGCCTGAGTCGAAACGTTGTCGCGTTTGCGGATCAACGCGGCGAAGAAGCCGGACGTGTCGTAGAGATGCGGCCACAGGCGGATGGCGCGAGGGATTTGTGGATCGAACGTATGCTCATCGTCCGAGGACAACGCCGGGGCTGGAATCGGCAGAAGTCGATCGACAGCTTCGACACCGGCCTGGTGTGGAAACTCGCGCAAGAGTGCATCGACGACGGCTTCATCCTCTTCGGGCGCGAGCGTGCAGGTGGCGTACACGACCTGCCCGCCGGGCTTGAGCGCTTGAAACGCGCTGATCAACAATCGCACCTGGCGATGGTGGAGTTGATTGCGCTCGGCCGCGGACACGGGTCGCGTCTTGCGCCGCTCGGCGGTTCGCAGGCTTTCGCCGCTGCACGGTGCGTCGAGCAGCACCCCATCGAATGTCTCCGGAAACCAGTTGCCGAATCGCTCGCCGGGGAAGTTCGTGATCGCCGTGCCGATCGCGCCCCAGGCTTGCAGGTTCGATCGCAGCGCGCCGATGCGCCCGGTGCTCGTATCGTTGGCGAGGATCAGGCCGGCATCGTTCGTTTTGCAGACCAGGTGCGTCGTCTTGCCACCAGGCGAAGCGGCCATGTCCAACATCAGAGGCCGCGCCACATCGTAAGTGAACATCTCCGCCGGAAGCATCGAGGCCGCGTCCTGAATGTAGTACAGCCCCATGCGATGCTCGATCGTCCGGCTGAGGTTATCGCCACCGCCGATGATCTGCCAGCCGGTCGCGCAGAACGGCACAGGTTCAACCTGCCAGCCATACCAGGCGGGCCACTTGTGCCGTGCTTCATCGGTGTTCGTCTTCAGCGTGTTGACGCGGATCGCGGGCGGCAGCGGGCGTTGAATCGCCGCTTCGAGCTGCGCGAAATCGGTGAGGGACAGCAAGGGACGATAAGGGTCGAGGTGGCGACTCATCTGTCATTTTTCAATGAGCCGCAGGAACTCGGTGGGCCTGACGATCCGAATTGTACCGTGCTGCTTCAAGCGAAGGAGATGATCATCGCCTGAAATGATCACGGCAGCGCCTGCGCTCACGGCACAGGCGATAAACATCTCGTCGTCAGGATCGGGTGGAACGGTGCCTGAAGCGTCAATCGGCTCGTAGAGCTCAGCCAGCGGCAACAAGCTGGAAAGGATTTCCTCAGGACTTGTGCGAAGTGCGCGTAATCGCGCCTGGAACTTGCGTCGTTGCAGAACACCTTTAAGTTCCTCGATCATCGTTTCTGTAACACACAGTATGACCTCGCCAGCCTCCGCCAGCTCGATGATTCGATGCGACGGCCCAGGCCATAATGCACCGGAAACGAGCACGTTCGTATCAGCGACGACGCGCACGGCGACCCCGGCGATAGCGATGGACTTCCCGTGAGATGTCATTCAGCGCCATGCCCTTGTCGCGAGGCGCGCGTAGCGCAATATCGGACAATCTTGTAGGTGACACTCTCTTCAAGATAATCGTGTCACCGGCGACAATAATCGTGAATTCATCAGCCGGCTTGATCAGCCGCATGGCTTCTGAAGGCAACGTGAGTGTCGAGCCTTTCACTTTGACTGTTTGCATCGGATTACTCCATTGGCCGTTTGTTGCGCGCATTGTGCCACATCGTGGCGCGCTCGTCAATCTGGGCCAGAATCCGATTGGCCAGTTGCGTGCCGCGCGCGCGCAGCCCGTTCATTTCATCGACTTGCCGCCGTGCGGCTTCTGTGTCGTCCAACCCGGCGGCGTTGATGCGCACGTTGATGCCCGCCGATTCGAGCGCCGCGCGTGCCATGTGCACGGCGGTTGCCGCGTCGCTGATGGCGTTGCGGTTGCCGTGTGCGGCGACGACGCCTGCCAGTTCTATCACCTGAACGCATGCGCGAGCCACGGACATCGGCACGTCGATGGCGCGCTGCGTCGCCGTCTGAATGACCCTGGCGCGGGCCGCTTGCCGGTCGGGCGTGTCCTGGGGCAGCCTCATCGACGCCATCACTGCCTCGAAGGCCGCCGAATCGGCATCGACCGCAGTAGTTAGCTCAGCACGCAAAGTTTCTGTCTGCGCGACGACATCCCTCATCTGCGCTTCGACATCTGCATACTTCCTCTTGCCGATCGTCAGCCGCGCGGCCATCGTCGTCAGCGCGGCAGCCGACGCACCGGCCAGCGCGGCGACCGCACCACCGCCCGGCGTGGCTGTGCCGGCTGCTGTGGCGTCGAGAAACGCTGAAGGCGTGGGCGACTTCGACGCGATCTCGCCGCTCGCTTCAGCCAGCCGGTTCTCCAGAACCTGATCGGGCTTCAGATCGTCGATTTGCAGATACCACTGCGCTGCGTCGATCAGCGCCGCTTGTGGCGTCAGCCCGACGAGTTCGGTCTTGACGATGCTGCACCCGTAACGCGCCGCTTCGCGCCGGATCATCTCGACGACGTGCGCGATCGAGGTCCTGCGGTAGTCCGTCAGGTTCATCGACACTTGCGCGCTGCCCTCGACTTCGAGGCCGAGCGCCTTGACGTAGCGCAGCCCGCCGCCGGAATGGCGGATGGCTTTGGCGATCTGCCTGGCGATGTTCACGTCGGGCGTGTTGAGATATGCATTGAACGCGATCAGAAATGGCCGCGCGCCGATGATGGTCGCGCCCGCCGGGCCGACTCGCGCCGGGCCGAAGTCGGGCGCGCGATCCGGGTTCGTGCCGATCTCTTCTTTCAGCCCCTCGTACTCGCCACGCCGGATATTCTCCAGGTTCTCGCGGTCGGGTCGCGTCGCGGCGGCTTCGTACAGATAGACCGGGATGTTCAACTCGCGCCCGACGCGCTCGCCCAGACGCCGCGCGATCGACACGCACTCGTCCAGCGTCACCCCGGACACCGGCACAAACGGCACGACATCCGTCGCGCCGAGGCGCGGATGCTCGCCGCGATGCACGTTCAAGTCGATCAGCTCGGCCGCTTTGGCGATGCCCGCGAAGGCCGCCGGCTCAATCGCTTCGGGCTCGCCGACCAATGTGAGCACCGTGCGATTGTGATCGGCGTCGGAGTGCTGGTCGAGGATCGCAACGCCGGGGCGAGCCACCGCGTTGCGAATGGCTTCGATGACTTCGAGGCGGCGGCCTTCGCTGAAGTTGGGGACACATTCGACGATTCGTTTCACCGGTTCCTCAAGGTGTTTGTCAACCTTACCTCATCCCCCAACCCCCTTCTCCTCTCCGACACGGAGAGGAGAAGGGGGCATGGGGGTTGAGGAGAGGTGAGAAATCGCCACGCTCCTCGGACGAGTTTGCGCTAAACAACGTTGTATTCGCGCAATGCCGAGTGATCTGCAAAGCGCCTGTGCCGCAGCGGCTCGATGTCCAGCGTTGCCGCACAGCCTTCCAAGATTTCCTCGGCCATCAGCTTGCCGCAGATCGGGCCGTGCATGAAACCGTGACCGCTGAACCCGGCGCATACGTAGAAGCCCTCGAGCGGCGTGCGGCCCAGAATCGGGTGCGCGTCGGGTGTCACTTCGTACAGCCCGGCCAGCCGAGACGCGACACCGGCCGATTCGAGCAGCGGCATGCGCCGGGCCGCCGCGTCGAGTGCGACCAGTTCCCAGTCGCGATCCACACTCTGGTCGAAACCGGGTGTTTGGTCCGGGTTCGACATGCCGGTGAGCAGGCCCTGTCCCTCACGGTGAAAATACAACGATTGGGCGAAGTCGATCACGAAAGGAAAATCATCGGGGATGTGGGGCAGGGGTGTGGTGCTGATCCATTGTCTGCGAATGGGCACGATCGGCAAATCGACTCCGGCCATACGCCCGATCGATGCGGCCCACGGCCCGGCGGCGTTCACGACGATCGGCGCGTCGATGCGACCCGTGTTCGTCACGACGCCGATGATTTTGCTGTTGCGTGCGTCGATGGCGGTGACTTCGATGTCGGTGAGCAGCGTCGCGCCCAGCCGTCGCGCGCCGTTGACGTAGCCCATCACCACGCCATTGGGATCAGCCAGCCCATCTTTCGCGTGCCAGGCACCGGCTAGCACATCGTCCACGCGCAGCATCGGCAGGCGGCGGCGAATCTCGTCGCCGCTCAGCCACTCGGTCTGCACGCCCTGCCGGCGCTGGAGTTCGACGTTCTGCCGGAAGGCGGCGATGTCCGCCTCATTCGTCAACAGGAACATGTAGCCGCAGTGCCGCACGTCGATCGCCTGCCCCGTCTCCGCTTCGAAGGCGTCGAGCATCGGCAGGCTGAGCTGCGAGAGCCGGATGTTGATCTCGGTGCTGAACTGATAACGAATGCCGCCGGCGCAGCGACCCGTCGCGCCCTGCCCGAAGAACGACGCGCGTTCCAGCAGGACGACGTCGCGCTGCCCGGCCTGGGCGAGATGATAGGCGATGCTGGCGCCCATCACGCCGCCGCCGACGATCACGATTTCAGAAGATTTCATGATTGTATCCGGGATACGAAAAGATAACCACGGAGGCACGGAGGACACGGAAATGTTTTCGCTCTCTGTGATCTCCGCGTCTCTGTGGTTAAAATCAGAGAGGTAGTTCGACGCCGATGCCTTTGGCGCGCGCCATCTGGTAGATTCGGATCGCCGTCGCCATGTCGTCCAGGGCCAGGCCGAGGTTGATGCTCAGCGTGCGCTCGTCGTTCGACTGGCGTCCGGGTTTCTTTCCGGCAGCCAGTTCGCCGAGATCGGCATAAGGCTGGGGCGTCTCCTTGAAATAGCCTTCGCGGCGGTAGTATTCCATCTGCGCGTGATCGTCCGTTGCCAGCCGGTCGATCTCGCGGAGCGCGGCTCCCGTCCAGTACGAATCGAAGTCCACCGCCGACGCGAACGAACCTTTCGCCAGCCAGCCAGGCTCGATCGCCGGTTGCGGATGTTTGAGGATCGGCCCGCTGGTGACGACGATGTCCAGGTTCCTCACCGCCTGCTCGGCCGATGGCGCCGGCTCGATCTCGATCGGCAGCTGCTCGCTCATGTCACGCGCATAGCGTTCGGCGACCTCCGGGTAGAGATCGTATGCTTTCACTTTCGTGATCTTGAACAGGCAGGCCAGGGCTTCGAGATTGCTGCGTCCCTGCACGCCGCAGGCCAGGATGCCCACGCTCGCGCTGTCGCTCCGGGCCAAATACCTGGCCGCGACGGCGGTGGCCGCGCCGGTGCGCTTGGCGGTGATCCAGGCACAGTCCATGATGGCGATGGGCACGCCGGTTTCCGGATCGTTCAAGATCAGCAGGCCGGTGATGTACGGCAGTCCCTTCTGCTGGTTGGCCGGATAGCCCGACACCCACTTCAACCCCGCCGACTTGAGGCTGGGGATGTAGGCGGGCATGGCGTGAATGAAAGCGTCGGGCTGCGTGTGAATGCCGGGCTTGGGCGGCATCTCCACCTTGCCTTCGCCTTTTTCTTTGAACATCTGATCCAGCGCGTCGATGATGTCGCGCATCGGCAAGTTGACGGCCTCCACATCGTGACGGGAGAGATAGAGCACTTTGCCGAGTTGCATAGAATTCCTTTTGCAGACGATATAGTTGATGATGGATTGTTCAGACTTCGGGGATGAAGATTGCGGACCACGGGGCACAAGTATTTCACAGATGCCACAGATAGAGATTAGACTCTCGCGGAACTAACACCTGATCCACGAAGGGCACGAAGGAACACTAAGTTTTCCAGGCATGCTTCGTGCTTCTTCGTGTTCTTCGTGGATCGACATCTTATTTCCGAAGGAGTCTATCGTGTCGCTCGTGTCATGCGTGGTTAGCGGTTGGGTTGCGGGCTGCGCTAGGTGATGCCCAGGTAGGCTTTCTGCACCATTTCGTTCCGGCGCAGGTTCTCGGCGGTATCGCTCAAGACGACCTCGCCGGTCTGGAGGACGTAGCCCCGATCGGCGACCTGTAAAGCCATGCGCGCGTTTTGCTCGACCAGCAAGATCGTCGTGCCCTGTTTGTGGAGTTGCTTGATCGTCTCGAAAATGCTGTCGACCAGTACCGGCGCCAGGCCCATCGACGGCTCATCCATCAGCAGCACCGTGGGATGTGACATTAACGCGCGACCGGTGGACAGCATTTGCTGCTCGCCGCCGCTGAGCGTGCCGGCCACCTGATGGCGCCGCTCTTTCAGCCGTGGGAACAGGCTAAACACGCGCTCGATGCTCTCGGCAATCTCGCGGCCATCGCTGCGACTGTAGGCGCCCATCTCCAAGTTTTCAATGACGGTGAGCCGGGTGAACATGCGCCGGCCCTCGGGCACCTGCACCACGCCTTTGGCGACAATCTCGTGAGCCGGGAATTGGCTCAGGTCCTCGCTGCGCAGACGGACGTGCCCCTCGCGCGGGCGGAGAATCCCGCTGATGGTGTTGAGCGTGGTGCTCTTGCCCGCGCCGTTCGCGCCGATCAATGTGACGATTTCGCCCTCTTCGACGGTGAGCGAGATGCCTTTGAGGGCGTGGATGTGCCCATAGTAGGTGTGGACGTTTTCGACTTCCAGGATGGCCATGGGATCACCTTGCCGAAGAGTCTGGAGCAGCCGAGACGGTGGGCCGGACAGGTTGACTTGACACTTCGGCGGCACTGCCTCGGCCCAGATACGCTTCGATCACCTTGGGGTCGTTTTGAATTTCGAGCGGCGTCCCTTCGGCGATTTTCTCGCCGTAGTCCAGCACGGTGATCTTCTCCGAGATGCCCATCACCACGCGCATCTGGTGCTCGATCAACAGAATGGTGATGCCCAGCTCGTCGCGCAGACGGCGGATGAAGTTCATCATTTGCTGGGTCTCGGCCGGGTTCATGCCCGCGGTCGGTTCATCCAGCAGCAGCAGTTTAGGCTGGTTGCCCAGCGCGCGGGCGATTTCCAGTCGCCGCTGGTCGCCGTAGGGCAGGTTGCGAGCCAGGAAGTCGCCTCGGCCCTGCAGTCCGACAAATCGGAGCAAGCGGCGAGCCTCTTCGTGCGCGCGATCCTCTTCCTCTTGCGTGCTGCGCTTGCCGATCACGGCCCCCATCCAGGTAGAGTGCAGGTGGTAATGTTCGCCGAGCAGGATGTTTTCCAGCGCGGTCATGCTGGCGAAGAGTCGAATGTTCTGATAAGTGCGCGAGATGCCCAGGTGCGCAATCTTGTCCGATCGCAGGTGGTGGATGGGGACGCCGTCGAGGAGGATGTCGCCTTCGTCGGCGTGATAGAAGCCGGTGATGCAGTTGAAGAAGGTCGTCTTGCCGGCGCCGTTGGGGCCGATGACACTGGCGATCGCTCCCTTCTCGATCTCGAAATCCAGCGTGCTGACAGCGACGAGGCCGCCGAAGCGTTTGGTGACGCGGTGCGCGGTAAGAATGGGCATGTTGTCTCCGTATGTAATGACCGGCACTTGAAAAGCCGGCCACCTCGTCCCTTAAGAACTTACGGCTCTTCTGGGTTGGGCGGGAAAAACCTCACCGCGAAGACGCAAAGGACGCCAAGTTTTTCAAGCACTTTGCGCTCTTTGCGCCTTCGCGGTTCAAGTGCGTAACTCATATCCTTTACGGTGCTGACGATTCACTGGCGGCAACGTTCGATGCCTCCGCCTCGCTCTCGGCTTCGACATGCAATTCACGCCGAATGACGCGCGACGGCAGCAGCCCTTCGGGCCGGCGCAGCATCATGGCGATCAGCGCGTATCCGTATATCAGGTAGCGAAATTCTGAGAACTCACGGAAGAGCTCCGGCAGGCCGATCAGGAACACCGCGCCCAGCGCCACGCCGGGAATGCTACCCATGCCGCCGACGATGATCAGCGAGACGACGTTGATCGAGACGAACAACTGCATGCTGCTGGCGAAGATCGACCCGACCAGCCCGGCGAAAATCGCGCCGCTCAGCCCGGCGAAGGCTGCGCCCAGCATATAAGCCCATAGCTTGGTCTGCACCAAATTGATGCCCAGCGCCTCTGCCACATCTTCGTCTTCGCGGACGGCCATCCACGTCCGGCCCAGTCGCGCATGGCGCAGCCGCGTAGCGACAAACGCGACCAGCGCGGCGAAGATGAGCGCCAGGTAATAGATTTGATTCGGCCCGGCCAGTGGATGGCCAGGGGCTAGCCCGTCGATCGGTTTGGGGATATTCAGAATACCGCGCGGCCCGCCGAGGATGGGCTTCAGCAAGTCCGATCCGGCCAGGATGCGGATGATCTCGCCGAAGCCCAGCGTGGCAATCGCCAGGTAGTCGCCACGGATGCCGAGGATCGGAAGGCCGAAGAACGCTCCGGCCAACATGGCGAGCACCACGGCGAAGGGCACCGCCGCCCAGAACGACCACTGGGCAATGCCATACTCGGCCGTCGAAGTCAGCAGGCCGACGGTGTAAGCGCCGACGGCGAAGAAGGCCACGAACCCCAGGTCGAGCAGCCCGGCGAAGCCGAGTGTGATGTTAAGCCCCAGACCCATCAGCACGTACAAGGCGACGTAGGCGATCACCTGAGCGACGAAGGGGCCCAGCGCCTGGGGAAGAAGAATGACGACGATCAGGCCACCAGCGATTAAGGACACGAGCAGCGTTCTGCGCGGAGTGTCCGGCATCTCGGCAACGCGCTGGCGTACCGCTGTGCCCCTCTGCTGCCAGATCGCCGAGCCGCCGGCGAACAGCGCAAATGTAATGACGGCTCCGATCGGGGTCAAGCCATCCGGCCCGAACAGAAAGCGGGCCAGCCCGGACAGGACGCCGTTCAGCATCGGCGTGCGCAGCAACCCCGCGAACAGACCCCACACCAGCAGCGAAGCCAGTCCCCAGATCAGGGAGCGGCGAATCGTCGGCGGCAAGACGTAGATCAGGCTGGCCGCCGCTCCAAGCACAGCGCCCATGAGCATTGGCGCCCAGAATCCCGCCACGCCCAGGCCGAACGTCAACAGCTGGTACAGTTCAGGCGAGGCCTGCAGCATCACCGCGCGCAGATTGACCACGTTGCCGACGATCACGAGCAGGGCCAGCATAGCGCCCAAGATCGCCCCGGCTAGCGCGCCGGCTATCACTGTCTGCACCCCGCCGCCGGGCGCGCGACGCGCCGCCAGAAAGCCGGTGCCCAGCCCGGCCAGCACCAGCATGGTATGTCCCAGCGAGAGGATTCCGGTGATCATCGCGCGATTGCTGAAAGTACCCACCAGGCCGGCCAGGCACAGGTAAATAGCGACCGCGCCGCCCAGCAGGCCCATCCGCACAACGGCATTCCAGTTGTGGCCCGTTTTCTCACTCATGGTCATCCTCACGCCTTCTTTTGAGTGATACGCTCGCCCAGGATGCCCGACGGACGGAAGACCAGCACGAGCACGAGCAAGGTGAAGGCGATCACGTCTTTGAGCTGATTCGGTGAGGGCACGTTCAGCCCGTCCAGGAACAGCGTTGGCCCGATCGATTCGATGACACCCAGGAACAGCCCGCCGGCCATCGCGCCGGGGACGTTGCCGATGCCGCCCAACACGGCGGCGGTGAAGGCCTTGATGCCGGGGATAAACCCGGTGAAGAAGTACACCTGGCGGAAGGTCAGCCCGTACAAGACGCCGGCTGCGCCGGCCATCGCCGCGCCGATGGCGAAGGTCATGACGATCACTCGATTCACGTCGATGCCCATCAGCGCCGCCGTGTCCTTATCCTCCGAGACGGCGCGCATGGCCTTGCCCATCTTGGTGCGCATGACGATCAGGTACAACCCCGCCATCATGATGATGGCCGCCCCAATCACCAGCACGTCTACCCACTTCATCGGGAGAAACGAGACCGGCACGTTTTGGTCCAGCACCTCAACGGTCGGGTAGGCGTAAATGCCGGGACCGAAGAAGCCACGGAAGGAATACTCCAGGACGAACGACGCGCCGATGGCGCTGATCAGTGGCACCAGGCGCGGCGCGGTGCGCAACGGGCGATAGGCTATCCGTTCGACGATCAGCGCCAGACCGGTGGCCACGGCCATGGCTACCAGGATGATCAGGACGATGGAGATAAGACTCGTGACCGGGCTCTGATTCAAGAAGCCGGATTGCAGGAGAGCCTGAGCCGTGAAATAGCCTCCGAAGGCTCCGCCCATGAAGATGTCGCCGTGAGCGAAGTTGATCATGCGCAGGATGCCGTAGACCATGGTGTAGCCCAAGGCGATCAGTGCGTAAATGCTGCCCGTAGTAATGCCACTTGTCAGAAGATCAAGCCACTGCGCGGATGAGTATTTGCCCCCGGCGAGCGTGAGAATCGACCCCACCACCACGACCAGGACGACCACAACTCGAAACGTCCACAAGAAGGCAGAAATGGATAAGTCCGTCAGTCTCTCGACCCAACTCGCGTGCATAGGGTCTCTCCTGTAACGAATGGAGGATGAGCCGGGTAACGACTCACTTCCCGGCTCATCCCTGCTAAGGGCTTGTCAAGAAATAACTCCGCAGATTGTCATGCTGAGCGCAGCGAAGAATCTCTGCCCGACAAGCCGAGACCCTTCGCTGCGCTACCCAGAAACTTGCGCCATGGCCGGCGTGCGCCCGCCGATGAACTCGGCGGGC
>DATBWU010000016.1:0-4991 GCA_036514635.1 Anaerolineae bacterium | reverse complement strand
CGGCTGAAGCAGGCTGTTTGCCGCTTCAGCCGGATTGATCCGGCTTTTCTTGATTAGCCCGACGATTTTGCGAAGCACCCCGTAGCGCAGCGGAGTGGGCATCGTCGGGCGATAGGCGTGAGGCAATTGCCGAACGCTCTCGCGCTCGATTCACGGGCACAGGAGGCTCACTATGGAAAAGCGACTGACGCGCAGCAAGACCGATCGCCGGCTGGGCGGCGTATGTGGCGGCTTGGGACAGTACTTTAGTGTCGATCCGACGCTGATCCGGCTGGTCTTCGTGCTGGCTTTTGTCTTCGGCGGAACCGGCTTGCTGCTGTACCTGATTCTGTGGATCGTCATTCCCGAAGAAATGTAAGGCAAGGCATAAATCGGTCTTAGGGCGGTTGGCCTTGCCGATCGGCCTGACTATAATGCAAATGGTCATTATCGAGGAGGTTCATCATGGAAAAGCGACTCTATCGTAGCCGGACCGATCGCATGATCGGCGGCGTGTGTGGCGGACTGGGCAAATACTTCGGCGTCGATCCGTCGCTGGTGCGACTGGCGTTCGTGTTGCTGTTCGTGTTCGGCGGATCGGGTTTCCTGCTGTACCTGATTCTGTGGATCGTGCTACCGGAAGAGGGCCGCACCTACACTTCGCCGGAAGAAACAGCGCGGGCGAATGCACAGGAGATTGCCAGCCGCGCCCGGCAGTTCGGCCAGGACGTGCAGGCGGCGTTTGGCAGCCCGACGGGAACGGAAGGGCGGAGTGCACCGCCGGCCGATCTGTCGACGAGTAGTGCGCTGCCTGAGCCTCGGCCGGCTCGAGCCACATCGAACGAAGGTGCGCGACTCTTCGCCTTGATCTTGATTACGATCGGTGTCCTGTTCTTGCTCGACAATCTCTTCCCTGGCTTCTGGTCATTTGGGCAGTGGTGGCCGCTGATTCTGGTGCTGATCGGTGTGACGATGCTGGTCGGGCAGTTCCGCAAGTAATTGTCTGGTCACGATCGGGCACAAACCCCACTGGCTGCAGAGGGTGCCGAGAGGTTCTACGACTCGGTGCCCTCTGCGTTTTTGATGTAACCCTCCCGCAGGTTCACGCTTCCCAGTCTGCGGGAAGGTGCACTGACCACTTGGCGTGATTGATGTCGTTTGCGCGCGGCGCAGGCTCATGCTACACTTTGCGCAGGAGTGAGGCATGAGTAAGCGCCGTGCTCTCGTTTACGACTACAACATCGAATGGGACTCGGCCCGCGTCAAGGCCTTGCGCGAGCATCTGGGCATGACCCAGAAGCAATTGGCCGATGAGCTGGGCATGCGCCAGCAGACGATCAGCGAGTGGGAAGTGGGCCTGTACGCCCCGCGCCGATCGACTCAGAAGTACCTGTCGCTGATCGCCGAGCGGGTCGGGTTTACGTATGAGGCTAAGAAGTAAGGGCGAACGGCGCTTGCCCCGACAAAATTGACCCTTGACAGATACACGGTATCGTGTTATTGTATCGACACGCGCAGCAATCCGGCTGCGCTCTTTTTAGACAAGCCTGACACGGTAACGTGTTGAGACGGGAGGCAGCAATGGGAACCTATTCGCTCGAAGAGCTGTTGCGACGGTGGTTCACGCACGAAATCACGGTGGAGCAGGCCGTCGGTCAAATCTTGCAAGTGCTTCAAGAGATCGAGCGCCGTTTGAAAGAACTGGAGAACAGAAACAAAACCGGCGGCGTGCCCATCAACATGCCGAGAGGATGAAGGCGCGAGAGTAGAGTTTTTGTCCACGAATCTACACGAATGAAGACGAATGAATTGGTTGCGTTATGCTTGCAGGCGCACCTGAAGACCCGAGTAGCGTTCGGCGACCTTGTTGTTCTTCACCGCCATCGCCAGCGCGCGGCGACTGCCGACGATCACGCACAATCGTCTGGCGCGCGTGACTGCCGTGTACAGCAGGTTGCGCTGGAGCATGAGGTGGTGTTGCGGCAGCAGCGTGAGCACGACGGCAGGGTACTCGCTGCCCTGCGACTTGTGGACTGACACGGCGTAAGCCTGGACAAGCTCATCGGCTTCGGCCCAGTCGTAGTCGATCAGGCGGCCGTCGATCGTCACGCGCAGAACTTGGTTCTCCACGTCGATGCCGGTGACGCGGCCCATGTCGCCGTTGTACACATCCTTGTCGTAGTTGTTGCGAGTCTGCATCACGCGGTCGCCGACGCGGAACAGCGTGCCCGCGAGTCGCCGCTCGACTTTTTGGGGCGAGGGCGGGTTGAGCGTGGCTTGCAGGCTGGCGTTCAGCGCGCTGACGCCCGCCGCGCCGCGATACATCGGCGCGAGGATTTGAACGTCCCACGGGTCGACGCCGAACTTGGCCGGGATGCGGTTCGCGACGACATCGACCACGAGTTCGGCGGCCCGATCAGGATCGTCTTTCGTGAACAGGAAGAAATCCTTCGCCTCTTTAGGCGTGATCGGCATCTGACCTTTGTTGATGCGGTGCGCGTTGGTGATGATCAGCGAGTCGAGCGCCTGGCGGAAGATCACGTCGAGCCGCACGACGCCGGCCCGGCCCGAAGCGATCACGTCGCGCAGCACGTCGCCCGCGCCGACGCTCGGCAGTTGATCGACGTCGCCGACCAGCAGCAGGTGCGCGCCGGGCGGAATCGCCTTGAGCAGATTGTTCATCAACAGCAGGTCGATCATGCTGGCTTCGTCCACCACCAGCATATCCACGTCGAGCGGATACTGCTCGTTGCGCTTGAAACCCTCGGCCGGCGCGAATTCCAGCAGGCGATGAATCGTCTTGGCCGGGCGACTGGCGGCTTCGCCCAGGCGCTTGGCTGCGCGCCCGGTCGGCGAAGTCAGCGCGAATCGCTTGCCGAAGCGCTCTAGCAGTGTGATGATCGCGCGCACGGTGGTGGTCTTGCCCGTTCCGGGGCCGCCGGTCAGCACGGTGACTTTGCTCGTCAGCGCGACGCGCACGGCTTCGCGCTGCGTATCGGACAGGCGCGCGACCGCGCGCGATCCGGCGACGGGATCGAGATCGTTAAGCAGGCGCGACCAGTCGGCGCGGGCCAACTCGCCCAGGCGCGAGGCGGGCGAATCGATCAGCGCGGCCAGCCGGCGCGCGACGCCGACCTCGCCGTGATAGAACGGCGTCAGATAGATCGCAGGCTCTTCTTGAAGGGGTGCGGGATGAGGGCGGAGGGATGAAGAAAGCGTGTGCTCTCCAGCGATGGGATAAGTGGGTTCGGCGGACGGGTGTGGCCGAGTCTCTGGCTCAGGCGATTTCGGCTTGGGCAGCGATCCGACGATCGGGTAGAACACCTCGCGCTTGATCTGATCGGCCTGCTCCAGCGGATCGAGCGCCGCTTCGACGTGCTCGGGCTTCACTTCCAGCAGCGCGGTCGCTTCGCGCACCAGCACCGACCTCGGCAGGAAGACGTGGCCTTCGTCGGCGGACTGGCTGAGCGCGTACGTCACGCCGGCCTGCACGCGCGCGGGCGCGTCGGCGGGCAGGCCCAGGTTGCGCGCGATCTTGTCGGCGGTCTTGAAGCCGATGCCGAAGATGTCGCTCGCCAGTTGGTACGGGTTGGCCTGCACCACGTCGATCGCGGCGTCGCCGTACTGCTTGAAGATTTTCACCGCCAGCCCGGTCGTCACGCCGTGCGATTGCAGGAACAGCATCACCTGCTTGATGACTTTCTGATCGTCCCACGCCTGCGCGATCGACGCGGCGCGCTTCGGCCCGACGCCTAACACCTGGCGGATGCGATCGGCGTGATGATCGAGCACGTCGAGCGTGTCCAGCCCGAACTTCTTGACGATGCGATCGGCGGTGACCGGCCCGACGCCTTTGATCAGCCCTGAGCCGAGGTATTTCTTGATGCCCTCGATCGTCGCGGGCAAAACCTGCTCGCACGTCTCGGCCTTGAACTGGCGACCGTGGTCGCGGTGCGTCGTCCACTGCCCGCGCAGCTTGAGCGATTCGCCGGGCGTGATCTCCGGCAGGTTGCCCACAACAGTAATCAGTCCCTGATCAGTAATCAGTGGGCCGGCGCGGCGACTCGGCTTGAGGCGCAAGACGGTGTAGCCGTTCTCTTCGTTGTAGTAAGTGATGCGCTCGACGATGCCTTCGAGAGTGTCCATTGCGCGCCATGTTCAGACAGATTTCACCGCAGAGAGCGCAGAGAACGCCGAGATGCGTTGAGAAATCTCTGCGTCCTCTGCGTGCTCTGCGGTAAAACCCTTCCGACTGCGTAAAGCCTACGCAGACCCCAATTCCTGCAGCAGCGCCCCTGCTTCGTCGTAGGCGACTTTGTAGGTGTAATCCGGCGGGCCGTCACACGTGGCGAGGCGGCGCGCTTCGCGCGCGTGCGTCAGCGCCGTGGCATTGTCACCATCCTTCAGCGCCCTCTGCGCCAGGAACAGGTGCACGTCCGCGCCTTGCAACACGTAGCCGCTGCGCTCCGTGATGAACAGCGCTTCCCCCGCCAGCCGCAGCGCTTCCTCACCCCGCACCCCCTCACTCTGTGTCGGCCTATCTTGTACCACAACTCGTCTGCTAGTTGTGGGTAAAGATTAGCCTGCGGAGCGGGGGACACCCTCCGCTTCGCTCCGGGTGGGCTTCGCACGGGCTGGGGTAGGGGCCTCGTCGCCTTGATAGGCGGCGTTCATGCCGCTGAAGGCGCGCAGCTGGCGCTCGAAGCCATCGAGGATCAACAGCGTGCCGGGCTGGCGCAGCGCGTTCAATAGCGCATCGACTTGCTGGCGCGGGCCGAGCGCAGCCGGATCGATCTTCAAGTACGCCAGCGTCTCGCGCAGGAAGTTCTCGAAACTGGCGTCGCCCTCGTAGAAGCTCCACCACACGACGCGCGGCCACTGCCCGGCGTCGACGTCGTGCGTCAGCCAGTGCCAGGCGAGCGCGCTCTTGCCGAAGCCGCCCAGCGCGCGCAGCACGAGCAGCGGATGATCGGCGTCGCCGTTCAGCCACGCGGTCAGCATCGCCTTCTCGG
>DATBWU010000015.1:0-3803 GCA_036514635.1 Anaerolineae bacterium | reverse complement strand
CGACGATGGCGATTATCGCGCGCGTGTGCGCGATAATCGCCATCGTCGCCATCGTCGCGGCCGCAACAATCGAGCCTGCCATGAGCGTGATCGGCGCGCTGGCGCTGCTGGGCGGCTGGTTCTACTCCGCTCCGCCTGTCCGCCTCGTCGCCAGCGGATTCGGCGAGCTGACGACCGCGCTGATCGTTGCGTTCCTGGCGCCGCTGAGCGGGCTCGTCATGCAGCGCGGCCCGGTCGACGTGCGCCTCGTCGCCATCACTCTGCCGCTCGTGCTGATGCAGATGGCGATGCTCGTCGTCGTCGAGCTTCCCGATCTCGACGCCGACGCCCGCGCGGGCAAGCGCACGCTCGCGGTGCGAACCGGTCGAGCGCGCGCCGCGCTCTTGCACAGCGTGTTGTTGATCGCGGCATTTGCCGCGACCTGGATCGCGGCGGCGATAGGCTGGATCCATCCACGTATCCCGCTTTGGACGCTGCTTGTCGCGCCGTTGGCCGCATGGCAGTTCGCCGGCGTCTTGCGGCATAGCTATCGCGGCTGGCGCGCACATGGCGTTCTGGCCGCAGGCGGCGTAGGACTCTTCGCCGCGACGGCGGCAGCGACGTTCGCCGGACTCGTCATCGGCTAGGTTCGTTTGACCGCTATGCATACAGACATTCGCCCTGAACCCGGCGCCACAACGGAAGGCACACAGCGCTTTCGCGACCGGTTCCCTGACCTGCCGGACCATTTCCGGCGCCAGCAGGGCTGGTGGCTGTCGTCCATCGGCATCGGCACGTACCTCGGCAGCACGGACAATAACACCGACGCCGCTTACATGGCAGCCGTGCAGCGCGCGGTCGAGCGCGGCATCAACCTGATCGATAGTGCGATCAACTATCGCTGCCAGCGCAGCGAGCAAAGCGTCGGCCGAGCGCTCAGCCTGCTATTCGAGTCGGGCCGGGCGCGGCGCGACGAGGTCGTCATCTGCACAAAGGGCGGATACGTCCCATACGACGGCAGCCCTCCGGACGACCCGCAGCGCTTCATCCGCGAGAAGTACATCGACACAGCTATCGCACGGCCCGAAGAATTCGTCGACGGGCATTGTATGTCGCCCGAATTCCTGTGGCACCAGATCGAGCAGTCGAGACATAACCTCGGCGTCGAGTGCGTCGACGTCTACTACCTTCACAATCCCGAAACGCAGCTCGAAAAGATTCCGCGCGCCAAATTCCGGACCCGGCTGCGCGCGGCGTTCGAGTTTCTAGAGGAGCGCGTCGATCAGGGCTGGATCCAGTTCTACGGCACGGCCACGTGGAACGGCTATCGCGTGTCGCCCCAGGCCAGCGGGTATCTCTCGCTCGACGACGTGCTGGCCGTCGCGCGCGAGGTGCGCGGCATCAATCATCACTGCCGCTTCATCCAACTGCCGTGCAACCTGGCGCTGCTCGAGGCGTTGACGCTGCGCAACCAGCGCGCGGGTGGGGAGCAAATGAGCGTGCTGGAGGCCGCCAAGCGCCTCGGCGTCACCGTGATCTGCAGCGCGGCGCTGCTCCACTCGCGCCTGCTGGGCCGAATACCCGGCGCGCTTCAGGCGCAATTCGAGGGACTGTCGGCCGACGCGCAGCGCGCGATCCAGTTCGCGCGCTCGGCGCCCGGCGTGTCCAGCGCCCTCGTCGGCATGAGCCGCCCAGAACACGTCGACGAAAACATCGCCACGGCGCGCATCGCGCCGCTCGACGCGACTGCTTTCAAGCGCCTGTTCGCGCAGCGATGATCCATGCCCGAGCTGTTCACTGTCCTCACGCCGTCAGCCGCCATTCAGAAGCTATTCGACCAATTGCCGTCTAGCGTCGGCGCCGACGTGGTTCCGCTCCACGAAGCGCTCGACCGCGTCATCGCCGAATCGCCCGTCGCGCCCGAAGCGCTGCCCGCCTTCCCGCGCAGCGCGATGGACGGGTACGCCGTGCGCGCGGCAGACACGTTCGGCGCGAGTGAATCGCTCCCCGCCTACCTGACTGTCATCGGTGAGTCCCCTATGGGCAAAGCGCCGGCGTTCGAGATCGGCAAAGGCCAGGCCGCCATCATTCACACCGGCGGCATGCTGCCCAAAGGCGCGGACGGCGTCGTGATGATCGAGCGCACGCAAAAGGCGCGCGAGAACGAGATCGAAGTGCTGCGGGCGATCGCCGTCGGCGAGAACGTCATTCAAATCGGCGAAGACGTCAAAGCCGGCGAGGCTCTGCTGTCGGCCGGCCACCGCCTGCGCCCGCAGGACCTGGGCGGCCTGGCCGCGGCCGGTATCACGCAGGTGCGCGTGGCCAGGCGACCGCGCGTCGCGATTCTAGCCACCGGCGATGAGGTTGTCCGCGCCGACATAGAGCCTGCGCCCGGCCAGGTGCGCGACGTGAATACGCACAGCATCGCCGGGCTGGTGCAGCGCGCAGGGGGCATACCGATACCGTGCGGCATTGTCCCCGACGACTTCGACGCGCTATATCATGCCGCCCGCGCCGCGCTCGACGGCAGCAACGCGCTGGTGCTGTCGGCCGGATCGTCGGTGAGCGTGCGCGACATGACTTCGCAAGTGATCGATCGACTCGGCATACCCGGCGTGCTGGTTCACGGCGTGTCGATCAAACCGGGCAAGCCGACGATCCTGGCCGTGTGCGATGGCAAGCCGGTGTTCGGCCTGCCCGGCAACCCGGTCAGCGCGCTGGTTGTCGCCGACTTGTTCATCACGCCGACGCTGTGGCACATGCAGGTGCTGGCCCAACCCACGATCCATCGCTCGGTCCGCGCACGGCTGGCGCGCAACATCGCCTCGACGCCGGGACGCGAGGACTACGTCCAGGTGAAGCTCGTGGAGCGCGGCGGTGAGTTATGGGCCGAGCCAGTCTTAGGCAAGAGCAACCTGATTTTCACGCTGGTGAAGGCCGACGGGTTGATGGTCGTGCCGCTGGATGCGAACGGGGTGCAGGAAGGGGAGATGGTGGAGGTGAGGGTGTTCTGAGCAACGGACATGCTTTGTCAATACCCCCGATGGTCAATAGGCATACAGGAACGACATAGCTACTCGCCGATTATAGGCGGCTACGTTCCCCAGACCGGACGGGCGTGGTGAGCAGCCAACCGACCAGTCCGAGGCGCCGCTTAACAACTGAATCGAATGACGTCAGACCCGTGGCGACTTGAGCGTACGGCGACGCGCACGTTGCTGCAAGTGATAGGCTTCGTCATACGGCTGCCGGGTCTGCCACAGTTTCCAGATGATCGCCAGCCAGCGATTGGCCAGGATCCGCGAAGCGTGTGAGTCCGAGTGGCAGTGAGGCCGGATCTCCTGCCAGTAGGCGCTGGCCCAGCCAGATTGCGACAGGGAGGCCAGTGCGAACTGCTGGGCGATGCGCCGGAACTCCTTATCGCAGCCGCGCCGGAACTTGACGCGTTTGCGTTTCCCGCTGCGCTCGGTGACCGGGCAGGTGCCGGCTAAGGCTTGCACGTCGGCGGCCACCGGAAAGCGGTCGCGGTGGTCACCGAACTTAGCGAGCAAAGCGGGCGCCAATAACGGGCCGGCACCCGGCAGCGAGTCAAAGAGGGGCGCATCGGGATGCTGATGGAAAAGTTGCTCCAGTTGAGCCAGGACCTGAGCCCGAGCGCGCACCTGGGGCAGCAGGATGTGGGCTAGGGTCTGTACCTGGCTACGGTAAGCCTGCACGACGGCCGGCTGGGCGGCGGGGGCCGGTTCCTGCAAGCGCGCATAGCGCAAGGGGATCAGGTCCGAGCGAGTATAGCCGTGTGCGCGCAAGAACGTTTCAAAGGCCTG
>DATBWU010000014.1:0-9504 GCA_036514635.1 Anaerolineae bacterium | reverse complement strand
CGGCGGCGTGTGGTGGTGGCGGCGACGCTGGATCGAGACAGACCTCTCCGGCGCGGACAGTGCCGCCGCGCGCTCCAGCCTGTGGCGCAAGGTCTATCTGTACTTCTACCATCTCGTCGGGCTGGTGATGATCCTCTTCGGCACGGTCGGGATTTTGCAGCCGGTCATCGCCGCGATCTTCGGCCAGCCGATGGGCAACGCGCTGGCGACGCTGGCCGATCCACTCGCCTTCCTGCTCGTCGGCCTCGGCCTGCTGGTGTACTTGATGCAGCAGGTCACCAGCGACGCGCGGCTCGGCGCGCTGTCGGCCGAGCAGGTGATGCAGCACACGCTGGGCGACAACGTGCCGACGTGGGCCATCGCGGCGGCGATTCTGGCAGCGCTCACCCCGATCCTGCTTTTGTTCGGCGCGTCCTTCAGCTTCCTGGCCAGCCAGATCCTGGGCGGTGGGTTCTAGTCTCAAAACCCTCCCGCGGGCTGCGCAGCGTGTCCAGACTTCCGAGGTCTTGCAGACTTCGGAAGTCTGCTCTTTTGTTTGCCCCACTGTAGCAGGTGAGATATAATCGTCTTCGCTGCGAAGTGACCGGCACTTTACCCCTTTCGGAGTGCCGGTCACCTGTCACCTGACTGAAGGAGGCCCACTGTGTACCGTGGAGGCACAGGCCAATTGACCTGGCTCATGCACCGCATCAGCGGAGTGGCCGTGGTCTACTTCCTCTCGCTGCACATCTTCGAGACCCTGCAACTGGCTCGCGGCGCCCAGGCTTACAACGACGCGACGGCTGTCTATCATCAACCCTGGTTCCGCCCGTTTGAGTTCCTGCTGGTCATGGCCGTGGTGTATCACGCCCTCAACGGCCTGCGCGTGATGCTGTTCGATTACTTCCCCCAAACGACGCGCTATCGCCAGCCCATCTTCTGGATCGGCGTCGCCGTGTTCGTTGTGCTCACGCCGCTCATTGGCTACTTTATGCTGAACAAGCTGATCGGCATGAGCCTTCAGGACATGTTCCGCGATCTGAAAGACGTGCCGTACGCGCTGGTGGTTGCCGGGCCACTGGCGCTGCCAGTGCTGTACCTGCTGTGGCGAGGCACTGCGCTCGGTGAGGGCCGCCGGGTGATCTTGTCGGCGTCCAACAGTGCGCCGGTCCCCAGCGCCAATCGCTTCGAGAAGCTCGCCTGGGGTTTCATGCGGGTCTCCGGCGTCATCATGGTGTTCCTGGTACTGTTCCACCTGTTCATCATGCACATCGAGCGCGACATCACCGAGGTGACGGGCCAGTTCGTCGCGACGCGCTTCCAAAACAACCCGGTGTGGATCGCCATCGATCTGTCGATGCTATTCCTGGCGTGGCTGCACGGGCTGAACGGCGTGCGCATCGTGCTGACCGATTACATGCGCAAAGGATCGCCGCGCAAGATCGTGCTCGGCGTGCTCGGCGCCTTCGGCCTGGTCTGGCTGGTCGCAGGCGGCTACGTGTTGTTCCTGATTCCTTCACTGGTGATTTAGACTATGGCACACCATCATCAATTCGATGCGCTGGTCGTCGGCGCGGGCGGCGCGGGTTTGATGGCGGCGCTGCACGCCTCGAAGGTCGTCAGCACCGCCGTCATCTCTAAACTGTATCCCACGCGATCGCACACCGGCACGGCGCAGGGCGGCATCGCCGCGCCGCTGGGCAACATGGAAGAAGATCACTGGGAATGGTACATGTACGACACGGTCAAGGGCGGCGACTATCTGGTCGATCAAGACTCGGCGGAGATTCTCGCCCAAGAATCGATCGACGCCGTGATCGAGTTGGAGCACATGGGCTTGCCCTTCGACCGCACGCCCGACGGCAAGATCGAGCAGCGCCGCTTCGGCGGGCACACGCGCAACAACGGCGAGGCTCCCGTGATGCGATCGTGCAAAGCCGCCGACCGAACCGGCCACATGATCCTACAAACGCTGTACCAGCAGTGCATCAAGCAGAACGTCAAGTTCTTCGACGAGTTCCAGATGATCGATCTGCTGGTCGAAGGCAACGTGTGCCGGGGCATCGTCGCCGTCGAGATTCTGACCGGCGAGATGCACGTCTTCCACGCCAAAGCCGTTTTGCTGGCGATCGGCGGCTTTGGGCGAATCTATCAGGTCACGTCGAACGCGCACTCGCTGACCGGCGACGGCGTGGCGATCGCGCTGCGGCGCGGCCTGCCGCTGGAGGACATGGAATTCTTCCAGTTTCACCCGACCGGCATCTACAAGATGGGCATCTTGTTGTCCGAGGCGCTGCGCGGCGAGGGCGCGATTTTCATCAACGACACGGGCGAGCGCTTCATGGAACGCTACGCGCCGACGATGAAAGACCTCGCCAGCCGCGACGTGTGCTCGCGCTGCATTTACCTGGAAGTGCGCGAAGGGCGCGGCATCGGCGGCAAGGACTACGTGTACATCGATTCGCGGCCCGAGACGATCAACACATACCGGAGCGGGCCGGACGGCAAGCCGGTCACCGCCGAGCACCTGGAAGCCGCGCTGCCCGACGTGTTCGAGATGGCGCGCGTGTACCTGGGGGTCGAGCCGTTGAGGCAAGGCATCCCCGTCCAGCCGACCGCGCATTACGCGATGGGCGGCGTCCCCACCGACAACGACGGGCGCGTGTTGGCCGACGCGCAGGGCACGATCGTGCGCGGGCTGTACGCGGCGGGCGAGTGCGCCTGCGTGTCGGTGCACGGCGCGAATCGCCTGGGCACGAACTCGCTGGTCGATCTGGTCGTGTTCGGCCGGCGCGGCGGCAAGGCGCTGGCCGACTTTTGCAAGCAAGCCGACTTTGCGTCGTTGCCCGCGACTCCCGAAGCCGAGGCATCTGCTCAGCTCGATTGGATCCGCACCGCCACGGGCAAAGAGAAGCCGGCCAAAATCCGTGACGAGATGCAAAAGGTGATGATGAAGGATGTGGGGGTGTTCCGCGAGGGGCCGACGGTGCAGCAGGCGCTCGACACAGTTCGCGAACTGAAGGAGCGCTACACGCACATCTCGATCGAAGACAAGGGCCGGCGCTTCAACACGGATCTATACGAGGCGTGGGAACTCGGTTGCCTGCTCGACCTGGCCGAGGTGACCGCGCACGCCGCGCTGATCCGCACCGAGAGCCGAGGCGCGCACTGGCGCGAAGATTTCCCCAAGCGCGACGATGCCAACTGGCTGAAGCACACCTTTGTGACGCAGAGGAACGGCGCGCTCGAGACGACGTACAAGCCGGTGACGATCACTAAGTTCGAGCCGAAGGAACGGAAATACTGATTCCGTTCACGTTACCCGGACAGCCTGGCTTCAGGCTCCCCGGCCGATGCATACGATGAGGCGCTGGGAACCGAGTGTTTACGCTATGCCGAGTACATCCTCGACTTCGTCGAAAAGAACCTATCTTGACTATCCGCATCTGCGCCATGTCCAAGATTTCGCCGATCATGCTCGGAGCCTGGGCGCATTGCTGATCCTGTTGTATGGCTCGGTCGCGCGCGGGGAGTTTCGCGAAGACAGCGACGCAGATGTGTTCGTGCTCACGGCCGCGCCAATCGCGTGGCGGCAAGTTTATCAACGCACGCATGGAATTGTGCAGCCGGTCGTCAAGACCGTTGATGAGATGCTGACGCAAATGCATAGTGGCGAACCCTTCTTCCTTGAGATGATCGAAGATGGTGTGCCGCTCCACGATTCAGACGGCTGGCATCGCCGCTTGTTGGCGGAAGTGGAGCAGGCCAAAACGAAATGGGGTTTGACGCGGACGACCTTCGGCTGGCAGTGGGCAAAGTGGGAACAGTCACCCGAGGAGACACATCGATGAGAGTCCATTTGAAAATTCAGCGTTTCGATCCGGAGAGGAATGCGAAGCCGTATTGGAGCGAGCACGACCTCGAGGCCGAGGAGACCGATCGCGTGCTGGACGCGCTGCATCAGGTGAAGTGGTATCAGGACGGTGCGCTCACGCTGCGCCGATCGTGCGCGCACGGCATCTGCGGTTCAGATGCGATGCGCATCAACGGGCGCAACGCGCTGGCCTGCAAAGTGCTGATCAAGGACGTGGGGAAAAAGATTAGGGTTCAGCCGCTCTTGGGACTGCCGATCATCAAAGACCTGGTCGTGGACATGGAACCGTTCTTCGCCAAATATCGCTCGGTGATGCCCTATTTAGTGAACGACGACGATCCCGGCGCGCGCGAGCGGCCGCAATCGCCCGAAGATCGCGCTCGCTACGACGATACGACCAAGTGCATCTTGTGCGCGGCGTGCACCACATCGTGCCCGATGTTTTGGGCGAACGGGGAATACGTCGGCCCGGCGGCCATCGTCCAGGCGCACCGCTTCATCTTCGACAGCCGTGATCAAATACCCGAGGAGCGTTTGGAGATCATGGCCGACACGATGGGCGTGTGGCGCTGCCGCACCGCCTTCAACTGCGTGGAAGCCTGCCCGCGCGGCATTGACGTGACCCGCGCCATCAATGAAGTGAAGCTGGCCGTGATGACGGGCAGGGCCAGATAATCCTGGCTTTTGCCTGGCCCGCGTAACTCCTCGCGCTCACCCGTGTTTGATCTCCCCGAAATGGCGTGATTCAGACCTAACCCACGGGGGGAGAATCATGATCGTGCGATTGGTGTGCATGAAGATCAAGCCGGAGAGACTGGCGGAGTTTCGCCGGATTTACGAAGAGGCCTGCGATCGCATCCGGGCCTTTCCCGGCTGCCTGTTCCTGCAATTGCTCATCGACACCGGCGGCGAAGGCAACCTGTATACGATCAGCCACTGGCAGTCCGTTGACCACCTGGAAGCCTATCGCCAGAGTTCGTTCTTTCGCGGTGTGTGGGAGCGCCTGAAGCCGCTGTTCCGCGACAGGCCCTGGGCGGAAAGCACGACGGTGCTGATCGACTCGTCGAAATTGAAACGGGCGGCGAAGTTCGCCGCCCGCCAGATCGCTCGCGAGAGAGGTATCCCCTAAAGAAACCCTCCTGCAGGTTTCACGCTTTGCACCCTGCGGGAGGGTTTGGAGCAGTTCTTTAGCCCGACACGGTCGGACGCATGTCCAGGCGCTTCAAGTTCTTAAACGCCGGCTTACCCTGCATCGCCTGCCAGCGCGCCTCGCGCCCGTCCACGCGCCACTCTGCGGCATAACGCCCATCCGGCTCCTGATACTTGAACGTCGGCACCAAGCGCAGCGCGCGCTTAAAGCCCTCGCTGATCCACGGCAGCTCTTCCTTCGAGCGGACGATCAGGTATTGGCGCGGGACCATCTCCACTTCGAACCGCTTGCCTTCCCACAGCCCTCGGAAGGAGTAGGGGTTCTCTGCGCGCGTGCAGGTGAACCACACCCCATACACGTGCATCTCCCAGAACTCGTGACGCATATTCTCGGCGATCGCGCCCGCGCTGGGCATTTGGGATGAATAAAACCAGTGCGTGGTCGGATCAAACACAGCTCGCCTCCGCAGAACCAGTGTAGGCACAACCGATCACAGGCCGCAGGATATACTCCACGCGGCCACGCGGTGCGCTTTCGAGGCGCAGTATAACACAAGAGTATCGCCGTGAACAGGCGGTGGGCCACATTATACCGCAACCCTCTTGCACTGATGACTGGCCGATGCTTCATACCAATTCCAATTGATCCGATTTGGATAGAGCGGCTATAATATCTAGGGGGGAGGTTAAGCCGACGCCCGGTCGGCCCGTCTGCAATGGACCCATGAGCCGCAACCTGGTTGGCGCTACGCTTGGAAAATATCGCTGCGTCGAGTTCATCGGCATGGGCGGCATGGCCGAAGTGTATCGTGCCGTCGATACCGAACTGGATCGCGTCGTGGCGCTGAAGGTGCTGCATTCCTTCCTGGTCGGCGAGGACGGTTTCACCGAGCGCTTCCGCCGCGAAGCGCGCACACTGGCCTCACTCCATCACCCCAACATCGTCGAAGTGTTCGACTCCGGCCTGCAAGACTTCAACTCCTACGTCGTCATGGAGTACGTGCCCGGGCCGACGCTGAAGGATCGGCTGCGGGAACTGAACGCGCGCAATGAGCATCTGCCGTTGCCCGAAGTCCGCCGCATCTTGGATGCGTTGTGCGCGGCGCTGCGCTACGCCCACAAGGCTGGCGTCGTTCACCGCGATCTCAAGCCCACCAACGTCATCCTGGCGAACGGGGATCGCGTCGTGCTGACCGATTTCGGACTGGCGAAGATCATCGGCTCGACCCTGCACACGGCCAGCATGTCCATGGTCGGCACGCCGGCCTACATGGCGCCGGAACAGGCGCAGGGCGGCACGGTCGATCCGCGCAGTGACATTTACGCGCTGGGCGTGATCTTCTTCGAGCTCCTCACCGGCCGCCTGCCGTTCGAGGCCGACACACCCTTCGCCCTGATCGCCAAGCACTCCCGTGAAGCATTGCCGAGCCTGGTCTCGCTGCGGCGCGATCTGCCGCGCAGCCTGGAGCGCGTGCTGCAGAAAGCCACTGCGAAAGATCCGGCCGATCGTTTCCAAAGCATCGAGCAGTTCGTCGAGGCGCTGGACGCCGCGTTCGAGGGCCGCCGCCTTCCGTTTGTCGCCTGGCGACCGCGCCTGCTGCACACGGCCCGAAGCCGGATTCTGCTCGGCGGCGTGGCCGCCATTATCTTCTTCAGCATCGTACTCGGTCGAGGCTTATTCGCTCAACCGGCTTCGCCGCTTCCGACGCCGACCTACACACCCAGCCCCACCGCCACCCCTCAGCTGCGCGGTCGTATCATCGCGCCAACCGATCT
The DNA here is from genome assembly GCA_036514635.1 of Anaerolineae bacterium. Classification (GTDB taxonomy): domain Bacteria; phylum Chloroflexota; class Anaerolineae; order Fen-1058; family Fen-1058; genus DASSFZ01. Next base: position 2,726 of record DATBWU010000014.1, on the reverse strand, counting down.
GTTCGAGCGGCCCGATCGAACATCGCGCATCATCGCCCAACTGGCCGCCGGCACCGAAGTCGCGCTGCTGGCTCAACAGGGAACCTGGCTGCAAGTGAGCACGTTCGACACCGACCTGACCGGCTGGGTGGACAACAACGTGGTGCTGTTCCTGCCCACCGACACGCCGGCGCCGAGCATCACCAGCACACCTCCGCCCGGCGCGACGTTCACGCCGACGCCCACGCGCACGCCGACGCCTCGGCCCACCGCTGTACCCAGCTCGACCAGCACCGACACGCCGGTCCCGGTGCCGACTCAATCGCCGGGCAATCCGCCGCCGTTGACGACGCCGGTTCCTAACTCCACCGACACGCCCGTTCCGACGCCAGTGCCGATCTCGACCAATACGCCTGTTCCGACGCCCACATCGCAATTCGTCCCAATACCCAGCGAGACCTTCGGGCCGGGAGCGACGCCTATCGCGCCGGCGCCCGACAACACGCTCCCACCACCGAGGACGTTCGTTCTGCGGCCAACACCTACCCCAACCCCCCAATCCCAGCGATGACTGATCGCGCGCCGTTCGATGCGCTTCGCATGGCGGTGCAGGATGGCGCACGCGCGCTCGGCTTGAACCTCGCACCCGATCGGCGCGATCGTTTCGAGCGTTACGCCGCCGAACTGATCGAGTGGAATCGGCGCGTCAACCTCACGGCCATCGTCGATCCGCTCGACATCGCTCGCAAGCATTTCCTCGATTCGTTGAGTGTGCTGGCCGCGTGCGATGTGCATCCCGGTTCCCGGATCATCGACGTTGGCAGTGGCGCGGGTTTTCCCGGCCTGCCTATCGGCATCGCGCGGCCCGATGTGCGCGTGACGCTCCTCGAAGCGACACGTAAGAAGTGCGACTTTCTTCGACGGGTGATCGAGTTGCTGGAATTGAGCCACGTGACCGTCGTCAACGCGCGCGCCGAAGACGCGGCTCGCGACTCGTTTCAGCGCGAACAGTACGATGTCGCCGTGGCGCGCTCGGTCGCCGCGCTGGACACGCTGGCCGAGTATGTGTTGCCCTTCACGCGGGTGAGTGGGGTCGCCCTGGCGCACAAGTCGGGCGATGTAGAAACTGAAGTGGAGCAGGCAGGCACGGCGATCGCGGCGCTGGGGGGTCGCGTTCGGCGCATCGCGCCGGTAGCGATTCCGGGGCTGAGCGAAGCGCGCGCGATCGTCGTCATCGACAAAATCGGGCCGACGCCCGATCGATTCCCGCGCCGCGCGGGCATGCCGGAGAGGAGGCCGATCAGGTGACCGGCACTTGCTGAAGTGCCGGTCACCTGGGGGGTTAATACAAGAACATCGGCTTGCCGTCCATGTGGCGCACCTTCGGGCGATACTTCTCCACGTCGTACAGCGCGTCGACGTCCACACGCTTCAGGCCTTCCTGCAACGTCGTGATCGGCACGTTGGTGTAAATACCGTTACGCAGCACGACCATACGGTTGACCAGTTCCTGCGTGATCAGGTCGATCGCCATGTGCGCGTAGTTCAACGCCACCATCAAGTCGAGCGAATCCGGCTCGCCGCTGCGCATCAGATAAGCCAGTTGCTGGTAAATGATGTCCTGGCCGGTCAGTTTCTTCAGCACATCGCCGGTGTGCGCGCCGATGCCGCCCAGCTTCTTGTGGCCGTAGGCATCCTCCTGGCCGTATTCGACGACCGATCCTTCGATCATCGATGCGCCTTCGGACACCGTCACCATGGCGTAGTGGCTGGGGTTGCGGCGCTTATCCTCGGTCACCAGCCGGGCCAGCCGCTCCGGGTCGAACGGCACTTCGCAGATCAGCGCGTGCTCTACGCCGGATAGGTACGCCGCGATCAGCGAGGTCTCGCCGCAGTTGCGCCCGAACAGTTCGACCACGGCGACGCGCTCGTGCGAGCCGGCGGACGTGCGCAGCGAGTGAATGAAGTCGACGCTGCGCGTGATCGCCGTGGAAAAGCCGATGCAGTAGTCTGTGCCGTAGACGTCGTTGTCCATCGTCTTGGGGATAGACAGCACGGGGATGCCTTCGCGGTGCAGGCGCACGGCGTAACTCTGCGTATCGTCGCCGCCGATCGCGATCACGCAATCGATCTGGAGCTTCGCGATGACTTTCAGTACGTGCTGCGTGACGTCGAGCCGGCCTTCCTTGCTGCCCGGCACGGCGCTGGCTTTGAGATGTTCGGGCACTTCGCGCTCGCGCACATTGCCCGGGTTCGTGCGAGAGGTATGCAGCCACGTCCCGCCGGTGCGATCGATCGTGCGCACCATCGCGCGATTCAGTTCGAGCGCGTTGGCGGCGATGGACTCCGGATCGTCCAGGTTAATGTCGACAAAGCCGCCCCAGCCGCGTCGCATGCCGACGGCCTGCAAGCCCTCCTCTTCGGCGCGCGTCACAATCGCCTTGATGCACGGGTTCAGGCCGGGCACGTCGCCGCCGCCGGTCAGTATCGCAACTCGCTTAATGGTCATAGGTCGTCTCTCCGTATAAGATGCCCTCTCGGGGCGAGCGGATCGCCGGAGAGGGTCAGTTGTTCAGGTGCCGGTCACGTCGGCCAGACGCCCGCGCGTGATCTCGACCAACTTTGTAAACACGATGGGAAAGACCGCGTTAGGATGCCCGGCTGCCGCGTACACCGTCTGGAAGCGGGCGAGCGATTGATCGATCCAGACCGGCAGGCCGTCGGCGCGTCGATCAGGTGACCGAGTA
>DATBWU010000013.1:0-7058 GCA_036514635.1 Anaerolineae bacterium | reverse complement strand
ATCGGCAAAGCATCAATCTGGTCGCTTGTTGTAATCCTGTTGGCATTAGTGCTCGCATGCACGGCTGATCCACGATGCCGGCTCAGAGGATGACATCACCCTGGCGATTCTCTCCTCGCCCAAGCCGACGACGACACTGTTCTATCTGGCCGACGGGCAAGGCAAGCCGGCGGACGTGACGTACGATACGGAAGGAGCACAGCTACGGGGGCGCAAAGTGTACCGCCATCATGGCGCGGCAAATCAAGCAGAGTACACGCGGGCGACCGACGAGAAACACGATGGGCTTGACGATCAGAACCGGACGATTATAGGAGCGCGCAAGCCAGACAGCGCGTTTGAGTTCACGATCGACTTTGAGAATCTGGCGCCCGTGGAACTGGGCGCACTGGTGTGGGCACTCGAACTCGAGCCGGGCATGTGCCATCGCTTGGGCTTTGCCAAGCCGCTGGGCTTTGGCAGCGTGATGTTGACTGTTACGGCGCTGCAGCTGATGGATCCCGGTAAGCATTACGCCGGTCTGGACGGTGGCTGGGAGGACGCGAAGTCTAAGAAGGGCGCCTGGATCACGAAATTCAAGGACATGCTGGAGTCGCGGCACGGACCTGCTTTTGCCGATCTCGATAACGTGCGCGATCTGCAAACATTGCTTAGCAAGCCGCGCTCGAAGTTGCCCATTCACTATCCACGCACAGCGGATAAACCCGATCCGGAAGGCAAGAACTTCGAATGGTTCGTCGAAAACAAGCGCGGTGAGCCCGGAAGAAAAGATGGAATGAAGTCGACGTTACCGCTGGCAACGGAGGAAGAGGATAAAGGCGGCTTTCCGCTGCATCCTTCGACCCCTAAGCCGCAAAGATAGCGCGGCCAGCAAAGAGATGATTCCTCTCTTGCGCTTCCTGCGAACACGCTGGGAAGAAATCCTGATCCTCGGCATCGCGCGTTATTCAAAGCGCAAGTGAACGAGAGCGAAGCATGATTCCCATCAGCCCCACCGACGCCCAAACGCTGGCCGACGCGACGAAAATCCTGCTCTGGGCCGGCAAACAGATCAAAGCCTGGCTGGAAGCCCGGCAGGCTAACAAACCGAAACCTGCATCCGGGAAAACAAGTCGGAAGAAAGCGCCGACCGATGTCGCCATCGCCGTGCGTATCAGCCGCCTCAGTGTCGAAGACGTGCGCGCCTTCCTGGCGGCGCGCCGCATCGCGGCGGACATCGTCGTGATTTCCAACAGCGACACCGACGAAGTGGTGCACCTGCCGAACGAGGCCGGCGTGTGGGAGGAACTGGTGCGCGAGTTCTACACGGCCTTCACGACGATCCAGGCAGAGATCGGCGCGCGGCGCTTTCACGTTTTTCTGGCCGCCCCGGCCGCGCTGTCGTTTGCGATGGGCTGCACGATGAGCACCATGTACGATGTCCACCTGTACCAGTGGGACGGCGATCGCGGGACGTACGTCGAAGTCGTCCGGGGCACGTCGCGCGAGCGCCTCATGAAACCGGCGCGGCCGCGCAGAAAATAGAACGGTCGGGATGCCCTACTCGATCACCGTTCCGCTCAAGACCATCCGCAGCCTGCCCGAGGAGGCCGGCAACGTCTACCGCGCCTTGAATGCGCTCTTGTACCGCTGGCTCAAGGCCGCCGAGTCGCCGCTGGCCGACTTCGTCCACGACGAGGCCGAGCCAAAGCCGTTCACCTTGTCGCCGCTCATCGCCGATGGTGAGGAGCGCTATCACTTTCGTGTGACACTGCTGGAGGATGAGTACGGACCGTTCGTGTCGAACGGCATGGAGCAGGAACGCACGCTGCGGATCGGGACGCGCATCCTGGAGATCGATGGCAATGCCGACGTGGAGCATCGCCCGTACGCCGATATCGTCGAGCAGGCGGGCACGTCGCCGCTCATCGTCTTGCGCTTCGAATCGCCCACGAGCCGCCGTATCGGCTTTCCGCCGCCGGACAAGCATCATATCGATGATCCCTTGCCGGAACCGCGCACGCTGTTCGCCAGTTACCTGAAAGGTTGGCAGGCCTTCTCCGGTCAGCCGATCGAGCCGGCCGAGGCGCTTCTGGATTGGGTCGAGCAATTCGTGGCCGTGTCGCGCTTCGACATCCGATCCGAAGTGCTGAAGTTCGAGACGTATTCGCAGATTGGCTGTGTGGGCCAAGTGGCGTATACTGTCATACGACGCGACCGGGAGGATGTGCAAGCGATCCGACTGCTCAATATGCTGGCCGACTATGCCTGGTTCTGTGGCACCGGCCACAAGACGACGCAGGGCATGGGCCAGACGCGCCGGCTCGAACGCTGGCCGCATACACACTGAGGAGGAATAGAGGGACAAGGAAGTAACATAGCCGCCTGACGACGCGTTGAGCTAGGTGCACTTGAATCTACCTTTTAGTCCAGGAGACCGATCGAATCGGTCTCTTTTTGTTTCTCTATCCCCCATGTGTTTAGCGCGAGCGACTGATGCGCGATGCTGGCCGGCGCGGTATACCTATGCTCGCAGGGCGCAGATGAGTCGAAGTCAGGGCCGAATGTGCATGGCGATCACGCCGAGTAATGTGCACGGGCAAGCTGCAGGCGAAGGTGAACAGCGATTGAGATGTCTGTTATGAAGGGAGGCTGATATGGACATGGTGAATCCCCGCCGCATTCGCGCGCTCGGCTTTCGCTGCTGCGGCTGCTTGTTGTTGATCGTAATCGCAACGTTAGCCTTGTGCGTGCTCCTATTCGTGCTCGTGTTCAGGCTCGTCAATCCCATCCACGCGGCGGAGATGGATGCGACGGCACGCCATTACACCTTCCTTGTCGATCAAAGCCGTTCCGTCGTCAACACACCCGAGGCGCAGATGCTTGCACGCGAGGCGACGGAAGCGAGTCTTATTCGACTGCGCTCGTTTGCGAGCAACACCGACATGGTGCGCATCATCTTCTTCGGCGCGCGAGCTACGACTACCGCCATCACCGCTACCCGCCTACTCGATCCGGCGCTGGATGCGCGCGTCTCGGCGGCTTTCGACCAATCGGCCTCGCTTGGTGGAACACCACTCGCCGAGGTGCTGGCCGATCTGCTGAACGCTCTCGACTCCACGACTGATGTTATCCTCATCACCGACGGGATTCCGGACTCCGATTCCACACAATCCGCTGCCGACCGCATCATATACGCCCAGCATCTGCGCGACCTGGGTGCGATGTATGCCCGGCGCGGCGTCACCGTGTCAATCGTGTTGGTCGGCCTGACCCCTCGCGCCGAGTGGCTGCCCGCCTGGCAAGACTTGGCCGCAACGGCGAAAGGGATCGTGCTCATGGTGCAAAAGCCGGAGGATGTGAGCCGGGTCGAGCAAGCCTTTGCGGCTTTCGCGCCAATCGCCACTCCGGTTCCTACGGCAGATGTTGCAGTGACCCATGTACCGAATCCGACTGCAACGCCACAACCATCTCCAACCAAGACATCCACCGCCCAGCCCATTGTGTCCAATCCGCCCAAAACGAATGGATCAACCTTTCCATGGCTTCCAGTGATCGTCGGGACTGCGCTGGTAGCAGGGTTAATCGGCGCCTGGTTCATTCGATCCCGGCCGGCAGCGAAGACTGCCGAGCTAATACCCAGTGATGAAGGTGTCTTGGAAATCTGTGATCCCCAGACCGGGGACATGCAGCGAATCGAGTTGCGCGATCTCGCGCTGGGCGAGGTGTGGGGTATCGGCAATAGTCCGCAAAGTCGCATCCGGCTTGGGCGGGACGTCGGCGAAGAAGAGTATGCGGTTCTCGTCTTTGGGCCGGAAGGGCCGCGCATCGAAAGCCGCGGCGTGCCCATGTGGTTCGACGGGCACCCGGTCAAGACACACCTGCTGTTTGACGGCGACGATGTGTACTTAAGTCGCTTCGTCATCGGTTACCAGAATTTCTTTCGCCGGCGCGATGTGGTCGATGTGGAAGAAGAAATCGGCATGTAAAGATGCCTTCTAGAGATGATAGAGGATGACCATGAAAACTCAACTAAAGGTGACACGCATTACGCCCAGCGCCGCCGATGGCGACAGGCGGAAATCCTCTGCAGCGCCTCGACGGCTGCCGACGGCTCGCCTGCTGTACGATGGCCTGGGTGGGGCCGGCGGTCGGGTCGTGACTCACCTCAAAGCGCAGGACACGCTCGACACCCAAGTGTCCGGCTACCTATGGCGCGATTCTGATCGGGGGGATCGCTTCGAGACGATCCTGCCCGGTGGCGTTCACATCGCACTGATGGATGGCGAGATGTGCCACTTCGGTGTCGAGGACAGTCGGACAGAGCTGGAGAACTACCCGCAACTGGCGCGCCGCTACCGCCGACTGCTGCGCGGAATTCCAGTGGCCCTGACTTACGGCCACGGCGCGGGCCAGTGGCGGCCGATCGGCATTCTCGACTACGAGCTCGACATCGCTACGATCCACACGGCGACATCGCGCGCGCTGGATATTTTCTATCCGACTGTGTTGGGCAAGCGCATGTCCATGCAGCAAGTGCTGGCCGAGCGGGAGGCCGAAGTACGGCGTGAACAGCCACTGTTGATCGTGAAGGTGAGCAGTGCCGTCGGCGGGCTAGGCTCGGCAACGATTATCCACGACGCCTACTACACGCGTCACCTGCTGGAGCGGCGCGGGGCGACGAACCTGAGCGTGTGGGGCGTGCTGATCGGGCCGCGCGCTTTCAATGGACGAGGGCCGAATATCGGGCACAACTTCGCCGCGCTGACGCGCGAGCTAGACGTGGTGTACCGCGAAGGCTTCCGGCATGCGTTCGTCAACGGCGAGACGGTGACGTTTGCCCGGCCACCCTTCGATGTGCTGTTTCAGGTCGACCTGACCGAGTGGCCCGAAGGCGAAGACCCCGGCGGCAAATTGAGCGACACGGCGACGGATGCCTTTCTGCGCCAGGTAGCATTAGGGATTCACCTGCTGACGACACCGGCGATGCGCGATCGGCTGCAGTCGCTGATGGTCAATACACGCGGCGAGGACGAATTGGGCGCACACGACCGGATCGGTTTCCTGGCATCGTTCAATGCCGCACTGGCTGCCGTGAACTTGAACGCATTGGATGAATCGCTGGCGCTGGGCCAGGCGCAGCAGGTGGTGGAACAGCTGCTCGAGAGGTGCGGGGAGGCGTGAGTAGTATAGGGATGTTGGCGTTTGAGGGCAAAGCGTGATGTGATACACGAGGGGCGAAATGCGAAGAGAGGCTGCGATGGACAATCAAGCGACACCGCTTACGCTGGACTACGCTGTAGAGGTGAAGAGTTTTCTGGCACGCTATGGCTTGACAGCCGAGGCACTGATGGATGCCGTGCGCGCCGATGAGAACGGCCGCGCGTTCAACTCGGTGATCGCGTTCGGCGGGCTGATCGAAGGGTTGACTGAAAGGAACGAAAAGGAACGCGCGCCGCGCGTATTTAGCCACCTGCAGCGCGCGCTGACGCCACAGCCGAGTGGCCGCTGGACGCCGCTCATCACCCGGCGCGCGGCGGGCATCAAGCGCGAGGCTTCGCCGCTGCTGGCTGAAGCATTTGCCGGGCTGTACCGCGATCCGCACATGCGGCCGGCGGTGTGGTTGAAGGCATTCGTCGAAGCGTGCGACGCGAACATCCGCACACTCGAACAGCAGCGGAGCGAGGCCCTGGCGAGAATGCGCCAGGCAGAGAAGGAACTGGAGCCGCTGCAAACGCGCATCAACGATTTTCTGCGTGCCAACGCATCGCGCCGGACGATCACGCATCTGATCGAGATGCTGACAACGCTACTACAGGTGGTCGATCGGGGTGTTGGGGTGACGGCAGTGGTGCTGATGGCCGAGCGGCTGGTGAACGATCGTGAGGCGCACGCACTGACCGTGGATGCCACCGCCGCTGCGATCGGTGTGTTGCAGGAGGCACGTGGGCAGGCCCAGCGCGAGCGCGAAAAGGTCGGGCAGTTTGTCACTCGCTGCCGGACGGTGTCGCAGCGGGTCGCAACGGCGCGTTCCACGGTTCAAGCACAGCTCGTCGCGCACCCCTACGCCGACGTGGACTTGACCGATGCTGCACTAGCCGAGCGGCTACAAGCCCAGATCGAGACGGCTCCCCTATCAGACTCTCTGGCACGGGTGATGGACATGGACGAAGACGAGCTGTTTCAGATGTTGTACGATGCCGCGCTGGCGCAGGCGCGCCGACAAACGGCCACATGGTCGTTGCTGGAGCTGATGGAGATGCAGGCAGCGGATCTTCAGACCCGGGCCGGAGAGACGCTTCCGGCCGGCGATGACCTGGTAGCGGCGACACTAGAGGCAGCCTACCGGCGCATCGACAGTCGTGCCGTAGAGTTGGAGCGCCGGGCTGCTCCACAGGGCTGGTGGCTGGTGGGCGTACCTGACGAAACGAATTCCGGTTTCGCATTTGAGAATTCGACACTGGTGGGCACCGGCCGCCGCGACCAGGTGCAGTTCCTCCATGTCGAGATTGGGATCGTGCCAGAGGAGATAACTGCGTTTATAGCGACGCGCGAGGCGTTCGAGCGGGCCTCGGCGCAACGCAATTACTATGTTTTCGAGGCGCTGGCGACAGACGATCGCGCGCGGCAGACTTTTGCATTGGGTCTCGCCAGCGGCGTGATCGCCGTGCGGGGCGGCACGTTCGCTCTGGTCGCCGAAGATGGCGATACAACCTTGGGCGCGGCGGTCGAAGAGGCATTTGAGCAGTTCGGCCAACGTGCGAACCTGATCGAGGCGGCGGAGCATCAGATCAACGCGCTGCCACTGGCAGCGATGGCGGAGCGGCTGGAGACTTACCTGGCGCGCGGGCGCGGCGTGCAGGACGAGCTATGGTGGGAATTCGCAAGTTACGTGCGGGATCGGCTGGAGCTAGTGCGACATCAGATGACGTTTGCCAGTGAGAGAGTGTCTTAAAACTCTCTGGTGATGTCATTCTGAGCGAGCGCAGCGAGCGAAGAATCTCGTTTTTCGGCGCAAACATGGAGATTCTTCGGCGCTTCGCGCCTCAGAATGACGGCGAAATGGACTTTTAAGACGC
>DATBWU010000012.1:0-20936 GCA_036514635.1 Anaerolineae bacterium | reverse complement strand
GCCGTGGCTTCGTGGGCGAACGCGGCGATCGGCTGTCGATGGGACAACGCCAGCTCGTCGCGCTGGTGCGCGTTTTGGCGCAGCGACCCGCCATTTTCATCCTGGACGAAGCCACGGCCAGCATCGACCCCTTCACCGAGTCGCAGATCAAAGAGGCGCTGGATCTGATCCTGGCAGACAGCACATCGATCCTGATCGCGCATCGGCTCTCCACCGTGCGCTTGGTCGATCGCATCATCGTCCTGCGCGAGGGCAAGATCATCGAGGAAGGGGCCCACGCATCGCTCATGGCGCGCGGCGGCCACTACGCCGAGTTGTACAACACGTACTTCCGGCATCAATCGCTGGAGTATGTGGAAACAGCGCGCAAGCGAGCGACAATGCCTGTGACCGTGTGACACCTCGATTAAGGAGAGGCCATGGCCGTCACTGCACAAGAAGCCCTGGAGTATCATCGACGCGACCGACCCGGCAAGATCGCGGTCGTCCCGACCAAGTCGATGAACACGCAGCGCGACCTGTCGCTGGCGTACACGCCCGGCGTGGCGCAGGTCGTTCTAGAAGTCGAGCGCGATCCGCACGCCGCTTACGACTACACGGCTAAAGCCAACCTGGTCGCCGTGATCTCCAACGGCACGGCCATCCTCGGCCTGGGCGATCGCGGCGCGCTGGCGTCGAAGCCAGTGATGGAAGGCAAAGGCGTGCTGTTCAAGCGCTTCGCCGACGTGGACGTGTTCGACATCGAAGTCGATACGCACGATCCCGACGAAGTGATCCGCGTGGTCAGAGCCATCGCGCCGACCTTCGGCGGTATCAACCTGGAAGACATCAAATCGCCGGAGTGTTTCTTCATCGAGCGGGCGCTGCAAAACATGCTCGACATCCCGGTCTTTCACGACGACCAACACGGCACAGCCATCATCGCCTCGGCGGCGCTGCTCAACGCGCTCGAATTGACGAATCGGACACTCGACCAAATCAAAGTCGTTTTCTCCGGCGCGGGCGCGGCGGCGATCGCCACGGCCAACCTGCTCGTCAGGCTCGGCATACCGCACGAGCACATCTGGATGACGGACATCGCCGGGCTGGTGTATCGCGGGCGCACGAAAGAAATGTTCCCGGAGAAGTCGATCTTCGCGCAGGGCGATCAACCGGGGACGCTGGCCGATGCGCTGGTCGATGCGGATGTCTTCATCGGGCTATCGGTGGGAGGCATTCTCAGCGGCGCTATGCTCAAGACGATGCGCCCTAACCCGATCCTCTTCGCGATGGCGAACCCCGACCCGGAGATCACCTACGAAGACGCGCGCGCCGCTCGTCCGGATGCGATCGTGGCGACGGGCCGATCGGATTACCCGAACCAGGTCAACAACGTCCTGGGCTTTCCGTTCATCTTCCGGGGCGCGCTCGACGTGCAGGCGCGGGCGATCAACGACGAGATGAAGATCGCGGCGGCGCGCGCGCTGGCGGCGCTGGCGCACGCGGACGTGCCCGACACGGTCTTGAACGCTTACGGCCTGGCCTCGCTCAAGTTCGGCCGCGACTACATCATCCCCAAGCCGCTCGACCCGCGCGCGCTGTGGTGGGTCGCGCCGGCCATCGCCGAGGCGGCGATCCAGACTGGCGTGGCGCGCAAGCCAATCGACGTGAAGGAGTACCGCGAACACCTTGCTGCGCGCATGGGGCAAGGCCGGCGCTTGCGGCGCAGTATCATCAACAAGGCCAAAGCCGCGCCCAAACGCATCGTCTTCGCCGAAGGCGAGCACACGACGATCCTGCGCGCGGCGGCGGCGATCCTCGACGAAGGCATCGGCCAGCCGATCTTGCTGGGTCGCCGGGAAGCGATCAGGCAGCGCGTGAATGACCTGGGTCTGCGCTTCGAGCCGCACATCGTCGATCCCAGAACCGACCCCCGGCACGAGGCGTATGCTAAAGCCTACTATCAACTCCGCCAGCGACACGGCGTCACGTTGGACCGGGCACGCGAGCGCGTCCGCGAGCCGAACCTGTTCGGGATGATGATGGTGCACCAGGGCGACGGCGACGCGTTCCTGTCGGGCATGACTTACGAATACCCGGAAGTCATCCGGCCCGCGCTGCAGATCTTCCGCACGCGGCCCGGTGTGCGCAAAGCGGCGGGGGCGTACGTCGTGCTCGTGCGCGATGATGCGTTCGTCTTCAGTGATGCGACGGTCAACATCGAGCCGACCACCGAAGACCTGGCCGAGATCGCGGTGCTCGCCGCCGATTTCGCCGCCAAGTTGAACCTGACGCCGCGCGTGGCGATGCTGTCATTCTCCAACTTCGGCAGCGTCCGGCATCCGTTGGCGGACAAAGTTCGCTGCGCCGCCGAGCTGGTGCGCGCCCGGCGACCCGATCTCGTCGTGGATGGCGAAATGCAGGCCGACGTCGCTTTAGTGCCGGAGCTGATCGAAGAGCGATTCCCTTTCAGCCGCGTGAAGCAGGCCAACGTGCTGATCTTTCCCGACCTGGAAGCGGCGAATGTCGCGTACAAGTTGCTGCGCCGGTTGGGGGGCGCTCAGACCATCGGGCCGATCTTGCTGGGCGTCGGCGCTCCGGTGCACGTGCTGCAAGCCGGCGATGATGTCGATGAAGTGGTGTCGATCGCGGCCGTCGCCGTGACCGACGCGCAGGGGAAACTGTAGGCCCACAAAAGAACTATACTCGACGCGGGAACAATCTGCGGTTTTGCTCACCGACCGCGTCCTCGCGGTCGCTCAGGATAGACGCCCGCGTGGACGCGGGCTTTGAGCAGCAAAAGGCGCAACTTGTGACCGCGCGCAGTATATTCACCAACGTTTAATGGAGTATAATCTATCGTACTATGCCCTCATCGACAGTCCGCAGGCGGGTTTATCTGGATGTTTGTGCCTTATGTCGGCCATTCGACGATCAGAGTGTCGTTCGGATCCGCCTCGAAACCGCCGCGGTTGAACTCATTCTCGATCACGTTCGACAAGGAGAAATTGAGATGATCGTATCCTTGGCGCACGATGTCGAAATCAGCGCGACGGCCGACTTGGAAGAACGCGCGCAACTGGTTTCGTTGCTAGAGGAGATTGGTACGCGGCCAAAGTTTGACGCGGCGGTGGCCCGAGAGCGGGCCGAAGACCTGGCCGATCGGGGTTTGGGTGCAGCCGATGCGGCGCACGTGGCGCTTGCCGAGCAGGCGCAGGCCGATTTCGTCACGGTAGATGATCGCTTGATCGGCCGACTTCGGCGTCTGAAACCGGCCATCTGGTGCGGCACACCGCCGGCCTACTGTGAGAAGGAGCACCTACAATGAGAACCTCTCGATCCCTCTCTGAAGACGAGCTAGTCCAACGGGCTTTGGATGCGCTGACCAAAGCACTGGGGCCAATCGAAGCTATGCGCTTCCTGGCGCTGCCGCGCGCTCGCCGAATCGAATCGGTCAAACGGCACCGCCAATGGCAGGCCATGCTCGACCGTGAGCGTTTCTTCGATCAGGTCTTTGGCCCTCAACACAGGGCGCGCGGTACTTGATCTCCGCGCATTCTCGTGTTCGGCGAACGGAGTGATGCCTCACCACGAAAACACCTAGACCTCTTCGTGTCTTGGTGTCTTTTTGGTTAAATCTCTTTGCGCCTTCGCGGTTCAAATCACCCGCTGGTAATTCGGTGCTTCTTTCGTAACGGTCACGTCGTGCGGGTGGCTCTCGATCAACCCGGCGTTAGTGATGCGCGTCAGCCGCGTCTTGGTGCGCAGGTCTTCGAGCGAGGCCGCACCCGCGTAACCCATGCCTGCGCGCAGCCCGCCGACGAGCTGATACACAAAGTCGCGCAGCGAGCCTTTGTACGGCACGCGCCCTTCGATACCCTCCGGCACCAGTTTACCCAAACCGCCCTGCCCCGTGCTGTAGCGATCTTTGCCGAAGCCCTGCATCGCGCCGAGGCTACCCATGCCGCGATACTCCTTGAAGCGGCGGCCTTCGTACAACACCTCCTCGCCCGGCGACTCTTCCAGCCCGGCCAGCAACCCGCCGAGCATCACTACGTCGGCCCCGGCGACGATGGCCTTGGCGATGTCGCCGCTATACTTGATGCCGCCGTCGGCGATGAGGGGAATGCCCTGCCGCCGCGCGACGCGCGCACACTCGAAGATGGCCGACATCTGCGGCATGCCCGCACCCGCGATCACGCGCGTCGTGCAAATCGATCCGGCCCCGACGCCGACTTTCACCGCGTCCACGCCCGCGTCGATCAGCGCCTGCGTGCCCTCCTCTGTCACAACGTTGCCGGCGATCACCGGCAGCGACGGCCAGTTGCTCTTGATGCGCTGGACGGCGCGAATCACGCCGGCCGAATGGCCGTGCGCAGTATCGACGACGACGACGTCGACGCCTTCTTCGACCAGGCAGGCCACTCGATCTTCCACGTCGGTCCCCACGCCGACGGCGGCCCCTACCAACAAGCGCCCGTGTGAATCCGTCGCGGCGTTGGGATAATCGCGCTTCTTCTGGATGTCCTTGACGGTGATCAACCCTTTCAGCCGGCCTTCAGCGTCCACCAGCGGCAGTTTCTCGATGCGGTGCTGCTGCAAGATGCGCCTGGCCTGCTCCAGGCCGGTGCCGAGCGGCGCGGTGATCAGGTTGCCGTTCGTCATGAACTCGCTGACCGGGCGCGAGAAGTCTTCCGGCTCGACGAAGCGCACATCGCGATTGGTCAGGATGCCGACCAACTTGCCGCCGTGGCTCGCGTCGATGATCGGCACGCCGCTGATGTGGAACTTCGCCATCAGGTCTTCCGCTTCTTGCAGTGTGGCCGTCGGCGGCAGCGTCACCGGATCGACGATCATGCCCGACTCGGAGCGCTTGACCTTTTCCACTTCGGCGGCCTGCGCCTGAATCGGCATGTTGCGGTGAATCACGCCCAACCCGCCTTCGCGCGCCAGTGCAATCGCCAGGCGCGCTTCGGTCACGCTGTCCATCGCCGCCGAAAGGATCGGGATGCTGAGCCGGATGTCCTTCGTCAGCCGCGTGCGCACATCGACCTGATCCGGCAGCACCTCGGTGTAGCCGGGGACGATGAGCAGGTCGTCGAAGGTAAGAGACTCGAATCGGGTGAAGAGTTCTTCGTTCATACGCTCTCCTTTCCATAGACGCAGGACGAAAGACGAAGGCTGGCCTTCACGCTTGGTCCTTCGTCCTTAGTCCTTCGTCCTCGGTCCTTCATCCTCGGTTCTTCATCAGCCATCAATGTCGAAAGTGCCGCACCCCCGTGACCACCATCGCCATGCCCGCCGCATCCGCCACTGCGACCGAGTCGGCATCGCGAACCGATCCGCCCGGATGCACGATGGCAGTGATGCCGGCCTGCGCCGCCACTTCGACCGAATCGGGGAACGGGAAGAAAGCGTCCGAGGCCATCACCGCGCCTTTGGCCTTCTCGCCCGCGCGCTGGGCGGCGATGCGGACGCAATCGACGCGGTTCGGCTGCCCACCGCCGATGCCGACTGTCGCCTCGCCCTGCGCAAAGACAATCGCGTTCGACTTGACGTGCTGGCAGGCTTTCCACGCGAAGCGCAGCGCGGCCCACTCCGTCTCGGTCGGCTGGCGCTTGCTGACCACCGACCATTGACCACCGGCCGGGTCGCCCATATCCAGGTCTTGCTTGAGCAGCCCGCGTGTAATGGAACGCAATTCGTAACGTGGCTCGATCTGCGTGTCGGGCATTTCCAGCAGACGACAGTTCTTGCGTTTGGCAAGAAGCATGAGCGCATCATCGGTGAAGCCCGGCGCGGCGATACATTCGACAAACAGATCGCCCAACGCCTCAGCCGTCGTGGCGTCGAACGGGCGGTTGCCGGCGATCACGCCGCCGAACGCGGAAACCGGATCGGACGCCAGCGCAGCCGTGAAAGCATCCACCAGCTCGCCTGCCGACGCGATGCCGCACGGCGAGAGATGTTTGACGATGCAGATTGCCGGCTTGTCGAAACTCGCCGCCGCTTTCCACGCCGCATCCAGGTCGAGCAGGTTGTTATACGAGAGTTCCTTACCTTGCAGCACTTTGCCGCCCAACGGCCCTGCACCCGGCTCATAAGTGTAGAGTGTCGAGGCTTGATGCGGATTCTCACCGTAGCGCAAAGTCTGCACCGGGTACGCCGATAGTTGCAGCGCGCCGTCAGGCGCGAGGTATTGCGAGATAGCCGCATCGTAGTGAGCCGTCGAAGCGAAGCCCTTGACGGCCAACCGCCTGCGCGTCGACTCGCTCACGCCGCCCGATCGGAGTTCGTCCAGCACGGCCGGGTAATCGGCCGGATCGCACACTAGCGTGACGCGCTGATGGTTCTTCGCCGCAGCACGGATCAGCGTGACGCCGCCGATGTCGATGTTTTCGATCGCCTCGTCGAAGGTCACGCCAGGCTTCGCGATCGTCCGCTCGAACGGGTACAGGTTGACGGCGACGAGATCGATGTAGTCCCAGCCGAGTCGGAGCAACTCGGCCCGATCGGCTTCGGCCGGGCGCGCGAGCAGCCCGCCGTGGATCGCCGGATGGAGCGTCTTCACGCGGCCGCCGAGGATTTCGGGCGAGCCGGTGTAGTTGGCGACTTCGGTCACAGGAATATCGTGTTCGCGCAGCAGTTTGGCCGTGCCGCCGGACGCGATCAGCGTCCAGCCAAGTTGATGCAGGCCGCGAGCGAAATCGGCCAGGCCGGTTTTGTCGTGAACGGAGAGAATGGCTTTAGGCATAGGAGTTCCTTTTGGAGTCGGGGTCTTGATCAATTCTGAAACGTAAAACGTGATCACGTTTTACGCTTCACGTTTTACACACAATCCCCTCAGCGTGTTCACCAGCAGGCGATGTTCAACAGCATGAATGCGCGCTTCAAGCGCCTCGAGCGTGTCATCGGGATGAATCGGCACGACCTCCTGCGCCAGAACGGGGCCGGCATCGACGCCTTCGTCGGGGACAAGGTGAACCATGACGCCGGTGTGATCGATCTCGCCGCGCCGGTGTGCCGCGAAGGCGCGCTCGATCGCGTGTGTGCCAGGGAACGTGCCGGGGAGCGCGGGGTGCAAATTGACGACGCGCTTCGGGAATCGATCGAGAAACGCCGCCGATAGAATTCGCATCCAGCCGGCGAGCACGACCCAGCCGGGCCGGTACGAGGCAACCAGGTCGGCAAGCTCGGCGTCGTACGTGCGGCGATCCTGCGCTTTAGACTTCGGCTTCGCGATCGCCACGACATGCGCGCGCCGGGCGCGTTCCAAGCCGAAAGCATCGGGCGTGTTGGAGATCACGGCGGTCACCTGCGCGGGCAATTCGCCCGAAGCGCACGCATCGAGGATGGCTTGCAGGTTGGAGCCGTAACCGGAGATGAGGACGACGAGGCGATCAACGGACCTGGAATCGGACAAGCGGACTGAAACGGATGGGAGGCCCATACCAGTGTCACTTTCTTTTCGCCAGGGGCGAGCTCGCCACAGACCTGGAATCGGACAAGCGGACTGAAACGGATGGGAGGCTCATGCCAGTGTCACTTTCTTTTCGCCGGAGACAAGCTCGCCGATGATCCAGGTTTCTTCGCCGAGAGTGTCCTGTACAGAGCGGACAGCCTCGGGCGCGACAATGGCGACCATGCCAATGCCCATGTTGAAGACGCGGTGCATCTCTTCGGTTTCGATCTCACCGCGCTGTTGAATCAAGCGAAACAGGGGAGGCACGGGCCAACTGCCGAGCCGCATCACCGCGCCGACGTCGTCCGGCAGGACGCGCGGGATATTGTCGATGAAGCCGCCACCGGTGAGATGAGCCAATGCTTTGATGGGAGAATGCGGAAGGCGGAAGGCAGAATGCAGAATGTTCAGGTACGAACGGTGAGGGGCAAGGAGTGCGTCGGCGAGTGAGATGCCAAGTTCGGGAAAGACGGTATCCAGGGGAACTCCCTCGAAGACTTTGCGGATGAGCGAGTAGCCGTTGGTGTGTGGGCCGGATGAACGTAGGCCGATCAGCAAGTCGCCGGGCTTGGCATCGGCGCGAGGCAGGATGTTGTCGCGCTCGACGACGCCGACGATCGTCCCGGCCACGTCGAATTCACGCGGGGCATACACGCCGGGCATTTCCGCCGTCTCGCCGCCGAGCAGGGCACAACTGGCTTCGCGACACGCGGCGGCGATGCCGCGCACAATGCACGCGGACATTTCCGGGTCCAACTCTGAACTGGCGATGTAATCGAGGAAAAACAAGGGGCGCGCGCCCTGCACCAGAATGTCGTTCACGCAGTGATTGACGATGTCGTGGCCGATCGACTCGTAGCGGCCAACCTGCGCGGCGAGCTTGACCTTCGTCCCTACGCCGTCGGTCGAGGCGACGAGCACCGGATCGCGCATCGACTTGAGCGCCGACGCATCGAACAGTCCGCCGAACGCGCCGATGCCGGCCAGCACTTCCGGGCCGTAGGTCGAACGGACGGCGTCGCGCATCAGCTCGACGGCGCGGTTGCCGGCGTCGATGTTCACGCCGGTAGAAGAGTAGGTGTTGGAAACGGATGGGCCATCAACGGATAGGGAAGCGGACAAACGGATGGGAACGGATGGGTCATCAACGGATGGGGAAGCGGACAAGTGGATGGGAACGGATGATGCATCGGCTGCCGGGCTAATGACGGAGAAGCGGATCGCTGAGGGATCGACGGATTCGAGCGGAGGCAGCGAGTGACCCGGCGGCGTCCATATGCAGCGATAGAGATGCCTGTGCCACTCCTGGACATTCTTGGGCGGCAGGATGCGCTTGAATTCGAGTTTCGGCCGACCGAAGTTATACAGCAAGCCGATCGGGCTACCCGTCGCAGCCAGGTAAGTGATCACCTGCCCGATCTCATCATTCGTCAGCTGGTGGTCAAACGCCTTGCACTCCACGACGAGTACCTGCTCAACCCACAAATCAAGGTACATGTATCCGACGAGCGAGTCGTTTACATGCACCTCAACTCGTTTCTCAACTTCGGTTTGCAAACCGGCCTCTGCCAATCGCTCGGCCAATCGATGCTGATAGATCCGTTCGCGATGGCCCGGCTTTAGCTCGTGCTGAACCTGCATCGCCAACCCGTTCACCTTGTAGGTCAGATCATCGAGTGGCGTCTTAACGTAGCCCATGAATCCCTCAGCCGGTTCAACGGCCTGATGGCGCGGAGGTCATCATCCGTTTCTTGTCCGTTTGTCCGCTCACCAATCCGTTGACAGCCGTCCGTTCCTGTCCGCTTGTCCGCTTCGCAGTCCGTTGACAACCCTCATCCGAGCGCTCGATGCCCGATATCCTTCCGATAATGCATCCCCTCAAACGCGATTCGCTCCGCCGCACTATAAGCCGTCGCCAGCGCATCGCCCAACGTCGATCCCCATCCGGTCACGCCGAGGACGCGGCCGCCTGCCGTCACCACTTTGCCATCCGCCATCCGCGTGCCCGCGTGGAAGACCACCGCATTCCCATCGATTGAATTCAGGCCGCGAACCTCGCGCCCACCGGGATACTTGCCCGGATACCCTTCCGACGCCAGCACAACACACGCCGCCGCACCCGGCTTCCAGCGTATCTCGACGTCGGCCAGCTGCCCATCGACGCATGCTTCGGCGATGTCGAGCAGATCGGTTTCCAGCAGCGGCAGAATCACCTGCGTCTCCGGGTCGCCGAAGCGACAGTTGAATTCTAGCACGCGCGGGCCATCAGCGGTGAAGATCAGCCCGGCGTACAGCACGCCGGTGAACGCCCGCCCTTCGGCGCGCAAGCCGTCGATGGTTGGTTGAAGGATCGTGCGCGTGAAATCCTCGACTCTCTCCGGCGGGCAGATCGGGGCCGGCGCATACGCGCCCATGCCGCCGGTGTTCGGGCCGCGATCGCCATCGAACACCCGCTTGTGATCTTGCGCGGGCGGCATCGGTTTGAGCGTGAGGCCATCGGTGAACGCCAGCAGCGAAACTTCTTCGCCGGACAACCGTTCCTCGATCACGACCGCATCACCCGCCGCGCCAAACTCGCGATCCAGCATGATCTGGCGCAGCGCCTTCTCGGCATCGTCGGCACAGTCGGGCACGCTGACGCCCTTGCCCGCTGCCAGACCGGAGGCCTTGATCACAATCGGGTAATTCACGGTCAATAAATGCGTCAGCGCGTGGTGAAAGTTCGTGAACGTCTCAAAGCGCGCCGTCGGGATGCCGTGCCGCGCCATGAACGCTTTGGAGAACGCCTTCGACCATTCGATCTCCGCCGCCGCTTTCGACGGCCCGAATACACGCACGCCGGCTGCGCGAAGATCGTCGGCCAGGCCGAGTGCCAGCGGCACTTCGGGGCCGATGATCACCAGGTCGATGTTTTTCTCGTGAGCAAAGGAGACGATAGCGGAGGATTCTTCAACGGAGATAGGAACGTTTTCGATTGCGGATTGCGCCAACAGCGATGTCCCCGCATTGCCGGACAAGATGTAAAGGTGTGCCAATCGCGGCGACTGCGTCACCTTCCACGCGATCGCGTGCTCGCGGCCACCGGAGCCGACGACGAGAACTCTCATAAGCGCCATCCTTGCCAATCCAGTGGGGTGACCGGGTGAAGTTACCCGTCACCTCATTATGTGCTCACACAATCGCCTTCTCGAATCCGGTTTTGGTGTACTCGACATCAAGCTCGATCGGATACAGGCCCGTGAAGCACGCATTACAATATCCGCTCTTGCGTCCAATCGCGTGCATCATGCCTTCCAAAGATAGATAGTGCAGCGAATCCGCACCGATATGATCTCGAATTTCATCCACCGTCATCCGATGCGCGATTAACTCATCGTACGTGCCCATGTCCACACCCATGAAGCACGGATGCGCGATCGGCGGGCAGGTGATGCGCATGTGGACTTCTGCCGCGCCTGCATCGCGCAGCAACCTCACCAGCGGGCCGGAGGTCGTGCCGCGCACGATGCTATCGTCGATCACCACCACGCGCCGGTCGCGCAGGTTCTCGATCAGCGCGTTGAACTTGAGCGCCACGCCCTGCTTGCGCAGTGAATCGGTCGGCTGGATGAACGTGCGCCCGATATACCGGTTCTTGATGAACCCGTCGTTATACGGGAGGCCCGACGCGCGTGAATAGCCGATCGCGGCAGGAACCGACGAATCGGGCACGGGGATGACGACGTCCGCCTCGACCGGCGCTTCGCGCGCGAGTTGTTCACCGAGTCGCTGCCGCACCTCGTGCACACTCAACCCATCCCACACGCTGTCGGGCCGCGAGAAATAAATATGCTCGAAGGTGCAGCGCGAGAGTTTGGGCGCGGGCGGCAGCGCTTGCCGAACACGCAGCGCCGTGTTGCTCAGCGTGATGATCTCGCCCGGCTCGATCTCGCGGATGGCAATGCAGCCCAGCGTGCGCAGCGCACCCGATTCGGACGCGGCGACGTGCCCGCCGCTCGGCAGGCGGCCTACACTGAGCGGGCGGAAGCCCCACGGATCGCGCACGGCATACACTTTGTCGCGCGTGAGGATGACCAGCGAGTACGCGCCGCGCCACTTCAGCATCGTGTTGCGAATGCGATCGTCCCACGTGTCACCTTCTGCGCCGGCCAGCATCATCGTAATCACTTCGCTGTCCGACGACGTCGATAGGCCCACGCCGCGCTGGAGTAGCTCCTGGCGCAGATCGGCGACATTCACCAGGTTGCCATTGTGCGCCACGGCCACCGGCCCGTACAGCGTCTCGATGAGGAATGGCTGCGCATTGCGCGCGTTCGACGAGCCGGTCGTCGAGTAGCGCGTGTGGCCGATGGCGTAATGGCCCTGCAGCGGCATCAGGTTGTGTGCGTTGAAGACTTGCGACACCAGCCCCACATCCTTGTGCATGCGCACGCTCGCGCCGTCGGACACGGCGATGCCCGCCGCTTCCTGCCCGCGATGCTGCAAGGCGTACAGCCCGAAGAACGCCATGCGCGCCACGTCTTCGTTGGGTGCATATACGCCGATAATGCCGCATTCGTCGTGAGGCTTGTCATCAATTGGCATTTCACTCCGCCTCAGAAAGGATGAGGGATGAGGGCGGAAGGATGAAGAACGACAAGATACTTCATCCCTCATCCTTCATCCCTCATCCTTGAATCGTCCTCCAGAATCTTCTCTGCCTGCTTCTTCTGAAACTCGATCACCCTTGCGCGCACCTCGGAATCAACCAGCCCCAGCACTTTCGCCGCGAGCAGCGCCGCATTGCCCGGGTCGAGGACGACCGCCGGGGCGACGCCCGACGGCATTCGCAGCGATGAGAAAACGTCCGCGCCGCCGAACGATTCGCTTGGCGGCGGACAGGCGATCACCGGCGCAGAAACCGACGCATCAACAAAGCCCGATAGCGCGTTACTGCGACCCGCCACGGTGATGTACACCTTCGGGCGCGGATCGGCCTCGTACTCGCGCAGCACACTCAGCACGTGCTCCGGCGTCTTGTGCGCCGAGCCGATGCGCATCTCCACATCAAGGCCAAATCCGCGCGCCGTCTCGGCGATCTTCCGGCAATGCGCCTCGTCCGATTTAGACCCCATGAGGATGACGACAAGCGATTGTGCCATGGCAGATTGATGATTGTTGATTTCTGATTGTCGATTGGTGATTGCTGATTCAAGTCATTCGATCCGCAATCCTCAATCCGCAGTCGGCAATGTACTTGCCTTTCGTAGATTCTCAAGCAACCGTGGGCCAACTGGATACTCACCCGGATCGAATGTCCGCCGGGTCAGCATCTCGTATATCGCGATGTAGCGCTGGCTGGCCGCCGCCCACAGGTCGTCGGGCATTGACGGGATCGGCCCGTCGCCACGATAGCCCTTCTCGGCATACGCCAGCCGGACGAATTCCTTGTCGAAGTTCTCCGGCTCTTCACCCGCCGCAAATCGCGCAGCGTACGAATCGGCTTTCCAAAAGCGCGACGAGTCGGGCGTGTGCACTTCGTCGATCAGCCGCACGCGGCCGTCTGGCGCGCGCCCGAACTCGTACTTCGTGTCCACCAGGATCAGCCCGGCCCGGCGCGCGACTTCCTGTCCGCGCTTGAAGATTGCCAGTGCAGCCGCCTGCACTTGATTCCACGTCTGCGCATCGAGCAGCCCGCGCTCGACGACTTCCGCGCACGTCAATCGCTCGTCGTGGCCGGTCGGCCCGCCTTTCGTCGTCGGCGTGATGATCGGCTCAGGCAATCCTTCGTTTTTGCGCAGGCCGTCGGGAAAGTGATAGCCGTAAATGTCACGCTCGCCGAGCGAATAACGATACCACAGCGCCGTCGTCGTCACGCCGGTGATGTAGCCGCGCACCACTACCTCGACGCTGAACGGTTCCACCTCGACCGCGACGATCGCATTCGGATCGGGCACGCTCAACACGTGGTTCGGGATGAGGTCGGCAGTCTGCTCGAACCACCACGCCGAGAGTTGATTGAGCACCTGTCCCTTGAACGGCACGCGCGCCAGAATCCGATCGAACGCCGAGAGACGATCTGTCGTCACCAGCAAGCGGCGACCATCGCCCAACGGATACCACTCGCGCACCTTGCCCGATTGCCTTCCGGCCAGCGGCAAATCGGTTTCGCCTAACGCCTGTGGAAGAAGCGCGCGCAATCTCTCCGAGTCAATCATGTTGCCATCCATCCCCTATCCGTTCCCATCCGCTTGTCCGTTTGAAAGTCCGTTGATCACCACCCGCGCGCCCTCGGCCACGCCCGATGCGATGACGGCCTTCACGACATCCACGACGATGAACGGCGCAACGCCCAGCGCCCAGCCTTTAATCCAATCGCCGCCGAGAAAGCCGAGCGTGAGCCACGCCGCGCCGACGAGATAAATCACGGCGACGCCGGCCATTCCGGCGACGAAGCGCAGCGCGCGACGCCGGTGCAGGCCCTTCTCGGCCAGGTAGCCCGCGACAAACGCACCCGCGACGAAACCGATCAGATAACCCGCCGAGGGTCTCGCCCAAACGGCCGTGCCCAGCCCGCCGGCGTCGAGTGGCAGACCGGCCGTGATCGCCGCAACGTATGCCATTTGAGACAACGCGCCATCCGTTGCGCCGAGCATCAGCCCGGCCAGCAGAACGGCCAGCACTTGCAGCGTGATCGGCACAGGCGTGAAGGGCAGTTCGATCGTGATTCGCGCCGCGAGCGCGGTCAGCGCCGCAAAGCCAACGATGGCGACCACGCGCACCAGCACTAGATTCGATGTCCGGGATTGAATGGTCGTGGATAACATGTGCATCTCCAGCCGGGTTAGAGTTGTGCGGCGTAACGCACGCCGTTGACGAACAACTTCAGTCCCATCCGCCCCGTGTCGCCTCTTGCCCAACGCGGGTGCTGATACTTAAAGACGTGATCCTCAGGATGCGGCATCAGCCCTAACACGTTGCCCTGCGGATTGCACACGCCGGCAATGTCGGCGAGCGCGCCGTTCGGATTGTCGGGATACGCACCCTCGGCTGGCGCACCGTCGCATCGCGCATACGTCAACGCAATCTGATCGTTCGCCTGAAGCACGCTCAACGGCCCAGGGTCGGCCAACACGAAGTTCCCCTCGCCGTGCGCGACCGGGCAGTCGATTAACTCATTCAGCCCATGCGTCCAGATGCATTTCTGCGATTGCGGTTTCAGCGTGATCCAGCGGCATTCAAAGTGGCCGGATGCGTTGAAGGTGAGCGTCGCGACCTCGCCCTCTGCCTCTCGCCTAAAAGGAAAGGGAAGAAGGCCGGACTTCACCAGCGCCTGGAAACCATTGCAGATGCCGATGACCGGCTTGCCGGTCTCGACGAAAGCGCGCACTTCATCTGCGAAGTATGTGTTGAGATCGAGCGCCAGGAGCTTGCCCGCGCCGAGTGCGTCGGCATACGAGAAACCGCCGGGCAGCGCGAGGATCTGATAATCGCTCCAGCGCCGCTGCCCTGCACGCAGTTGGTTAATGTGGACAATCTCAGCCTGCGCGCCGGCTAGCTCCAATGCCTGCGCAGCTTCATGATCGCGGTTAGTGCCGTTGGCATGAAGGATGAGAACTGTGGGTTGCATTGTGGATTGTGATTGTAGATTGCTGATTGAACGGCGAGGCCGATCCACTATATTCGTTTATCCGTATCATCCGTTGCCCGTCCGTTTGTCCGCTTCGCCATCCGTTGATGACCCGTCCGTTTGTCCGCTTCCCCATCCGTTGATGGCCCGTCCGTTTGTCCGCTTCGCCATCCGTTGATGACCCATCCGCTGCCATGCCCCTACGAGATCGTCAACCGGCACAGAGATCAACTTGCGCTCGCGCGTCGTGATGCTGAGGCGCGGCCCGCCGGTCACCATTCCGATCCGCTGCACGGGAAGCCCATCGAAGTGCGCCTCAAACGCCGCGCAGTCTGCCGGGCGCACTTCAACCAGCAATTGACCGTTGACTTCACCGAATAACGTCCTCGCCGGATCGTCTGTGTCGATCGTCAGCGCCAATCCCAATCGCCCGCCAATGCACATCTCGGCAGCGGCGACGGCCAGCCCTCCTTCGCTGAGATCGTGGCAGGCGCGAGCCAGGCCGGCACGTATCACGCGATGCAGCGCCCGGTACAACTCCGGCGCGTGCTGCGGCAGCGCCGGCACTTCTCCATTTCCACTTGTCACTTCTCCATTCGCCATTCTCCATTCTTCATTCGCCATTCTCCATTCTTCATTCTCCATTCTCCATTCTTCATTCTCGCCCAGAAGATACACCGCATTCCCCGGCTCTTTCAGATCCATCGTCACCGCTCGATTCACATCTTCGATGATGCCGATGGCCGAGATGAGCAGCGTCGGCGGAATCGCGTGCCGCAGCCCATCCGAGCCGAGATATTCGTTGTTCAGCGAATCTTTGCCGGAGATGAACGGCGCACGATGGTGCAGCGCCGCATCGTGACAGCCGCGCGCGGCTTCGACCAGCCCGCCCAGCGTTTCGGGCCGCAGCGGATCGCCCCAGCAGAAGTTGTCGAGGAGCGCGATTCGATCCGGGTCCGCGCCGACTGCCACCGCGTTGCGGATCGCCTCATCGACCACGCTGACGGCCATGCGGTACGGATCGATCTTGCCGTACTCGGGGTTGATGCCGTTCGACAGCACAATGCCGCGTGTGCCCTTAGTGCCCATCGGCTTGAGCACGCACGCATCGGATGGGCCATCGTTTAACGCACCGGTCAGCGGCTTGACCACCGTGCCGCCCTGCACTTCGTGATCGTAAATGCGGATCACGTCGGCTTTAGAGGCGATGTTGGGGTAGGAGAGGAAACGCAGCAAGATTGCACTGAAATCGAGAGATTGGAGGTTAGAGGTTAGAGATTGGACGTTAGAAGCTCGAATCTCGGCAGTGAGCTGCCTTTGAGGAATGCCATCATGCAAGAAGTCATTGGCGAGGTCGAGCACGGCGCGGTCGCCGTAGCGCACGACGAGCCGGCCCGTACCGGTGAACGTGCCGATGTCGGTCAGCTCGACGTCGAAGATGCCGCACACCTCCTGCAAGCGGGCGACGTTCGCTTCCGGCACGGCCAGCACCATGCGTTCCTGCGCTTCTGACAGCCAGATCTCCCACGGCGCAAGACCAGGATACTTCAACCGCACCTGCTTCAAATCGACTTCCGCGCCGATCCGGCTCGCCATCTCGCCGACCGCCGACGACAGCCCGCCCGCGCCGCAATCGGTGATGGCATGATACAGACCCAGGTCGCGCGCACGAAGGGCGACTTCGATGACACCTTTCTCCGTGATTGGATCGCCGATCTGCACCGACGCGCCCGACACCTCGCCCGTCTGGGCGTCCATCGTCATCGACGAGAACGTCGCGCCGCGCAGGCCGTCGCGGCCCGTCCGCCCGCCGATGACAATCACGCGGTCGCCCGGCTGCGGCTCGCGTGGATGCCTGCCCTTTGGCGCGATGCCGACACATCCGCAAAACACCAGCGGGTTCGCCGTGTAGCCGGGGTCGTACAGGATCGCACCGTTGACGGTCGGGATGCCAATCTTGTTGCCGTAGTCCTGCACCCCCGCCACGACACCGGATCGAATCCGGCGCGGATGCAGCACGCCTTCCGGCAGCGCATCCGGGTCAAAATCCTGCGGGCCAAAGCACAACACGTCCGTCGCAGCGATCGGCTTGGCCGACACGCCGAGCACATCGCGAATCACGCCACCCACGCCCGTGTTCGCCCCGCCGAACGGCTCGATCGCCGATGGATGGTTGTGCGTCTCGACCTTGAACGACACCTCGTGCTCGTCGTCGAAGTCGATGATGCCGGCATTGTCCAGGAACGCCGAGCGCACCCACGGCGCGGCGATCTTCTCAGTAGCAGCGCGAATGTAGGTTTTGAGCAGATCGTCGATGATTGCAGATTCTGCATTCTGCATTCCACATTCCACATTCCGAATTTCAATCTTCGCCTTAAACGTCTTGTGGACGCAGTGCTCGCTCCACGTCTGCGCGATCATCTCGAGTTCGACGTCCGTCAGGTCGCGGCCTTCCGATCGGAAGTAAGCCTGAATCGCCTGCATCTCGCGCAGGTCGAGCGCGGCGCGCCGATCGCGTGACACGCCCATCAACTCGTCCTCGTCGAGCTCGCGGATCGGAATGATCTCGACGTGGCCCGATGCTTCGGCAGGATGCGGGAAGATCGGATCAATCTCGCCCAACGCATAGCGTTGGATCACGTCGTTCGCCAGCAGGCGACGCGCCAGTGTGTGCAGGAGGTTCTCGTAGGAGACATCTCCCGATGTCGACCTCCCAGATGCCAATCGTCGGCGACTGCGGTCGCCTCTCACCTGCACGATGTATCGTTGCCCGGTGGCCGCGCGCTCCACACCGTCGATGCCGAGCATCTTCGCGCAGCGCACGATCTGCTCGGCCACCGGATCGGTGACGCCGGGTCGCAAGGCCACTTCGACCACGCGCCCGTCTATAGAGAAACCCGGTCTCTGAGAGGAACCGGGTTTCTGGGGCAAACCGACACTCCGCCATTCGGAGGTCTGCGCGACGAGGTCACCGAGGAGTTCGGCGGCCAGGCGCTCCAGTCGGTCGGGTGTAACCGCCCCCTCGATGAAGTACAGGTCTTGTACTTCCAGGGCCGTGATCTGAGTCAGGCCCAGCGCGTGCGCGTCGGACAATAAGCCGGCGGAACGCGGGTCAGAGGATAAACGAGAACGAACGATGAGACAATTGACGGGGAGCTGCATGGGGCAATGTTACCACACACCTGGAGATGGGCAAGTCTACTCCCATTCCCTCTCAATCCGCACGAACCGCTGTGAAAGCCAATCGCCCAGTTGCGGCGCAAGCCGATTCAGCCACACGACCACGCGCGCACCCGGCGGAAGCATCACTTCGCGGCGCGGATGCTTCACCAGTCCGACAACAGCGCGCGCGACGTGCTCAGCCGACAAACTCATAGGGCTTCGCCACGCCCGGCGGCGATAGCCCACGTGCTCGCCCCATTCGGTCTTCACGCCGGCCGGGTACACCGCCGATACGGACACGCCCCACGGCGCGACCTCGCGCCGCAGCGCCTCGCTGAAACCGGCCAGCCCGAACTTCGTCGCCGCGTACACCGAATAGGTCGGCATGCCGATCTTGCCCGCCAGCGAAACCATGTTGATGATGTGCCCGCTGCGTTGGCGGATCATGTGCGGCAGCGCGAGTTGCGTCGCCTCAATCGCGCCGAGCAAGTTGACTTCGATCTGCGATCGCACGTCCGCCGGGTCGAGCGTTTCCAGCCAGCCCAATCGACCCAGCCCGGCGTTGTTGAACAGCACGTCGATTCGCCCATACGCCGCGATCGTCTGCCCGATCAGATTCGCCAGCGACGCGCGCTCGCGCACATCACCCGGCATGGCAATCGCTTGGCCGCCGGCGTCGCGCACGTCGCGAGCCACCTGTTCCAGTCGATCGGCGCGCCGGGCCAACAATGCCACGCGCATCCCCTCGCGCCCGAAAGCCGCCGCCGTCGCCGCGCCGATCCCGCTCGACGCGCCTGTGATGATCGCCACCCGGTCTCTCAATTCCATCGCTGCTCCCCCTGCTCGACGAATGACGAAGGACGAACGCCGAACCGGATCAGTCCTTCGTCAAAAACACAAACGCCCCACGAATGAGATCATCGTGAGGCGCTTCAGTCAATGAAAGTACCCCTGCCAGGAATTGAACCTGGGCCTCAGCCTCCGCAGGGCTGCGCTCTATCCGCTGAGCTACAGGGGCATCGTTATCGAGTTGGGATCTGGAGACCCCTCTGACCAGGCGGGGAGACAGGGATTCGAACCCTGGGTGCAGTTTTACCCACACAACCGCTTAGCAGGCGGCTCCGATCGTCCACTCCGGCATCTCCCCATGCATTCAGATACGCTGGAGGCGGAGGGAGAGGGATTCGAACCCCCGATGAGGTTGCCCTCATAGTGGTTTTCAAGACCACCGCCTTAAACCGCTCGGCCATCCCTCCCGGTGAAGGCCTGTCCCTCGACGCGAACGGAGTATACCATGCGGCCCAGGCAGTGTCAAACACTCGTTGCCGATCGATCGCGCTTGTGATAGAATCGAGTCGCGAACCCCTTTTTAGGAGACACTCACATGGTCAGTGCCGATTTGCTCGATATTCTGCGCTGCCCGCACTGCGTCAGTGGGCCGACCCGCCGCGAAGGGCCGGATCCGGGCCGCCTGCAACTGGTCAACGACACCTGGCTGGTGTGCCAGGAACCCGGCTGCGATCGCAAGTACCCGATCCGCGACGACATCCCCGTCATGCTGATCGAAGAAGGCGATAAGTATCGCAATACCCCGGTCGAAAAACTCGGCCAGCCTTGATTCAGAAACCCGGCTTCTCCAAGAAACCGGGTTTCTCGCGCGATCATGACCACGCTCGATCACCAAGAACTCATCGACGCGCTGACCTCCGGCGATGACGATCGCGCTGAGGCTGCGGCGCTTGCACTGGGCCGGCTGGGCGATGCCGTGCTGTCCAACGTGTGCGACTTGCTGCCGAACGCTGACGCCGACGTTCGCTGGTGGGCGACCCGCACGATCGGCGAGATCGGTACAGATGCGGCCATTGCGGCGCTGATCGGCCAATGCGTCGATCCCGATCCCGACGTGCGGGCGTGCGCGATCTACGCGCTGGGCACGTTCGGTGAGCGCGCCGCCGTCGCGGTTCCGGCGCTCGTCCAGCGGCTGAGCGACACCAGCGTGTACGTCGGCCAGTTGGCTGCCGACTCGCTGGCGCGCATCGGCACTGGAGCGACCGGGCCGCTGATCGACGCGCTCAAGAGCGGCACGCCGGCCGTGCGAGGACGCGCCGCCCGCGCGCTGGCCCAGCTCGTCGACCAAGCGTCCATTCCCGCCCTCATCGAATCGCTCGGCGACGAAAGCCCCATCGTCGAATACTACGCCGACATCGCGCTACAGAAGATGGGTGTCGGAACCGTCTTGTTCAAAGTGTGAAAGCAGACTGCCATGTTTGCCGATCCCGTCACGCTCGAAATCTTCAAGCACCTGTTTGCCTCGGTCGCCGAAGAGATGGGCGTGACGCTCCGCCGCACAGCCTATTCGCCCAACATCAAAGAGCGACTCGATTTCTCGTGTGCGCTGTTCGATGACGAGGGCCGCCTCCTGGCGCAGGCTGCGCACATCCCGGTGCACCTCGGCGCGATGCCGGCCTCGGTGCGCGCGGCGATCGACCATTGCGCTCCCTTCGCGCCCGGCGACGTGGTCATCTTGAACGATCCGTTTCTCGGCGGCACTCACCTGCCCGACATCACCCTCATCTCGCCCATCTTCATCCCCTCGGCGTACGGGCAGGCGTACGGGCAGGCGCACAGGCAGGCGTACGGGCAGGCGCACAGGCAGGCGTACGGGCAGGCCGGGCAGGCGTACGGGCAGGCGTACGGGCAGGCCGGGCAGGCGTACGGGCAGGC
>DATBWU010000011.1:0-5803 GCA_036514635.1 Anaerolineae bacterium | reverse complement strand
AGGAAAACTTCAACAGATTTGCGGGCTTGTCGGGAAAATCCTGATGGCTCTTCCCTGGTGATTATCCACAAGTCCGTTCGTCCGCAATTGCACTGCGGACGCTGGGCGGCAGTGCAACTGTCGCTCACCCGGACATTCAGTATCACGACGGGCGATACAAATTGCACTGCGGACGCTGGGCGGCAGTGCAACTGTCGCCCCAACATGTGTGCAATCACCGGCTCTTCCGGGTTGACCAGGAAAAAGCTCCGTTCGTCCGCAGCTGCACTGCGGACGCTGGGCGACAGTGCAACTGTCGCCCAGCGTCCGCAGTGCAACTGCGGACGAACGGACTTGTGGATAATCACCAGGGAAGAGCCATCAGGATTTTCCCGACAAGCCCGCAAATCTGTTGAAGTTTTCCTTACACACTCCGCCACAGCGCGCGGAGTTTTCCTGCTTCCGAACAAGCGCATTCCGGTTTATACACCATTCATAAGCAGCTGGCGATTGAAATCGCGTCTACGAGCAGCGCCAAGTCGCCCTGCGGCGACTCGCGGACAGCCTGCGCAGGCAGGCTTCGTGCTTTCGTTGCTGCGACTCACCTGCCCCCGAAGCGGAGCGGAGTGGGGTCAGTCGCCGAAAAAGAGCTGCGGCCATCCCAAGCGATCGGTTCCCTCACATGTGGAGGACTTCTATGGACAAAGTGCCCGTCAACACGACACGCGATCGGCGCGCCTTTTTGAAATCTCCTAGCAGCGTATTGGCCTTCTTCAAGGCACTGGAGGCCGAGCCGGAGCGCGCGCTGGCGACCGTCGAGACGCAATCTGCGCCGCCTACGCTCGATGTCGGCCCAGATGCCGACGTGCTCCTTCGCATGCAGGCCGACATCCGGCGCGCGCTGGAGAAGCCAGTCGAGCAGCGCCGCTGGGTGATGGTGATCGACCTGCGCAAGTGCGTCGGCTGCTCGGCGTGCACCATCGCCTGCGTCGCCGAGAATAAACTGCCGCCGGGCGTCGTGTATCGTCCGGTCGTTGAGACCGAGATCGGCACGTACCCCAACGTCACGCGCCGTTTCCTGCCGCGCCCGTGCATGCAGTGCGATAAGCCGCCGTGCGTGCCGGTGTGCCCGGTGGGCGCGACGTGGAAGGACGAGAACGGCGTCGTGGTGATCGACTACGATGTGTGCATCGGCTGCCGCTACTGCATCCCAGCCTGCCCGTATGCCGCGCGCACCTTCGATTTCGGCACCACCTACACCCAGCCCACGCCCGCGACCGAAGGGGTCGTGTTGGGCCGCGACGGTTCGGAAGAGTACGAGCGCGTGTCGAATTTCGAATATAGCCGCGCCTGGGATCGTCATGGTGAGGACTCGCCGATTGGCAACGTGCGCAAGTGCCACTTCTGCCTGCACCGGTTGAATGCAGGCATGCTGCCCGCCTGCGTCACGACCTGCATCGGGCGGGCGACCTATTTCGGTGACTCCAACGACCCGGAGTCGCTGGTGTCCGAACTGATCGGCAGTCCCAGCGTGATGCGGCTCAAAGAAGAGTTAGGTACGGAGCCGAGGGTGTACTACCTCACGTGATTGTTGATTTCTGATTTTCGATTGCTGATTGGGAATTCTTAATCGGCAATCCCGCTCCGCTGCGCTTCGGGGACTATAGTCAGAAATCGACAATCGGCAATTTGGAGGATGATCATGACGCTCAAACGAATCCTATATGTCCTCGCCGGCCTGGCTTTCTTGATCGGCTTGCTTGGTTTCTACGATCGCTTCGCCAATGGACACGAGAACGCCAACTACGGTTCGTACGTGACCTGGGGCCTGTGGGTGGCAGTTTATCTGTTCCTGGCTGGCCTGTCGGCCGGCGCATTCGCACTCGCCACGCTGGACTACGTATTCAACGTGCCGCTGTTCAAGGGCACGGGGCGCATCGCACTGTGGGCAGCATTGGTCACGCTGGGTGCGGGTCTGCTCGCCATCTGGCTCGACCTGGGCCACCTGGAACGCATTTGGGAAGTCTACCTGCGCCCGAACCTGAACTCGGTGATGGCGCAGATCGTCTGGGGTTACACCGTCTTCGGCCTGATCCAGCTCGCCGTGTTGATTCTGGCAATCCGCAATCCGAAGAGCGCTTGGCTCAAGGCGCTCATGATCGCCGGCCTGCCTCTGGCGTTGTTTGTCAGCGGCGGCACGGGGGCGCTACTGGGCGTGCAGGCGGCGCAGCCATTCTGGCACGTCGGCCTGTTCCCGGCACAGTTCCCGGTGTTCTCGCTGGCTTCAGGTGTGGCGCTGATGCTCGCGCTCATCGGCCTGTTCGGCCCCGCCGACGATTCGCGCCGGCCGCAGCAGTTGTGGGTGCTCGCCATCGCCACGGTCGTCCTGCAACTGATCAAACTGTACTTCCTGTGGGCCGACTTCTCGCAGAGCGTATATGCCGGCGTCCCGGCGAATGTGCAGTCGGTGAACGAAGTCTTGTACGGCCAGTATTGGTGGGCGTTCTGGATCCTGCAACTGGGCATCGGCACGCTCATTCCGCTCATCGTGCTAACGCAACCCAAACTCGCTCGCCACAATTCCTGGGCCGGCTGGATGGGCGTGCTGGTGATGTTCGGGTTCGCCGTGGCGCGCGCCAACATCGTCTTCCCGGCGCTCGCCATCCCGGAGATTGACGCGCTGGCCGAGGCGTTTGTCAATCCGCGCTTGCAGTTCGCCTACTTCCCCTCGGCGATGGAGTGGGCGGTGACGATCGGCATCATCGGCCTGGCTGTCCTGGCGTTCCTCGTCGGCACCGATCGACTGCGCTTGCATGAAAGGATGAAGGCGGAGGGATGAAGGATGAAGCTTCACACGACGCGTTCATCCCTTATCCTTCATCCTTTCCTAATACGAGGCACTTAACATGACGACCCAAGACTTGACTCGCGAAGCGACTATCGCCCAACCCGCCGACTGTGGCCTCACCCGGCGCGACTTTCTCAAATTCTCGGCTGCCGCCGGCGGCACAGCGGCGCTGCTCGGCACGATCCCGCGCGTCCAGAGTGTGCTGGCGAATGGCGCAGAACAAGCGACGTATGTTCTCGCTCAGCCAGAGAATCAAATCTATACCGTGTGCCAGCAGTGCAACACCCAATGTGGCCTCAAGGTCAAACTGCTGGACGGCGTCATCGCTAAAGTGGACGGCAATCCCTACAATCCCTGGAACATGGCGCCGCACGTGCCCTACGATACACCGATCACAGATATGGCCAAGACCGAGGGCGCGCTGTGCCCCAAGGGCCAGGCCTCGATCCAGACCACGTATGATCCGTATCGGCTGGTGAAAGTCGTCAAGCGCAAGCCCGGCACACCACGCGGCGGCGGTGAGTGGGTGACGATCGACTTCGATACCGCGCTGAACGAGATCGTGAACGGCGGCGATCTGTTCGGCGAGGGCTTGGTCGAGGGGTTGAAAGACATTTACGCCCTGCGTGATGCAAAGGTGGCCCAGGCCATGGCCGACTTCGTCAAGAAGATCCTCGGCGAGAAGGACCAGGACAAGAAAGCCGCGCTGGTCGCAGAGTTCAAGACGACCTTCGCCGCCGATCTCGACAAACTCATCGATCCCGATCACCCCGACTTCGGCCCGAAGAACAATCAACTGCTGTTCTTCTGGGGTCGCCTGAAGGCCGGCCGCAGCGACTTCATCAGTCGCGTCATCGGCAACGGGTTCGGCACGGCCAATCGCCACGGCCATACCACCGTGTGCAACGGCTCGGTCTACTTCGCCGGCAAGGCGATGAGCGAACAGTTCGTCGAAGGCAAGTGGGCCGACGGCAAGAAGTTCTACTGGCAGGTCGATTCGGCCAACAGCCAGTTCATCATCTTCGTCGGCGTCTCGCCGTTCGAGGCCAGCCAGGGGCCGACCAACCGCACGCCGCGCATCACCAAGGGCTTGGTTGAGAGCGGCCTGAAGTACGTCGTGGTCGACCCGCGCCTCTCGAAGACCGCGGCCAAAGCCTGGAAGTGGCTGCCCATCATCCCCGGCGCGGAGGGTGCGCTGGCGTTGGCGCTGATCCAGCAGGTGCTTCAGAACCAAAAGCATAACGCCAAATATCTGGAGAACGCTAACCAGGCTGCCGCTGCCGCCGATAAGGAGCCTACGTGGAGCAACGCCGCCTGGCTGGTCAAGATCGACGAGGAGGGCGAGCCGGGCAAATTCCTGCGCGGCTCCGATCTGGGCCTGGAACCCGAAGAGCGCGACAAGGCCGACGGCTCCGGCAAATGGCAGTTCGATCCATTCGTCGTGCTGCGCGAAGGCAAGCCGATCACGTTTGACCCTAACGCCGCCGAGCCGGAACAGGCTGCCGAGGGTGACCTGCTGGTCGATACGACCATCGACGGCATCCGCGTGAAGAGCAGCCTGCAACTGTTGTGGGAATCGGCCAACAGTCACACGCTCGAAGAGTGGGCCGATATCGCCGGCTTGCGCGCGAGCGACATCGCTCAAGTCGCTGCCGAGTTCACCAAGTACGGTCGCCGGGTCGCCGCCGAGGTCCATCGTGGCGCGTCGCAGCATACCAATGGCTTCTACAACGTCGTCGCCTGGAACTCGCTGAACCTGCTCGTCGGCAACTATGACTACGCCGGCGGCATGACGACCGGCTTCACCTACGACCACACCGGGGGCAAAGATGGCCAACCGTTCAACCTCGGCAAACTCACCGACGGCAAGACCACGCCGTTTGGCATCAACCTGATCCGCTCCGAGGTCAAGTACGAAGACAGCACGCTGTTCGCGCACGACGGCTATCCGGCCAGGCGCCAGTGGTATCCGCTGGCCTCGGATATCTACCAGGAAATCCTGACCTCGGCCGCTGACGGCTACCCGTATCCGATCAAGGCTGCCTTCATCTACATGGGGTCGCCGGCCTACTCGCTTCCGGCGGGCAACACCAACATTGACATCCTCCGCGATCCCAAGAAGATTCCGCTGGTCGTCGCCAGCGACATCCTGATCGGCGAGACCTCGATGTACGCCGACTACATCTTCCCTGACATCAGTAATCTGGAGCGTTGGGAGATGGCCGGCACGCAGTTCTCGATGCCGTGGAAGGTAATGCCTGTCCGCAACCCATCCATCGCTCCACTGGTGGAAGAAGTGACCGTCTTCGGCCAGGAGATGCCGTGCAGCCTCGAGGCGCTGCTGCTGGGCATCGCCGAGAAACTTGATCTGCCTGGCGTCGGCCCCGACGGGCTGGGTGAGGCGGGCGACTTCACGCACCCCGATCACTTCTATCTCAAGATGGTCGCCAATCTCGCCTTCGGCGACAAGAAACCCGATCCAGAGAAGAACGAACCCGGCGAGATCGTGCCCGACGCCGACGACGAGGAAGTCCGCATCTTTACCGAGGCACGGCGCTTCTTGCCGCCGAGCGTCTTCGACGCCGAACGCTGGCGCGCGTCGGTGGGCGACGAATGGTGGCGCAAAGTGATCTACGTTTTGAATCGGGGCGGGCGCTTCCAGGATCATGCCAAAGCCTTCGACGGCAGCAAGTTGAAGAACAAGTACGGCAAGCAGATCAACCTGTATCAAGAGAAGACCGTCGGCGTGAAGAACGCGCTCACCGGCGAGCACTACCCCGGCCTGGCGGTATATCTGCCTGCGCCCTTCGACCTCTCCGGCAAGCCCATCGCAGACCCGGCCGAGTTCGACCTGCGGCTGATCACGAACCGCGAGGTCTATCACACCAAAGCCCGCACCATTACGAACTATTGGCTGCTGGCGCTGCTGCCGGAGAACTCGGTGCTGATGAACACGCGCGACGCGCAACGCCTGGG
>DATBWU010000010.1:0-6240 GCA_036514635.1 Anaerolineae bacterium | reverse complement strand
CAGGTACGCTTCGGCCAGCGCACGTTTCAACGTCGCGTCGCCGCCGTACACATCCATGCACGCCTGCCAGGCCTGGGTCGCGGCGGCGTAGTCGCCTGCAGCGAAGTGTTGATGGCCGAGCTGATAGCGACACCGGGCGATGTTGATGCAGAGGCGTTCGTCATCCGGCGCACGCTGCGCGAGCGGCAGCCACGCTTCGAGCGCCTCCGCCCAATGACTTTGCTTCGCGTGCGCCAGGCCCAGGTTGTACATCAACTCATCGGTCTGAATCCCGGCCTGCCAGGCCCCGGCGAGCAGCGGGATCGCTTCTTCGAACCGTTCCTGCTTGACGGCCACGACGCCCAATCGGAGCTTCAGTTGATGAACAGGCCCACCGGCAGCCGACGCTTTCTGATACTCGTCGCAGGCGGGCGCGTACTCGGCTCGCGCTTCGAGGATCGTGCCCAGGCCAAAATAAGCCGGCGCATGATTGGGATCGCATCGCAGGGCGTTGGCGAATGCCGCGCGCGCCGAATCGAGATCACCCGATCGATAGTGATACAGGCCGAGTGCGTAGTGCGCGTCCGGCAAGCGAGGCGCAACGTGGAGCGCGGCTTGATACTCCGCCTGGGCCGCGCCACGATCGCCCAACGACAAGTATACGTGCCCGCGCTGAACGTGCGCCCGACCCGACTGTTGCTGCGCTAAAGACTGATCGAATGCCGTCAGCGCCGCGTCAAACTGGCCGAGGCGCGCGTGCGCGCAGCCGAGCGCGTAGCACAGATCGGCATCGGGGCCAAACTTCGCCAGCGCCTGCTGGTATGCGGCTTGCGCTTGCTGAAAATCGTCGAGCATGGCATAGGCCCGCCCCAGCGCGTACAGGCTGTCGTGCGTGGGCGCTGCTGGAGCCTGCAAATGCTCCACCGCTTCGGCGTAGTGCCCCTGCTCGAAAAGCGCACGCCCCAGTCCGATGTGCGCTTCTGTGTCGGTAGCATCCAGCCCGAGGAGAGTCCGGTAAGACGACTCGGCTTCCGCCCACTGCCGCACGCGGAACAACTCGTTGCCCAGCAGGAGCAAGGCCGGGCGATGCTTCGACTCGCACCCGATCGCTTTGCGCGCCGCATCGACGGCAGCGGGATAGTCGGCCAACGCGACGAGCGCCCGCGCGTAGTGGTAATGCCAATCGGCCTGCGTGCTGTCGAGCGACAGCGCGCTCTCAAATTGAGATCGAGCGCCGGCGTGATCGTCCCCGGCCATGTGCGCCAACGCCAGCGCGTAATATGCTTCGCCGCGCTCCGGCTGCTCTGAGACGACGGCCTCCAGATGGCGGCGCGCCTCGGCGGCGGTGTTCTTCCGGCGACCGGCAGGCAGCCGCTCGGCGCGCCCGTCGGCCACCAGCGCGTAGCCCAGCCAGAACATGATCTCGACGTTGCGCGGATCGAGCGTCGACGCGCGGCGGAATGCATCCAGCGCCAGGTTCGAGTGATTCAAAGCCCAGTGCGCCTGCCCGACGGCGAAGATTGCCTCGACATTGTCGGGCAACAGTTCGACGGCTTTGTTCAAGGGTTCCAGCGCCTGGCGGGAATTGCCCTGCCACAGCAGGCTCTGCCCCAGTCGCAGCGCCGCCCAGCCCAGCCGGTTATCTGCATCGAAGAATGCACGAGCGCGTGTCTCGACTTCCTTGAGCCACGACGCGCTCGCCGAGCGACCGATCGCGCAAGCAGCCTGCGCCGCGAGAGTGACCGGGTCTTGTGGATCGAAGGGTTGACCGGCGCGAGCGCGCAGGTAGGCCGTGTAGGCCTTCACGGCATCGGGGCTGTGATCGTTGGCTGCGGCATAGTGACGCGCGATGAATTGAATGCTATCCGGCGGCAAGGGGTAAGCCTGGGCGCGCTTGATCGTCTCGCTCACTTGTCGATGGCGGCGGGCCGCGTCGCCTCCGGCGGCGGCTTGATGGCGCGCCAATCCCAAGTAGGCTCGCCCCAGCAAAGGCTTCAGGTCGGCGGGAAGATTCGAGATCGCGGTCAGCGTTTGGACAAGATGATTGAAGGCGCGTCCGGCGGCCTCGGTTGCCGGTGCGCGCTCGGCCTGCGCCAGTTGCTGCTCGAACTGCCGCTTCAGGAATTGCAGGCGCTTCAGTTGCAGCGCCTCCACTTTCTGGCGCACCTTCGCGGGCTGCTTGGGCGCTTCGGTCGAGGACAGCAAGTGCACAATCTGATCCTCGAAGCGCTCGACCGGGCGAATCGCATAAACCGCGTTGTTGAAGAGCACCTCGGTGGCGAGGTAGGCCAGGGCCGGCGGCGCGAGCAGCGCGACGAGATCGTTGGTGAAGACGAGCGTGACACTGAAGACGGCCAGGCCAATCAGCACGCCGATCGCGGCACGCAGCCGGCCTCGCTCGCGGCCGGCCAGGTTCTTGCCGATCGAGAAGGTGGCGTACCACACGGCGACGCCCAAGTAAAGCCCCGGCCCGCCGCCCGGCTTGACGGACTGCTCAAAGAGTAAGCCGGCGCCGATGCCCAGCACTAACCCGATCCCACTGGCCCGGCTCCCGGCAGTATCGATGTTTTTGATTTGCTGTTCAATCGTCGCCATACATCCCTCTTCCAGAGCGCAGCCTTTTTCCACGAAGTCACACGAAGGGCACGAAGATAGCTTGTGTTTTCGCGTTGGCTCTATGGCTGATTCAAGGAGGTGACTTGTCACCCTGAGCGGAGCGAAGGGTCTCGCTGCAAACCATCGAGATGCTTCGTCGCTTCGCTCCTCAGCATGACACGCCGCCTTGAAACCCGTTAAGAGCGTTCGCGTTTCTTCGTGCGTCTTCGTGGATGCACCCTCACCCTTTGCGTTGCTCGGACTTCCAGCGTTGCAGCAAGGCCCTCAACCGAACGTCATCTCGAATCTGCAAAGACTGCTCAAGCGCCCAGATCGCCTCGTCCGTCCGCCCGGCCAGGTAGAACGAATTCGCCAGCCCGTAGAAGAGCGAGGCGTTGCGCCGGTTGTCCGGCAGGCGCAGCCCCTGCCGCTGAATCTCGATCGCCTTCTCCGGCTGATCCATGCGGTTGTAGCACTGGCCCAACTTGCTGAACACTTCGGGATAAGCCGGGTCTAGCTCCAGCACTTTTTGCCACGCCTGGCACGCGCCCGGAAAGTCGCCGCGCGCCATGAGGATGTTGGCAAGTGTGGCGTGGGCGCGCGCGCTGCGCGGGGCCAGGCTGATAGCATGTTGAATCAATTCGAGCGCGGCGGTGAGCTGATGCTGGCGTGCCGCATCGAGCGAGCGGGCGATGATCTCGTTCACCTGCCAGCCGGTCTCCGAGACGACCTGCGTGCCTATCTTGCCCGCCTGCCCCAGGCGCACCTTGCGCAGATCGTCGGCCATCGCGTCGGCGGTGGAGTAGCGCTCCTTCGGGTCTTTGGCGAGCGAGCGCATGATCGCCTTCGCCAGATCGGCGGGAATGTGCGAATCGTGCTCGCGCGGATCGGGCGGCATTTGGCTGCACACCGCGTCCTTCCAATATTTCTGCGCCAGAATCTGCCACTCGATCTGCTGCTCGAACGACGGCTCCACGTCCGGTTCGAGGTGGAACTTGCGCCGCATGTCCCGTTCGGCTTTCAGCCAGTACTGCTCAAAGTCCAGGTATTCCTTGCCGGTCACCAGTTGATACAGCGTGACGCCCAGCGCATACAGATCGACCTGCCCGCCGATCGGCTGCCCGGCTACGCGGTTGAACGATTCGGGAGCCATGTACAGCAACGTGCCGGGGTGCATCGAGCCGGTGGTGGTCATTTGCTTGTCGGGCAGATGCGCGATGCCGAAGTCGCTGATCTTCACCGTCGCCAGATCGGGGCTGAGCAGGATGTTGGCCGGCTTGATGTCGCGGTGGACGATGTCGATGGCGTGCGCCCGCCCCAGGCCGAGGCACACGTCGATTGCGATCGCGACGGCTTCTTCCCACTTCAAGCCCTTGCGCATGCGCCCCTCGAGCGAGCCGCCGGCCATGAACTCCATGACGATGTACAGTTGCTTGAGGCCGGGGATGGCATCGGGCGTCAGCAGGTCGTAGACCGTCACAATGTTCGGGTGCTTCAGCCGGCGCATGGCCTGCGCTTCGTTGACGAACCGCTGGCGAATGTCCGCGGTGCGCACCCACCGCTCCAGCAGTTCCTTCACCACCACCTTGTCATCGAGGCGAACGTCGTGGGCCAGGTAGGTGCGACCAAACGCGCCGCTGCCCAGCTCGCGCTCGATGCGGAATTGTCCAGCCAGCAAATCGCCGGGATTGATGGCTTGCATAACACTACTCCATGAACGAACAGACAACGAATCAGCGAGTCAGCGAGTCGGCGAATCAGCGAGTCAGCGAGTCAGCGAGTCAGCGAGTCGGCGAATCAGCGAGTCAGCGAACCATCCAACTATCCAACTATCCAACTATCCAACTATCCAACTACCCGACTAACCGACTCTCTCCAACACAATCCGCCCCTCGACCGCGCGGGCCACGATCTTCCCGCCGGAGCCGCTCAACAGCATCTCGCTCAACGGCGCGGCGAGCAGGCGGGTGAGCGCACGTCGCAGTGGTCGCGCGCCCAGCGTCTCGCTGTAACCTTCCGTGCAGATCACGTCGATCGCTTCGGGCGTGACCTCCAGGCGAACGTGGTGTTCCGACTCGACGCGCGCCTGCAAGGCTTCGACGTGATGCTGCGCGATCGTGCGGATGTGCTCAGGCCCCAGGCGATGAAACACGATGGTCTCGTCGATGCGATTGAGAAACTCCGGCCGGAAAGTCTGACGCAGCCGATCGTGCAGGTCTTGCCGCAAGGCCTCCTCGTCGGCGACATGGGCGGTGAAGCCCATCGCCTGGCGCCCGACCAGCTCGGTCCCGACGTTCGAAGTCATGATGTAAATCGCATGGCGACCGTCAACGTGGCGGCCCTGCGCGTCGGTGAGCCGCCCCTCGTCGAACAGTTGCAGAAACAGGTCGAAGATATTGGATGCGGCCTTCTCGATCTCGTCGATCAATACCACGCTGTACGGCTTGCGGCGCAGATCG
Organism: Anaerolineae bacterium; assembly: GCA_036514635.1. GTDB lineage: Bacteria > Chloroflexota > Anaerolineae > Fen-1058 > Fen-1058 > DASSFZ01. The sequence continues at coordinate 1,207 of DATBWU010000010.1, read as the reverse complement.
CGAACGAGCTGGCCTTCTTCGCGGTAGCCCACGTAGCCGGGCGGTGCGCCGATCAGCTTCGCCACGCTGTGCGCTTCCATGAACTCGGACATATCCAGACGGATCAGCGCGTCGTCAGAGCCGAACAGTTCGCCGGCCAATGCCTTCGCCAGCTCGGTCTTGCCCACGCCGGTCGGCCCGATAAACAGGAAGACGCCGCTGGGTCGATTGGGGTCTTTGAGGCCGGTGCGCGCCATCCGCACCGCGCGCGTCACGACGGCCACCGCCGCATCCTGGCCGATCACGCGCGCCTTCAATCGCTTGTCGAGCGCGAGCAAGCGCTGCTGCTCGCCGGCCGTGAGCTGCTCGATCGGCAAGCCTTTCCGCTCGGCGATGATCTGGGCGATCGAGTTCGCATCGACGACGCGGCGCGCGGCTCCTGCATCGGCGATACCCCACTGCCCCATCGTCCCCACGCTCACGCGGGCGCAAGCCTCTTCGACCAGATCGCGCGCCTTGTCGGGCAGGCGTTGATCGGGCAGATACTGCACACTCATGCGAACCGCTGCCGATAGCGCTTCCGGCATGAGTTGAACGCCGTAGCGCGCCTCGTACCGGGCGCGCGTGGACTGCAAGATGCTCAGCGTCTCGTCGGGTGACGGCTCGTCGATCGGCACGACCTGGAAGCGGCGCTCGAGTGCGGCATCCTGCGCGATGCTGCGCTGATATTCAGCGGGCGTCGTCGCGCCGATGCAGTGCAGCTCGCCGCGCGCCAGCGCCGGCTTCAGGATGTTGGCTGCGTCAAGCGCGCCGCCCGCCTCGCCCGCGCCGACCAACGTGTGAATCTCGTCGATGAAGATCAACACGTCGGAACCGGAGCGCACCTCGTCTACCAGGCGCTGCATGCGCTCCTCGAAATCGCCGCGATAGCGCGTCCCGGCCACCAGGCTGCTCATCGTAATCTCGATGAGCCGCTTGTCGCGCAATAGAGCCGGGACCTGGCCGCTGGCGATGTGCTGGGCCAGCGCCTCGACGACGGCGGTCTTGCCCACACCAGCCTCGCCGACGAGCAGCGGGTTGTTCTTGGTGTCTTTGACCAGGATGTGTACGATCTGTTCAAGCTCGCGTTGGCGGCCAACGACCGCATTGAGTTTGCCTTCGCGCGCCGCCTGCGTGAGATCGCGCCCGAACTTGTCGAGCAGCGGCGTGCGCGTCGCGCGCGGCGGCG
>DATBWU010000009.1:0-16958 GCA_036514635.1 Anaerolineae bacterium | reverse complement strand
TCTCGGCTTGTCGGGCAGAGATTCTTCGCTGCGCTCAGCATGACAATCTGCGGAGTTATTCCTTGACAAGCCCTAAGGTGAGTGATCAGCACTCAGTGTACAGTGCGCAGTGCCATCCTTGACAACCCCTGTGAATGTGGCTACAATCACCCCGGCCAATCACACCACAACAATGTGGTCCCCAGTATTTCAAGGATGAGGAGATAACCCATGGCACACGAACTGCCCCCCCTTCCGTACGACTACAAAGCGCTTGAACCGCACGTCGATGAAATGACGATGCGGATTCATCACGACAAGCATCATGCGGCGTATGTCACCAACCTCAACAAGGCGCTGGAAAGCGCGCCCGAACTGGCGAGCAAAAGCGTTGAAGAGCTATTGCAGAACATCGACCGCGTTCCGGAATCGATCCGCCAGGTCGTCATCAACAACGGCGGCGGCCATTACAATCACACGATGTTCTGGCAGATCATGGGACCCAACGGCGGCGGCGAGCCGAGTGGCGAACTGGCCGACGCGATCGGGAAAGCCTTCGGCGACTTTGCCACGTTCAAAGAGAGAGTGACGAATGCAGGCATGACGCGCTTCGGCAGCGGCTGGGCCTGGCTGGTGCTCGGCCAAGAGGGCAAGCTGGCGGTGCTCAGCACGGCGAATCAGGACTGCCCGCTGATGAACCGCCAGAAGCCCATCCTGGGCGTGGACGTGTGGGAGCACGCCTACTATTTGAAATATCAGAATCGCCGCGCCGACTATCTGGCGGCATGGTGGAACGTCGTCAATTGGAACGAGGTCGCCGCGCGCTACAAGAAGGCCAAGGGTGGTTAGGGCTTAGACTTAGCCAATCGAGTGTCGCAATGTCGACTCTCAGATAACACACTTGGAGGACAGTAATGACCCATATCATCACGAGCTTGTGCCTGCGCGACGGCGCCTGTGTCGAGGTGTGCCCGGTCGAGTGCATTATCCCCGGCAAGCCGGAGGAGCAGTGGCCGTGGTATATGATCGATCCCGATACCTGTATTGACTGCGGCGCGTGCGTGCCGGAGTGCCCGTATGAAGCGATCTTCCCCGAAGACGAGGTTCCTGAAGCGCTTACGGCCAAGCCCGGCCAGTACGTGTGCGACACTAAGGAGAAACTGCCCGATGGTCAGCCGCTGGAAGGCGCCAACGTCGGCGGGCATACGGTGACTGTGCTGAACGCAAAGCAGTTGCAGGGCGGCGAAGTGCTGAACCTGCGCGACGACATTCAACCCAACTACGCCTTCTTCAAGGAAGGCCCCGGTTACAACGCCAAGAACATGTAGCATTTCGACGGGTCGCCAGGCGATCCCGTTTCGATCTTCGACGAGGCCATCAGACCCGGCGCACAGTCGCCGCCGCTGATCGCCTCGTTGCTTTTCACCGAGGGAGGATGAGCCATGCCCGACGCCCGAATCGAGAAAGACTCGCTCGGCGAAGTGCCGGTTCCGGTCGAAGCCTACTATGGCGCGCAGACGCAGCGCGCGGTGATCAACTTCCCGGTCAGCGGCCTGCGCCCGTGGCGTGCCTTCATCTGGAGCATGGCGACGATCAAGCGCGCGGCCGCCGAGGTCAACCGCGACCTCGGCCTGCTCGGCCCGAAGCTCGCCGACGCGATCGTGCGCGCCGCGCAGGAAGTGATCGACGGCAGACTCGACGATCAATTCGTGGTCGATCCGTTCCAGGCCGGCGCGGGCACCAGCCACAACATGAACGCCAACGAAGTAATCGCCAACCGCGCCAACGAGCTACTCGGTGGCAAAAAGGGCGAATACAAGCCCATCCACCCGAACGATCACGTCAACATGGCGCAGTCGACCAATGATACGATCCCCACGGCGATCCGCCTCGGCGCGCTGTGGCGGCTCGACGAGCTGCTCGCCACGCTGGACGAGCTGGCGAACGCGCTCGACGCCAAAGCCAAGGATCTCGATCCGATCGTGAAGTCGGGCCGCACTCACCTTCAAGATGCAGTGCCGCTCCGGCTGGGCCAGGAGTTCGGCGCGTATGCACTGGCAGTGAAGCGCGGACGCGAGCGCATCGCCCAGGCTGCGGAGGGCGTGCGCCGCCTGGGCATCGGCGGCACGGCGACCGGAACCGGCCTGAATGCGCACCCCGACTATCATCGGCGCATGGTCAAGAAGTTGATCGCGTTGACCGGCCTGAAGTTGTACGAATCGGACAATCTCTTCGAGTCGATGCAATCGCACGGCGATGCCGTCTACTTCTCCGGCGCGATCCGCGCGCTGGCGCAGGATTTAATCCGCATCGCCAACGACTTTCGCCTGCTATCGTCCGGCCCGGCGACCGGCCTGGATGAAATTCGCCTGCCGCCGGTGCAGCCCGGATCGTCGATCATGCCGGGCAAGGTCAATCCGGTGTTGGCCGAGATGCTCGACATGGCGATGTTCCACGTGTTAGGCTGCGACCTGACGATCACGCTCGCGGCGCAAGCCGGGCAGTTGGAGTTGAACGTGATGATGCCGATCCTCGCACACAACCTGTTCGAGATGATGCAGGTGATGATCGGAGCGGTCAGCGCCTTCACCCGGTTCTGCGTCGCCGGGCTGAAGGCGAATCCGGAAAAGGCAACCGGTTGGCTGGCGAAGAACGCCATTCTTGTTACGGCGCTGAATCCCCTGATCGGCTACGCCAAAGGCGCGGACATCGCAAAAGCGGCGATGGCGCGTAACGTGACGATTCGCGAGGTCGCACTGGAGAAGATTCGGGCCGGCGAACTGGTGAACAAGGATACCGGCCAGCCCGTCACGATGGAGGAGATCGACGCGGTCCTCGGCAACCTGCGTAAACTGACCGAGGGTGGGATTCATGGGGCAGGCGGAGGCGGGGGATAGTTTGTTGGTTGGCTGGTTTGTTAGTTGGCCGGCGGGGCGGCCGGGTGAGTTGCGCGATCGGGCAAGGGCTTCTACAATTGGCGTTAACCACAACTGTCCGGCACAAGGGGTCTTTGCCGTGACGCCGGACGAGCCAAGATAAGGAGGAAGGAATTATGCCGTACGAACCCATGAGTCGTGATGAAGCACCGATCCGTTTATTCAAGAACAATTTTCTGGAATCGCTCACGCATGTCCATCCCGCACTTGTTCTGATCATCTGGGTGCCGGTGATGCTGTATCACCTGGCCCTGGCTGTGACGAATGCGCCGCCGAATGGCCTGTCGGTGGGCCAGCTCGCGCTCGGCTTCGTCATCGGTGTGATCGTGTGGTCGTTCACCGAGTACACGGTGCATCGCTTCATTTTCCACTTCGAGCCGAAGAACCCACCGCCGTGGCTGGAGCGGTTGATCTTCCTGTTCCACGGCATCCATCACGCCCAACCGTGGGACAAGACGCGGCTGGTGATGCCGCCCTCCGTGAGCGTTCCGCTGGCGCTGTTCTTCTACTGGCTGTTCGGTCGGGTGGTCGGAGGACTGATCGGCGCGCCGCACTGGGTCGATATCCTGTTTTCCGGCTTCATCACCGGTTACATCACCTACGACATGCTGCACTACGCCACGCACCACCTGCCGATGAAGCGGGGTGTGCTGAAGTGGCTCAAGAAGTACCACATGCTGCACCACTACAAGACGCCGAACGAGCGCTATGGCGTCAGTTCTCCGACGTGGGACCTTGTGTTCCGCACGATGCCGCAGGAGTGAATATAACCTCCCGCAGGCCCAGAGCCTGCGGGAGGTTTTTTGTTACAGCCGCCCCGCCGCTTTGAGCACGCGCAGTGCATTCAGCGTGATCATTTCATTCGGCCCCCGACGTCCCCAGTCCACAACTTCCACATTTGAGGATCGCTTGCCGGGCGTCCGCCAGTAGAAACCCTCGGCCCGCCAGCGCCCATCCGGCAGCCGTTTCTGCTCGATGATGTCCAACGCCTCTTGAACGCGCGGATCGGTCAGCGGCCCTAGCCTCGACAGGATGACAAGTGCCTGGAGGATATCGTAATGCCAGTAGAGTGGATAGTGCAGTTGCAGCCACTCCGGGTTGATCACGTTGCCGTTTTTCTCAGAGCGAAACAGTCGATGCTGCAAGAAAAACGCCGCCGCGCGTTGGGCCGCAACCAGGCTGTCTGCGTCTCCGGTCGCGCGGTGATACTCGATCAGCCCCCACATCGGCGCGAGGCTCTCGTAGAATGACGAGTGCCTGGCGCGCGCATCTTTGTCGCAATTCCAGCCGCCGTCGGGCCACTGCCACTCGATCAGAGAACGGGCGAGATACTTCACGCGGTCATCGCCGATCAGGCCGAGGCGGCAGCACACCGCCAGCGCGTTCCCCTCTTGCGAGGCGCAGCGGCGTGTCAGGCCATTGATATGCCTGATTCGGCAGCGATGCGTCTCGCCGGTGAGCCAGTGCAGCACTTGATCGACGGCGGCGCGGGCGCGCGGATCGTCCGCCGCGATGCCCAACTCGACCAGAGACACCAGCCGCCAGTGCGCGCCGTCCCATTTCTTGTAGGGATGCACGCCGAAGCCGCCTGCATGTGTTGCGAGTGATTGCACCGACGTTCGCTTCGCGGCCTTCTGCCCGGCCAGCAAAGCGCGCACGCATGGCCCTTCGGGAATCTGTCTGCGCACGGCCCGAACCCGGCGCGAATCGGACGGCTCATCGAGAATATCGGCCAACGTGAAGTATCGAACCGATGGGTCTTGTGACTCAAGTAGCCACTGGATGGCCGGATCGTTGCGGTTCATCATCCTTCTGGCACCCCGTACATTTGATCTGGCGTGAGGATGTCTGGAAAACGCTCGCGCAGGCGATACCGGGCTTCGCAGCACAAGTGACAGGCGTCCGCGTACTCGTCCTGATGCGGCAAGTCGTAGCGGCGCACAAGCTCCGCAGGCCCGCCCCGAAGCAAGGGACCCGTAATCGGATGCGAATCGGGATCGTACGTTTTGCAAATCTCGTCGAGCGGCGTGTCGAACAGGTTTCCGAGTGAAATGCCCTGGCAGATGTGCAGGTTCCCGAACGGATCGACGTGTATGCGCCCCGGCTCGCGCAAGTCTTCGTATGGGCAGGCAGTGAACTGCGACCACGGGTGACGCGCGGCTTTTCCCGCCAGCTTCTCGGCGGCCCGCCCGCGATACATCACGCCGGATTCGCCCATTGGCAATTGCCCAACTGCTGCTTCCGCGTTTGTCGTCGCCGGTTGAGCGATGCTGATGATCCCGATCGGGATGCCCAGCTCCTTTGCCGCAGCCTGAGCGTCCCGCGCCTGTTGGCTGAGCTGCTTGCTCCAGTGGTAAATGTCGCTGCTGATCGAGAGGTCGTCGACCAAACCGGCAAAAGGTCGCAGCCATTCGAGCGCATCTTCGGCGCTCGTCGCCCAGTATGCATTCGAGACGATTCCCGCCTGGAAACCTGAGTCCACGGTGAGTTGCACCGCTCGGAGCAGGAGCGCGTAATACAGGAACGGCTCGCCGCCCTCGAAGTAGATCGATTCGATCGTGCCGAGGCGCTTTGCTTGCTCAAGAATGTGCCGGAGCTGTTCCAGTGTGAGTGCGCCACTTTGCCACGGGCTGCCCCACACAAAGCAGTGATCGCACTCCAGCGTACACTGATACGTCAACAACAGGTGCAGGCTCGATAGTTGCATCGCGACCTCCATTCGGTTAATCGGTCTCGGCAAACGAAATGCCCGCCACATCAACTCGGTGGGCGGGCCGTCCGCGAGGACGCGGACAGAGAGCCATCGGGATGTGAATAATCACTCACCTTACGCAGTCGGGCAGGACTTTACCGCAGAGTGCGCGGAGAACGCAGAGATTTGCTTGGAAATCCGCTCCGCGCCCTCTGCGTTCTCGGCGGTGAAATGGTTTCTTGCGTAAGGTGAGTAATCACTGTGCTCGATTGAGCAGTGTAGCCGGCTGTGCCTGTGGCTTTCTCAGTGACGCCGCGCCGAGGACGAGCGCCAGGGCCGCGCCGAGCGTGGACAGGGTCGCAAAACCCAGTGATGCGATGAGCGCCGCCAACGCTAATCCCTGCGCCACGAACAACGTCGCGGTGATGCGACGAGTAATGGATGCAGAGACGGTGGTCAGCGTGCTCTCCGGGTGAGTGACCAATGACCAAAGACGAAGGACCAATGGCTTTCGTCGTCCGTCCTTCGTCTGTGGCCGGCTTAATGCGTGTCGAAGAGGTGGTCGACCGCGTCGGCCAGTTGCGCCAGCGTGCTGACCGTGTGGATGCAGTCGCAGAATGGCGCATAGGCCAGCATGTCGCTGTCGCCGGTGCCCCACACGGCGCGGTATTCGGGGTTGAACCACAACAGCCGGCGGGCGCGGCGCTTGATCGACTCCACACAGTCGAGGCGCGGGTCGTTGAAGTTGTTGCGCCCGTCGCCGAGGATGATGACCGTCGTGCGCCGATCGACCGCGTCGAGGTAATCGTCAGTAAAGTGCGCCAGTGAATAGCCCAGGTCGGTGTTGTAGTAGCCGGGACGCAGCCGATCCATCACCCGATACACGGCCACGTCGGCGGGGTTCTCGGCAAAGTCCTGGCTGATCTCGTGGATGTCGTCGATGAAGGCGAAGGAGCGCGCCTTGGCGATCTGGTCGCCCAACTCGTACATCAAGCGCAGCATGAACTCGACGACGGGCCGCATCGAGGTAGACAGGTCGGCGATCAGGCACAGCTTCGGCTTGAGATGGCGATGCTTGTGCTTGATTTCGAGCGGAACCGCGCCGTATTTCAGGCTGGCGCGGATGGTGCCCTTGGCGTCGAGCTGCCCTTTCTTGCCGTGTTTCTGCCTCAGCGCGGCGCGACTGCGCAGGCGGGCCGCCAGCCGCCGCACCTGCTTGCGCAGCTCGTCGGCTTCTTCCTCGCTCAACGATTGCAGCGGGCGATTCATCAGGTCGTGCATCGGTGGGCGGCGCTGATAGTCCTCGGCCATGTTTCGAGCGATGCCCGCGCCGACATATCGATTGACCTGCTCTTCGATCGCATCGGCGTTCTGGCCGGCCGCCTCTTGAAGCTGCTGCATCGACTCCTGGCCCATGCCCATCGCCGCCAGCATCTGCATCATTTGCGCCAGCGCTTCTTCCAGGCTGTTGAAGCCCAACTGCTGGAGCATGCGCCGCGTGATCCACGGCTGCTGGTACGGCGAGCGGGCGTTGGGCAGTCCGGCCTGCTGGCCCGCGCGCTCGAGTTCTTCGCGGGACAGGCCGCGACCTTGCATCAACTGCTGCATACGCCGGGCGATGTCGCGCGCCATCTGCCGCAGCGCCTCGCGCAGCATCTCCTGCTCTTCGGGCGATAGGCCGCCCAGGCCGTCCATCATCGGCGGCGTTTCCGAGCCAAAGAACAGCGGAAACAGCCGATCGAAGATCGGGCCGTCCGGCGCTTCCTTGACCAGTGTCGTCTTCAGCGAGACGCGGAAGGTTTCTCGATTCATCACGCCCATGTGCTCGACGGCGCGCATCGCGTCGGTGCTCTCGGCCAGCGAGATGCGCACGCCCATTGCGCGCAGGGCAGCGATGAAGTCAATAATTCGATCGTCCATGGGATTGATGATTGTCGATTGATGATTGTTGATTGATTGATCGGCAATCCGCAATCTACAATCCGCAATCTGAAATCCTCAATTGCCTCGCGAGCGCCTGGGCAACTGGCGATACGTCACGTCGTCGTCTTCGGAGTATCCCGACCGGGAATCGCTCGCAGCGCGGCGGGCGCGGATCACGTCGGATTCGTGCTTGAGCAGCACGGTGAGCGTAGTTTCCAGCGTCTGCCGATCGATCGACTTGGCGTTGAGCGCGACGAGCGCCTTGGCCCAGTCGAGCGTCTCGCTGACCGAAGGCGATTTCTTGAGATCGAGTTTCCGCAGTCGCTGGACGAACTCGACGGCCTGCCGGGCCAGGCTCGGCGAGAGGTCGGGCACTTTCAGACGGACGACATTCAGCTCGGCCTCGATGCTCGGATAGTCGATGAACAGGTACAGGCAGCGGCGCTTCAGCGCCTCGCTCAGCTCGCGCGTGTTGTTGCTCGTCAGCACGACCAGGGGGTGATGCTTGGCTTTCAGCGTGCCGAGTTCGGGCACGCTCACCTGGAAGTCGCTCAACACCTCCAGTAGGAAGGCTTCGAACTCGGCGTCGGCGCGATCGATTTCGTCGATCAAGAGCAAGGCCGGCACGTCGCTAATGATCGCCTTCAGCAACGGGCGGGCGAGCAGGAATCGATCGGAGAAGAACACGTCCTCTTCGGCGGCGAGGCGATCGGCGGCCTGGCTGAGTGTTTCCGCATCGGTCATCACTTCGGCCAGCTTGTCGCGCAGCAGTTGCGTGTAGAGCATTTGCTTGGCGTATTCCCACTCGTACAACGCCTTCGTCTCGTCCAAACCTTCGTAGCACTGTAAGCGAATCAGTGGACGACCCGTGGCGGCGGCCCAGGCTTTGCCAAGCTCAGTCTTGCCGACGCCGGCCGGCCCTTCGGCCAGCACCGGCTTGCCGAGCCTTTCGGCCAGGAACAGCACGGTGACGATCTCGTCGGACGCGACGTACTGCTGCGCTCTCAGTCCATCTTTCAATTGAGCGGTGTCGGTAACCATGCAAGTCCTTTCGGATCGAATGGCTGAATTGTATCTTCGATCGGGATGAAGTGGCAATAGCGTGCACGGGGTTGTCTGCGACTCCAGCCGGTAATCGACCCTTGTCGTCGTCTCCAATGTAGACAGTCACAGCATCAGGCCAAGGACAACGATTGAGTAGGCTTCGCCCCGCCGCAGTCCTGTCGCCCGCTATCCGAGGTTCTGGCAGCCTGTCGGAGAGGAATGGGAAAGCCCTGTATCCAGGCTTGACAAACTATCTGTAGGTATGTTATCCTGTCATTACAGGATAGCAAGAACTGCCACCTTCTTCTGACCCATTGCAAATGCTGAACAATAACAGTCGCCCTCCAAAGGCTCGTTCAGTCATTGATCGCAAGAGCCACGTCCCTTTCTACGTGCAGTTGGAAGAGATCCTGCGCACGGAGATCGAGCGCGGGCAATTGAAACCAGGCGAGCGGCTCCCCGGAGAATTCGAGCTCTGCCAGAGGTATGACGTGAGCCGGACCGTCGTCCGCCAGGCCCTGAGGGACTTGACCGACGAGGGACTGATCGTGCGTGACAAGGGCAAAGGGACATTTGTCGCTGAACCCAAAATCAGCGAGAGCCTCGTCCAGAAATTGACCGGCTTTTACCAGGATATGGTGGACCGCGGATTCACGCCGATTACCCAGGTGCTCAAACAGGAGGTGGTCCCCGCCAGCGAGAAAGTCGCGGGCTACCTGGGCTTGAAACCCGACACGTCGGTGATCGAGATACAACGTCTCCGCTTCATCCAAGACGAGCCGATCGTGCTGGTGACCAGTTTCCTGCCTTACGCGCTGTGCCCGCAACTTGCCCACGCTGACCTTACGAAGCGCTCGCTGTATGCCTTCCTTGAGAAGGAAGCCGGCTTGTTCATCGCACGCGGGCGGCGAACCATTGAGGCGGTTCCGGCCAGCGAATCTGAAGCCCGGCTGCTCCTGGTGGAGAGGGGCGCGCCGCTGATCAAACTGGACAGCGTGAGTTACTTGAGCGACGATACGCCGATGGAATACTATCGGGCCCTTCACCGGGGCGATCGATCACGATTTGAAGTCGAGCTCGTGCGGACCTGGGAGCAGATCGGGGTGCGAGAAGGGCCGGCCGAATTGCCCCGCAGCAACGACATCGTTCAGAGTTAGTGACGATTGCTTTGGTGACATCCGTACCGTGGCTACCTTGCACAAGGAGCCGCCGCTTGCTGTTGTTTGCCACACGATTGGCATTGATGCTTATCGAGAGCAACTCCAGCCCAAGCGTCAGAGTGTCTCGACAAGGAGGTGCGGTCAGACATCCTTCGGAAGGAGTGTGACCAACTCGTTCAGGGTTGGGTCAGGCACCTTTCTGCCTGACTAAAACGCGGATCCGTAGAAGCACATCTAGGAGGAGCGAAGATGTCACACAAGAACAGATCGGTTACGCTACGTCTTCTTGCAGCGTTAGCCGTCGTCATGCTAGTCATGACATCCTGCGCATCACCCCAAGCGCCGGCAACGCCCGCGCCAGAGGGGCCCACGCAGGCTCCGCCGACCGAGGCCCGCTGGAAGCAGCCGATCGTGATCGGCTGGACGCCACCTGACATCACAGGTGTGTTCAAGACGGCCACGGATTTCTTCGAAGCCTCGGCCAAGGATGCCAATGCCAATGGCTTAAACGTCCAGGTGATCTCGCAGTCCCCGGCGACTCACGTGGCGTTTGCCGATCAGGTTGCGATCATCGAGGACTACATCCAGCGGAAAGTGGACGTCATTGCCATCTCGCCCATCGAAGTCGAGGTGATCAAGCCGGTGATCAAGAAGGCCAACGAGCAAGGCATACCCGTGATCGTCGTCAACCTGCTGGAGCCGATCGAGGGTGTCGAAGTGGCGTCCTACATCGGCTTTGACAACACCGTCGCCGCGGAGGTCACGGCCTACGCGTTGCTGGACTACTTCGGCGGGCCGGGCGTGCTCGGAACGGGCGAAAAGGTCGAGGTCCAGTCAGACGATTACCTGGACATCGAGTTCTGGCGCAATCTCTACGGCGGCCTCTCCGACGCGGAGAAGTCCCAGATCGAAGCCCGGGGCGCGATCATCGAGGGCGTGGCCGGCGGTTTCTTCTCGCAGGCCCGGCTGAACGGATTCCACAACGTGGTTGACCAGTATCCGGGGATCGAGATCGTCGGCACTCCGTGCGCCGCCGACTGGAACCGGGAGAAGGGGATCAAGTGCACGGAGGACATCCTCCAGGCCAATCCGACGAACCTGGATTTCATCTGGGCCGCCTCCAACGAGATGGGCCTGGGCGCGATGCTGGCGTCCGAAGCGGTTGATCGGCTGGAGTTGGCGACGGAAGGTCCGGTCGTCGGCGACGAGACCGTGGCCGTCTTCACCAACGACGTGACGCCCGAATCGGTGGACCGCATCGCCGAAGGCAAGATCGTGGCCGAGACGACCCACGGTTTCGCCGACTGGGGCTGGTATGGCACCGAGTTCGCGGTGAAACTGGCGTTGGGCGAGGACGTTCCCAAGACCTTCGACATCCGGCCGCGCATTGCCTATATCACCAATGCCCGACTGTTCTACCCCAGCCCGGCCCTGCCGACCATCGATTGGGAAGCCATCAAGGCCGAATCCAAATAGCACTGCATCCACCTGCCTGGCAGCCGGGGAGTCGTACAAGGCTCCCCGGTTTAGTCACCCTGGAGACGATCGAGAGATGCAGGAGGTGCCGATATGCGGTTTCAAGATAAGGTGGCCGTCGTCACGGGCGCCGGTCGGGGAATTGGCCGCGCCACGGCGATGGCCTTCGCCCGCGAAGGCGCGAACGTCGCCATCGTTGACAGGAATCCGGAACAGGGCGAAGCCGCAGCTCAGGCGTCTCGAGCCGGCGGGCGCGAAGCGTTATTTGCCCTGACCGACATTTCAAAGGCGGACGATGTCCGCGCTACGATGGACCGCGTCGTCAGCCGCTGGGGGCGTCTGGATATCCTCGTAAACAATGCCGGTGTCTATCTTCAGGGGGATGCCCTCGCAACGCCGGTGGAAGACTGGGAACGTATCCTGGCGGTCAACCTCACCGGTGCGTTCCTGTGCGCCAAGTACGCCATCCCGGCCATGCTGAAACAGGGCGGCGGAGTCATCATCAACGTTGCCTCCGAGGCCGGCCTGGTCGGAATCAAAGGCCAGGTGGCGTACAACGTCTCGAAGGCCGGCCTGATCGCCCTCACACGGAGCAGCGCCGTGGATTTCGCCGAGCGCGGGATACGGGTGAACTGCGTATGCCCCGGCACAACCGACACGCCCCTAGTGCACGAGGCGATCAGCCGCACTCCCGATCCGGTAGAAGCGCGCCGCCACCTGGAACAGGTTCGTCCCCTCAATCGCCTGGGCACACCGGAAGAGATCGCCGCCGCTATCCTCTACCTAGCCAGTCCCGAGGCTGGATATGCTACGGGCGCGGTCTTGAGCATTGACGGCGGATACACGGCCCAGTGATAGCCTTGGTGGAGTCGCGTATGCCATCTGACCTGCCGCTCCTGCGCATGGAGCAGATCGACAAGTCGTTCCCCGGTGTGCACGCCCTCGACCACGTTGACTTTGATCTGTATGAGGGCGAAGTTCATATCTTGCTGGGCGAGAACGGCGCGGGTAAGTCCACCCTGATGAAGATTCTCTCCGGCTCGATCCCGCGCGACAGTGGCCGCATTTACATTCAAGGCCAGGAGATTCACGACCTCAATCCAGAACGCGCCCAGGCGCTGGGGATCGGAATGGTCTATCAGGAATTCAGCCTGGTCCCCGGCCTCAGCGTCGCGGAGAACATCTTCCTGGGGCAATTGCCGCGCAATCGAGCCGGAACAGTAGATTGGCCGAAGATGATTCGACAGGCGGAGCGCAGCCTGGGGGAGCTGGGCGTCGCCATCAATCCTCGAGCCGAAGTGCGCCGGTTGAACGTGGCCGAGCAGCAACTCACCGAAATCGCCCGTGTCCTGACCAAGCAACCCCGCATCCTCCTGCTTGACGAACCCACCTCAGCCCTCTCCGACGCCGAACGCGAGCGGCTGTTTGAAGCCATTCGTCGCTTGCAAGCACGCGGCGTGGGCATCGTTTACATCTCGCATCGCCTGGCCGAGGTGCCCATGATCGGGCAGCGCGTGACGGTACTGCGCGACGGGCATCTGGTGGGCACACTGCCGGTGGCAGAGGCCCAAGAAGATACACTCGTGCGCTTGATGGTGGGGCGCCAGTTGACCGAACAGTTCCCCAAGCACGCGGCTGCGAAGGGCAGCCGGCTGCTTCGAGTCGAGAATCTTTCTCTGGACGACACGCTTCACGATCTGACCTTTGAGGTTTATCAGGGCGAGATCCTGGGCATCTTCGGCCTCATGGGCGCCGGCCAGACCGAGATGGCGCGGTCGATCTTCGGGCTGGAGCCACGCGCGTCGTGCCGCATCTTCGTCAACGGCAGCGAAACGCGAATCCGCAACCCCAACGACGCTATCCGGCATGGGCTGGGATACCTGACGCGCGATCGGCGTGAGGGCCTGGTGCCGAGGCTCCCTATACCGCCCAATATCACGCTGGCCGATTTGAGCCAGTTCCCGATTTTTCGGTACTTGAACCTGCAACGCGAAACCGCGACGGCCGCCCGGTACGTGGACGATCTGCATATTCAGCCCCCTACCCTCACCCGCCAGGTGATATATCTCAGCGGTGGCAATCAGCAGAAGGTCGTCCTGGGCCGCTGGCTGTGCAGCGAGTCCAAGGTGCTGATCTTCGACGAACCGACCCGGGGCATTGACGTCGGCGCGAAGGCCGAAGTGTTCGCGCTGATGAATCACTTGACCGAGCGCGGAGTAGGCATCATGATGATCTCGTCCGAAATGCTCGAAATCCTGGCGATGGCCGATCGCATCCTGGTCATGCGGGCCGGTCGTTTTACCGCCGAATACGGGCGCGGGCAGGCCACTCAAGAGCAACTATTGCGGAGCGCGAGTTAATCGTTCGGAGGACTTCATGACCGAGAAGCCAGTCGTTGGCTCAGACATCCAATCGCCACAGCGGGCCGGCCCGGCCAGCGCCCACCTTCGCCAGGTGTGGGAGTCACTTCGCCCCCGGCTCTTGCGTGGCGGGCCGTTGATCGCCCTGATCCTGCTGGCAACGTACCTTTCCCTGGCCTCCCCCCATTTCCTCACGACCGGCAACCTGGTCAACGTCGCCCGGCAGTCGTCCATCACAGCCATCCTGGCCGTTGGTCAAACGCTGGTGATACTCTCGGCCGGGATTGATCTTTCGGTTCCGGCCATCCTCGCGCTATCCGGCTCGGTCGCCGCAGTGCTGATGACCCAACAGGTGGTGATTCTCGGCCTGACGATCGGCCCCGTCGACGTCGGGGTGGGTATACTGGTCGCCCTGGCCGTGGGTGCGCTGGCCGGATTTCTCAACGGGATGATCATCACCAAAGGCCGCATCCCCGACTTCATCGCGACGATGGGCATGTTGGCGACGCTGCGCGGCATCGCCCTGCTCATCACCGGCGGGCTACCCGTTCCCTCCCATTTGACGGCCACCGAGCTCAAGGGTTATCTACCGGATCAATGGATCTGGCTGGGCGACGGCGATATTCTCGGCGTGCCCGTCGCGGGCCTGATCGCGCTCGGCGTCGGGCTGTTCGGCTGGTTTCTTCTGCGCCACACGGCCTTGGGCCGATCCGTATTTGCGGTTGGCGGCAACCGTGAGGCGGCGCGCGTGTCGGGCATTCATGTCGATCGCACGAAGGTGTTGGTCTACACCCTCTCGGGCTTGCTGAGCGCGGTCGCCGGGATCGTGCTCGTCGGACGCTTGAACTCGGCCAACGCGCTGATGGCCGACGGCGAGGAACTGCGCTCGATCGCGTCTGTGGTGATCGGCGGCACCAACCTGTTCGGCGGGGAAGGCGGCGTGCCCGGTTCGCTGATCGGCGCGTTGATCATGGGCGTGCTGGGCAACGGCCTCAACCTGCTGAACGTGGAGACGTTCTGGCAGCGTGTCATCCAGGGTTTGGTCATCATCCTGGTCGTCATCTTCGATCAGTGGCGACGGCGGCGGTTCGGATCGTAGCTGGAGTATCGAAAGGCGGAGTTCGGACGGCAGTTGAACTGCCGTCCGCCGCACAACCGCCGCCCGCCCTCCTAAACTGCAATGAAGGGCGGCGGCTGAACTGCGGCGGGAACTATGTAACTTTGAAGGGAGGCGGGGCGTGCGATACGCCATCAGTAATTGGATCTACGGCGACGAGCCATTGCGGGAGACCTTCGCCCGCCTGGCTCGCTGCGGTTACGAAGGCATCGAGTTAGTCGGCGAACCGGGACGCTACTCGCCTGCCGAAGTCCTGCAACTGTGCCGCGAATACAGCCTCCAAGTCACTTCGATCCTCGGTTGGTGCATTTGGGGCATCCCCGGCCGGGACCTCGCCAGCCCCGACACAGAAGAACGAGCGGCGGCCCTGCGCTACGGCCAACGGTGCATCGAGTTCGCGTCGGCAGTGGGCGCGCCGATCTTCGTCGTGTTGCCCGCGCCGGCCGGGCGCACTGCGCCCACCGGACAGCCCAAAGCAGAGGCGGACTGGCTGGCCGGTTATCGCGCCGAGTGGGAGATCGCCGTCGAGTCGGTGCGACAGACCGCGGCCTGTGCCGCCGAGCACAACGTGACCCTGGCGCTGGAGCCGATCAATCGTTACGAGACGTTCCTGATTGCCAATCTCGATCAGGCGCTGCGCTTCCTGGCCGACGTCGGCGCGCCCAACCTGAAATTGCACCTCGACACATTTCACATGAATCTTGAGGAAATGGACATGTCCACCGCGATCCGCCGCGCCGGGGATTTGCTGGTGAACATGCATGTCTCCGATAGCAACCGCGAAGCGCCCGGGCGCGGGCACACGGATTTTGGTGACCTGATGTTGGCTTTGCGTGACATTGGCTATCAGGGCGCACTCGTCCTCGAGCCGGTGCCGCCCGGCTCCGATCCGCTGCTGGCCTCGCGCATGTCGGCCAACCTCCACCTGCGGGATGTTTATGCACGAGAAGGCATCCGCTACCTGAAGGAGATCGAGGGAACACAGCATGACTGACGCGGTGCGTGTCTGTGTAGTCGGCGTCGGGCGCGCGGGGATGGTGCACGCGCGTAATTTTCGCTGGCGCGTGCCGCACGCCAGGCTTGAGGCCGTGGTGGACTCGGATGGCGAGCGCGCCCGGCAGGCAGCCGCCGAACTCGATCTTGGAGAGGCGTACCACGCCAGCCTGGAGGCCGCGTTGGATTCCGCTCGCTTCGATGCGCTTGTGATCACGACGCCGACCTTCACTCACGCCCAACTCGCCGTGACGGCCGCGCACGCCGGCAAACACATCCTATGCGAAAAGCCGATGGCGCTCACGCTCGCCGAGTGCGATCACATGATCGAGGCGGCCCGGTCGGCCGGCGCGATCCTGCAAATGGCCTTCATGCGGCGGTTCGATCCACCTTTCGTCGCCGCCAAACAGCAGATCGACGCGGGCCTGATCGGCCGGCCGTTGATCGTCCGCTCGTTGACGCGCGGGCCGGGCCTGCCGCCGCCGTGGGCGCGCGACATCCGCAATAGCAACGGCATGCTGGCCGAGGTGAACAGCCACGACTTTGACACCGTGCGCTGGCTCACGAACGGCAATTACACGAGCGTGTACGCTCAAGCCAACGCGCTGAAGGCCCCCCACCTCCGGGAACAATTCCCCGATTTCTACGACACCGCCGTCGTCACACTCAACCTGGATAACGGCGCATTCGGGATGCTCGACGGCGTGTGCCCGGCGGACTACGGTTACGATGCGCGGGCCGAAGTGGTCGGCAGCGAAGGCGTGCTGTTCATCGGCGAACTGCGCGAGATGGCGCTGACGCGCGTCACCCGGCAGGGCGGCCTGGCCGAGCGTCACTTCCTGTCGTGGCCGGCGCGCTTCGAGCAGGCTTACATCGACGAGGCGAAGCACTTTGTGGAGTGCATTCGCAGCGGTGAGCCGCCTGCCGTCGGAGGTCTGGACGGGCGCTGCGCGCTCGAGGCAGTGCTGGCCGCCAATCAATCTATCCGCACTGGACAGCCTGTGTCCCTGCCCTTGACTTCTTCCTGATCGTTGCCACGACTATCTGGGATGGGCCGGAACCGGAGAGGATTGCACCGCAGAGACCGCAGAGAACGCCGAGAGAATCTTAGGGCTTGTCAAGAAATAACTCCGCAGTTTTGTCATGCTGAGCAAAGCGAAGCATCTCTGTGCCAGGTGTGGAGACCCTTCGCTGCGCTACCCAGAAACTTGCGCCATGGCCGGCGTGCGCCCGCCGATGAACTCGGCGGGCTACACAACAGCGTCGGATGAATCCGAC
>DATBWU010000008.1:0-6327 GCA_036514635.1 Anaerolineae bacterium | reverse complement strand
CTGGGCATCGTGCGCGGATCGCGCACGGCGATGCGCCTGAGCGAGAAAGAAGTGTACGAGCCGGACATCGTATTCGTCGCCAAAGAGCGGTTGCCACTCGTGCGAGAAACGTTCATCGACGGGCCGGCCGATCTGGTCGTCGAGATTCTCTCGCGCAGCACGGCCGTCTTCGACCGGGGTCACAAGCTCGCCAATTGCGCGCTGGCCGGTGTGAGCGAAGTGTGGCTGATCGATCCGGGCAAGCGCCGCGCCGAGTTTTATCGCCTGGTCGGCGCGCGCTACGAGCCGATGCCGGTCGGCGCAGACGGCCTCTTTCGCTCCGAGATCGTCCACGGCTTCTGGCTACGCACGGCCTGGCTGTGGGAGCAGCCCAAGCCCCTTCAGGTTGCCCGCGAGCTGGGTCTGATTTGACCGCCTCTGAAATTCCCCGTGACTGCTCCTCACACGGAGCAGTTTTTGTCTCACATACCATGAGCACGATATCCAATCCACCCATCGCCGTATCTGTCTCGCCGCGCACCACCGTTCAGGTTCGCTTCGACAACGGCGACGGCGCGTTCGAAGCGCCAATCGGCACACCGCTGGAGGCATTCGTTCAGGCCGCCCGACCGGAGACTTATCGTCTCGTCGTCGGAGCCGTCGTCAACGGCAAGCTCAGCGAGCTCAACACGCCGATCACGCGCGACGCCGACGCGACCATCCTCACGCGCCACGCGCGCGACGGCAGCCGCATTTACCGGCGCTCGCTGACGTTCCTGCTCGTCGTCGCCGCGCACGAACTGTTTCCCGACTCGAAGACGCTCGTCGATCACTCGATGCCCTACGGCGGTTATTACTGCGAGATCACCGATCACCGCCCGCTCTCGCGCGCCGATATCGATCGGCTGTGCCAGTGCATGCGCGACATCGTCGCCGCCGACGAGCCGATCGCAAAGGAACGCATCCCGCTGACCGAGGCCGCCGAGGTCTTCAGGCAGCAAGGCTACGACAACAAGCTGCGCCTGCTCAAGTATCGCCAAAAGGATTACCTCACGGTCTACACGCTGCGCGGCATCACCGATTACTTCTACGGTTACATGCTCCCGTCGACCGGCTACCTGCGCGATTTCAACCTGATCGAATTTCCGCCCGGAGTTGTGTTGCAGTTTCCGCGCGTCAGCCAGCCCGATGCGCTCTCGATGCCCACAGCGGCGACGAAGCTCAGCGCGGTGTTTCGCCAGCACGCCGAGTGGATGACGATCATGGACGTGCAGGATGTGGGCGCACTGAACAGGGCCATCGAGTCGGAGCGCATGCGCGAGGTGATCCTGGTCAACGAAGCGCTGCACGAGCAGCGCATCGCCGAGATCGCGGGCCAGATCGCCGATCGGCACGACACGATCCGGCTGGTGCTGATCGCCGGGCCGTCGTCGTCGGGCAAGACCACCTTCGCCAAACGCCTGGCCGTCCAACTGCTGGCGCACGGCGTTCGACCGATCGCGATCGGCATCGACGACTATTTCGTCGATCGCGAGCACACGCCGCGCGGCCCGGACGGCCAGTACGACTTTGAAGCGTTCGACGCGGTCGATCACGCGCTGTTCAGCCGGCATCTGCTGCAATTGACCGAAGGGCACCCGGCGCAACTGCCGCACTTCGATTTCAAGACCGGCTCGCGCCAGCCGGGACCCGAAGTGAGCATCACGCGCGATCACGTCATCCTGGTCGAGGGTATCCACGCGCTCAACCCGAACCTGCTGCCCGACGTGCCGCCGGAGCGCGTGCTCCGCGTGTACGTCTCGGCGCTGACGCAGTTGAACATCGACGACCACAACCGGGTCTCGACGACCGATACGCGGCTGGTGCGGCGCATCGTGCGCGACGCCCGCGAGCGCGGCTATTCCGCGCGCGACACGATCGCGCGCTGGAACAAAGTGCGCGACGGCGAAACGCGCAATATCTTCCCCTATCAGGAAAACGCCGACGTGATGTTCAACTCGGCGCTGGCGTACGAACACGCCGTGCTCAAACCGATCGTCGAGCCGTTATTGCGCCAGGTGCGCCCCGGCACGCCGGAGTTCATCGAGGCCGAGCGCGTGCTGGCCTTCCTCGATTGGTTCCTGCCGTATCCCGGCGATCTCGTGCCGGACAACTCGCTGCTGCGCGAGTTCATCGGCGGGTCGAGTCTGAAGGATTTCAAAGTGTGGGAGTCGAGGTGAGGTCAGGCTGCCTCTAACAGCGGCCGGACACGATCGCGGAAGATGCGCGACCACGTATACTCGCGCCGAACTCGCCGGCGCAGCAGGCCGGGCCGATCCGACTCGAGCACGTCGGCGATGAGCGCAGCCACTTCGGATGGATCGGCATTGGCATCGAAGTAGTGGGCCAACTCCGCGCCGGTTTCGCGCAGCGGCGCGATGTCGGCACAGAACGCGGGCAGCCGGGCCAGTCCCGCCTCCAGCACCGGAATACCGAAGCCCTCCTGCTGGCTGGGAAACAGCAGCGCATCCGCCAACATGTACAGATCGCCGATGACGGCGTCGGGCAGGTGGGATGCGCCCGGCACGTCCAACTCGTACAGAAAGTGTGCGGCGCGCTCGAGATCACCCTCGCGCCGCAGTGCCAGCAGGTTCTGCAGGTAAGCGTCATTGGCAGGGTTGTGCGCGCCGGGCGGGCCGGTGACGATCAGCCGCGCATCGAGGCCGGTCTGCCGCCGGAGCGCCGCCACCACACGCACGGCCAGCTCGATGTTCTTGCGGCGCGTGATGCGAGCCGGTAGCAGCAAGATCACGTCGGCATCGAGCAGATTCAGCCGATCCACAATCGCGCGCGTGAGCGGCTGCCAGGAGAAGAATTCAGCCGGATCGATGCCGGGCGGCACGACGGCGATGCGCGACTCTTCGATGCGGTAGAGGGCCGCCAGTTCGCGCCGCCGCGATTCGGATACGGTGACGTGACGGACACCCGGCCATGGGCGGCGCAGCAACTCCCACGGCTCGCCGTCGTGCAGTTCTTTTCGATACAGTGGATTGGTCCAGGCGAAGTCGTGATGCCAGCCGATGAAGCGCAAGTTGGTTGGCTGGTTAGTTAGCTGGTTGGTTGGCTGGTGAGATAGTTGGTTGAGGGCGGCGGTCAGCGCGAGGTTCTTGTGCAGTGTGAAGACGTTGTGCGCGATCAGCACGTCGATGCCGGCCAGTCGCTCGCGTAGACGCGCCGCAATTCGATCCCGCAGAACGTGGAAGCGCGACGTTACTTCGCCCCGGTCAAGCTCCCTCTTCACGGCCAACACAGCGGGATGCCGCGAGCCGAGCTCAGGCACGACCACGGTTTCTACACGCGCGTCAAACGCTTGACCCGTGCCGGCGATCACGCGTACGGCATAACCGGCATCGGCCATGAGTCGCGCGTGCCGGAGCATCGTCCACTCAACGCCGCCGACCGTCGGCGGCCCGGCGAAGTGAAGGATTGCAATCCGCTTCATTGTTCAACCCGATTTCTGCCCACGATCAGTCGAAGCCCGTTGAACGCACCGAACTCGCGCCGTTCGATGATCTCGAAACCGACCGCGTGCATGAGTGCAGCCTCGTCGCGCATGAAGTCGCCGAACAGCTACTATTTTAGATCAGACTACCGTTAGAGACCGTTTGGAAAATCGAGTTTGCACTGCAGAGACGCTGAGATCGCAGAGACATCTTTAGAAAAACTCAGCGTCCTCTGCGCCTCGGCGGTGAATCTCGACCCTTTTCAAACACTCTCTTAGACGCCTCGTGTGAGTTCGGGTGAAGCCGGGGCCTGACCCGCATGTGCGGCCCCGCGTCGTTGCTGCTACAATATGCGCCGTATGGATCTCGACACCTTCGAGCGTTGGGTGACTGAAGCCCTGACTGGCTTGCCTGCTGCTTTTCGGGAGCGGCTCCACAACGTGGTGATCGTGGTTGAGGACTGGCCTGACCGTGAGACACTGCGCCTGGCCGGCGTAAGGCATCCCGGTGATCTGATGGGCTTTTACCACGGCATCCCGCTCACCGAACGGACTTCCTCCTACGGCAACGTCGTGCCGGACAAGATCAGCATCTACCGGTCGCCAATCCTGATCCACTGCCGCCACACCGGCGAAAACGTGCGATCGACCGTCCAGCACGTCCTCCGGCACGAGGTGGCTCACTTCTTTGGTATAGACGATGATCGGCTAATGGAGATTGGGGCGTACTGACGGCGTGGGCTTTGCTCAGACTTTCCGTTCAGGGCGACCGGCCGCCGGCTTCATGCGTGATTCTTCACGGCCCTGCTCTGCGTCGCGCTCGACGAGAATCGTCACCGGGCCGTCGTTGTGAATTTCCACCAACATCATCGCGCCGAACACGCCGGTCTGCGTCGGCACACCCTCGGCGCGCAGGAACTCCACGAACTTATCCACCAACGGCTCGGCGACGTCCGGCGGCGCGGCCTGAATGAAATCCGGGCGGCGGCCCTTGCGCGCGTCAGCGTACAACGTGAACTGCGAGATGACCAGCGCGCTGCCGCCCACCTCGATCACCGATCGATTCAGCTTGCCCTGATCATCTTCAAAGATACGCAGTGCGGCGACTTTCTGGGCGAGCCACTTCGCTTCGGCTTCGGTGTCGCCGTGCCGCACGCCGGCCAGGATGCACAATCCGTGTGCGCACTGGCCGACGACTTTGCCATCAACCGACACACTGGCTTGTTTGACGCGCTGGATGACGAGACGCATGAGTCTCTCTCATTAACCCGGGCGAGCGGAGACCCAATGAGGAAGAAAACCACGGAGGCACGGAGACTCGGAGAGAACCGAGAGGCAAAATCTCTGTGCCTCTGTGTCTCTGTGGTTAAATCTTTCCAATGTTTGGGAAGGCTTTAATTGTAGTCCGGGTCAAATGGGACGGCAAGGCGCCGCGCCTTCACGTGTGCACATTGCCCGTTGACACGGCCTGCCGCGAAGCCTATACTGGCGGCAGTCCACAGTCCAAGGAGGTCGCCGTGTCGACATCGCTTCGAATTGCAACGTTCAATGTCGAGAATCTCTTTTCGCGCGCAAAGGTGCTGAATTTCGCGGATAACACCGAGGGCGACACGATCATCGTCGACGTGGGGAAGCTGCAGAAAGAACTGAGCCAGGCGAGCTACGACAAACCTAAAATACTTAAGCTGTACAAAAGCCTCAAGGATTACATCACCATCGCCGAAGTGCGCAATAAGCTATTCAACCGGCAAAAGACCAAAGTGGTGGCTGACGGCGCTGCAGGCTGGTCCGGCTTCATCAGCTTCAAGCGCGACAAGTTCTCCGAGCCTGCACGCCTGAATACGGCGAAAGTGATCCGCGAAATCAACGCGGACATATTCTGCCTGGTCGAGGTCGAGAGCCGGCCCGTGCTGAAGTACTTCGTCGGTGATCGGCTTAAGAAAACGGGCAGTTTCGAGACATACCCGCACCTGATGCTCATCGACGGCAACGACGATCGCGGGATCGATGTCGCGATGATGAGCCGGCTCCCGATCCAAACGATCCACAGCCACGTCGACGACAAAGATGGAGACGGGCTTGTCTTTTCCCGCGATTGTCTCGAACTGCAACTGCGCCATCCCGACGGGTTCGACGTATTCATGCTGCTCAACCACTTCAAGTCGAAGGGCTTCGGGGCCCAATCGACCTCAGACAACAAGCGGCGGCGTCAGGCGGAGCGCGTGGCAAAGATTCTCGAGGGGTACGATCTCACCCAGCAACTCGTAGTCGTGGCGGGGGACCTCAACGACACACCCGACAGTGCGCCGCTCGCGGCGCTCAAGCAGGTCCCCAATCTCTTTGATGTCCTGGCCCAGAAATTTCAAGATCCGAAAGACAGGTGGACCTATCACTTCAATAAGAATCAGCAGATCGACTACCTGTTCGTCTCCCGGCCACTCCGTGACGCGCTGCAAGATGCCGGCGTGGAGCGCCGAGGTATTTTTAACGTCAAGAACTACACGAACGGCGCTATCGACTCGTTCAAGACGGTGACCAGTGAATCTTCCAGCGCCTCCGACCATGGCGCGGTGTGGGCTGACTTTACTCTATAGAGAGCGTTCGGCAATTGCCTCACGCCTATCGCCCGACGACACATGCGGTGCAGTGCTCCCGTGAATCGTCGGGCTAATCAAGAAAAGCCGGATCAATCCGGCTGAAGCGGCAAACAGCCTGCTTCAGCAGGTTTCGCTTTTTCAGCCCGGTGATTCATCACCGGGCGTTGCCCACGAATTACCGAATGCTCTCGGATGAATTACTTGACCGACGATATGGCCCGCGCCATCGATTCGGATGTTCCGTATCACGATCTCGCAGGCTATTGGAAA
>DATBWU010000007.1:0-3240 GCA_036514635.1 Anaerolineae bacterium | reverse complement strand
CGTTTCCTCGTGGCTTCGTTCACTTCGGACTGGCGCTTCGCGCCGGCGCGCTCGCGCGAGATCGTCAAGGCCCTGCTCGACAACCGCGCCGACGTCTGCTACGCCGAAATCGATGCGTCGCACGGGCACGACGCCTTCCTGCTCGACGATGTGCGCTACCACGCGCTGGTGCGGGCGTATTTCGAAAATGTAGCCAGCGAGTGCGGCGCGCTCGAAGGCCAGATCGAAGCAACGCGATGAACGCTTCCCTCGCCCTGCCCGAGCTCGCCGGCCGCGCCGACCTCGACGCCATCGCCGCCTGGGTGCGGCCAGGCGCGAGCGTGCTCGACCTCGGCTGCGGCGAAGGCCTGCTGCTCAAATACCTGAATCAGAGCCGCGAGGTGCGCGGCTATGGCATCGAAATCAGCGACGCCAATGTGCTGGCCTGCGTGAAGAACTCGGTCAATGTGATCCAGAGCGACCTCGAGGCGGGCCTGGCGGGTTTCGACGCCGGGTCGTTCGACTACGTCATCCTGTCGCAGACGCTGCAGGCCATGCACCATACCGAGGAAATCATCATGGAGATGCTGCGCGTCGGGCGCCAGGGCATCGTCTCCTTCCCCAATTTCGGCTACTGGCCGCAACGCCTGCAGATCATGCGCGGCCGCATGCCGCTCTCGGATGTGCTGCCCTACCTGTGGTACAACACGCCCAACGTGCACCTGTGCACGCTGGCCGACTTCGAGGATTTCTGCGCGACCCACGGCGTGCACATCCTCGAGCGCATTGTCATGCAGGAAGATCGCCGCATCAAATTCGCCCCGAATCTGCGCGGCAGCGTGGCGGTATACCGGTTCGAGAAGACCTGAGCCGCGCTGTCGGCGGCGCATTTGCTGGCTTGATCTGCTGACGTTGCGCGCTATCGCGCGCCAACCGTGTTTTTGCTCCGGATGAAAAGCGTATCCGCAGCAAAAACACGGTTATGAATAAGCGGGCAAGTCCCAGCGTTAGTTGAACACTTTTTTGACATCGATGTGACAAAATCTCAGCGTTAGTTGAACACTCATGGTCTTCCTTGGAATCGTTTGTTTGGACGAGGGTAATGAATCTCACGCAGCAGCGGATGGTTGGCTGGGTCACGTCGGCGCAGCGCGTAGAAGCGGATGCATTGATGAGTGAAGTCCACTTCGCAGCGCACGAGTCGATGGGGCCAATGTGGATCGACAGGGAAGGATCTGCCGAGCAGATCGACGTTGCCGTTTGCACCGCTGCGGCGCAGGAAAATCATGGTGCCTTTGAGCGGGGCTCTGAGATCAAGCGTGAAACCTTTAGGGAGGCTGCGCCGAGTGGGTGCGAGTTCTCGCCGGGCGGCGGTCTTGACTCGATAGGCTGCGATATAACGGGCGGAGACACTCGCCAGGGCTTGGGTATCGGGGAAATGGTGGCGCTGCCAGACCTTGCTTTGCCACAACGCATTAAAGCCTTCGATGGCATTCTGGAAGCCGGGCTCGCGCGGTGGGGCGAATACCGGGACTACTCCCAGCGCCAGACACAGCCTACTGATACGTCCGACAGTGTCGTGAGATTGGTGCGTTCCTTGGAATATTGTGGCGTTGTCAAACTGTGCATAGGTGGGCAGCCCGTCACAGCGCCAGCGCTCAAGCAGGGCTTGCAGCGTGGCCCGAGCGCTGGGCCGCTCCATGACCCAGGCCTCGGCCAGTGCGCCGTGCAGGCTGGTGCCGGTGAGCACATCGATAAGGGGGCCTCCGGCAATCTTCAGATCCTCGATGAAATCGAAGCTGTCGAGCTCGGCTCGCCCACGGGCCAGATCGGACAGATACCAGCCCTTGGGCGGCGCCGGCCGGCGAAGTCGATGCGCACCATCGAGCAGCCCCCGGCGGGTAAGTACGCGGTAGATCGTCGAGCGCGCGGGCGGCTCGGGCATGCCCAGAGCCACGTGCAACGCTTGCCTTATGGCATCACCACCATACTCACCCAATACGCTGTGTTCGCGCAGCGTGGCACGTATGCTCACGATGGACGTCTCCAATTGCGCACCGGTGCGGTTCCACGCCCGCCCGGGCGGGCGGTTATCGAAGCAGACCCGATCGAGCCGCTTGCCTTCGGCGTGCGCGACCCAGTAGCTCACCGTGCCCACGCTGATGCGAAATCGCGCGGCAATGGCGCGCAAGCTCTCACCCGCACGAGCGGCCCGAACGATTTCTCGGCGCCGTACGGCCAACGAGGCTTTTTAGCCATGGTTTCGTTATCCACAAAACAGCAAACGTACACCAAGCGCAGGACATCACGAAGTGGCACCTTACGCGGCCGCGAGGTGAACGGCCCCCTGGCGCGCGGCGCGCGCGGGGAAAACTCCACTCGCCCTTCGGGCTCGCTGCGTTTCCCCCGCGCAACAGATCCCCGGACGATGGAGCGTTCAACTAACGCTGGGACTCGGGTGTTCAATTAACGCTGGGACTCCGCCACTTAGTCTTTATCTGGCGATGAACCCCAATATCCTGCATTTGGTTGAATTCATTCACAATCTTCAAAGCTTCGCTCCTCTGTATGTCATCCATAAAAGTGAAGCTCTCCATGCCTTTGTGATCATTACAGAAATGTGCGATTGCCTCTACTTGACAGGTAGTAGTGTCTCGATGAAAGTTGTAGCGCGCAAAGTGAGACATACCTATACGTTTGGCACCCCAATGTTTGTAAGCGTGTGCGATGGCTTCGTAGGTTACGTTGTACATGAAGTCTCTGTGTGGTCGAGCGCCATATTCCGGATAAGCGAATTTCTTGTAGCACAAGGAACCATCGTAGGGGGCGAGAATGAGTCCTCTCAAATGACCATCTTGCCGTTCGGAGGGGATGGCGACTAATGTCACCTCCTCTCTCCGAAATCGATTCCACTCTGCAAGGCTAGAAATATTTCTCTCCAGTATTTCAGGGAAACCGTCGCGTGCATGTTGCACAAGATTTCTCTCCTTAAGACCGAGGTCCTCAGAGAGGTAAGAACGGATCATACCCAATGGAGAAAAACCATCTTCGGTGTCGGCAATGACGCAGTCGACCAGACCATTTTCAGCGAGCGTTGCGAGCTTATAACCAACCGGGTAATTGATGACAACGCTTTCGCCCAAACGTGTTCGTAGAACGGCCACGCTCTCTGCCGCAAGAATTAGATGATCAGTTTCCAACGGACTAGTCTTTTGTGTACTAGAGCAACCTTTGATTCGAGGACTATTGCCTTGCTATGAA
>DATBWU010000006.1:0-4495 GCA_036514635.1 Anaerolineae bacterium | reverse complement strand
ATCGGGCGCAGCGGGGTAGCGCGGCGAATTCATCGCCGCGCAGGCACGCCGCGCGCAAGTTTCTTTCTTCGAGCCTATCGCCACCCGGCGCTGTGGGATTCTCAGGGTGACAGGCGGACTAATTCTTTGACGGCTCCTTAGAGTGCGGAAGTTGGAAAGGGCGACATGATCCAGGTCGGTATTCTCACGATCAGCGATCGAGCGTCGCGCGGCGAGCAGCCCGATGCCAGCGGCCCGACCATCGCCGGGTTCGTGCGCGAGGTCTTGAAGTGGAACGTGGCACACACGGCCATCGTGCCTGACGATGCTTCGGCGATCTGCTCGACGCTCGTCGAGTGGAGCGACACGCTGAGCCTGAATCTGATCTTCACGACGGGCGGGACGGGCTTCGCGCCGCGCGATGTGACGCCGGAAGCGACGCGCGCCATCATCGACCGCGAAGCGCCCGGCCTGGCCGAAGCGATGCGCGCCGCCAGCCTGAAGGTCACATCGCACGCTATGTTGTCGAGGGCAATGTGCGGCATCCGTGGGCGCACGCTGATCGTCAACCTGCCCGGATCGCCCCAAGCCTGCCGCGAGAACCTGGAGACGATCGCGCCGGCGCTGCCGCACGCGATGCAGTTGCTGAGTGAGGACCCGGCGGCAGAGAGCGGGCATCGCAACGGATAGACAGCGGATAAACGGATGGGGTCTTCAACGGATCAGAAACGGACAAACGGATCGAATCGGACGGCGCACCCACCGTCCGATTGTGTGATACGATAGCCACGTATGGTCGATGTGAGGGAGGTGAGTATGGACATTGGCGCGTTCCTGGCCCAGTTAGCAGTAGCCCTGTCGCCTTATGCTGCGAAGGGGGCAGAGAAGGCTGCCGAAAAGATTGCCGAGGATGTATACGGCAAGGCGAAAGGGATCCTGAGCGCGCTGCGCAACCGCTTGCGCGGCAAGCCCGAGGCCGAACGGGCATTGGCGAAGTACGAAGCCGAGCCGGCCAGTCCCGAAAATCAAACGGCGTTGGCCGAGACGCTGCAGCAGGCGGTTGTCGCGCAGCCTGATTTTCAGCGTGAACTGCTGGCGCTGGCGCAATCGCTTCTTAACGCCGTTCAGACCGCCAACACGCGCGGCGCGAAGTTTCAGATCGTCGCCAATCAAATCATCGGCGCGGGCGATGGCAATACCTTCAACTTCTACGGTGCGCCGCCGGCGCCCCCGGAGCAAAAATAAGAACGTCTCACCATACTGTCATAGTAACTGCTCACGCGGCTAAAAGCGTGAAAGTCGGCTGAAGCCGACCGGCGGATCAGCCGGGTTCACCCGGCTTCCCTCGTTTTAGCCCGGAGTTGAAACTCCGGGCTGTAGCGGCACAAACACATGGGAGCAGGCGGCCCACCGACTGGTTGCCAGAGTTGAAGGGGAAGCGCGCATGCCAGACGACGACTCGACGTTCCATCTGTCTGCCAATCAGATATTCGGTCCGGGCGAAAAGAATATCTTTCTCTTCAACATCGGCAGTCTGTCCGAGGAGAAATTCGCGCAGCTGTTGACTCAGATTCAGGCGGCGCTAGATCAAGCGTATCCTCGAACGGACTATGAAGCACTCCGCAACCGGATTGACCAATTGGAGCGCCAACTGCGTGAGGCGAGGGCAAGGCGTGTCGTCGGAGACGACGCGGCGACCGGCAATCGGATCGTCGTCGAAATGCCGACAGAAGATTGGGAAGCGCTGCGCCGAATTGTGCCGTTGCTCCAACGAAGCGAGATCGGGACGACGGCTTATGCCTTTGTTCATTCTGCTGAGCCGGATCTATCGCCGGATGACTACTTAGCGCTGGCCCGTCGGCTGGTGGCCAAGCAGAAGTATGGCGATCCGATCGAACAAGCCCGGCGCGAGGAGTCGCAGTATATCCCGCTGAAAATGAAGTTCATCCGTCATAGCCGCGCTTCTTCCGAAGAACCCTTCCGGCCGGATCGGGACTTCGAGGATATTCTCAGCGCGGTGGAAGCCGCGCGCGCCGGCCCCGGTAGTGATCCTTTCCCGGCCCTGGTGCTGCTCGGCGCGCCGGGCGGCGGCAAGTCGACCGCGCTGCGTCACCTGGCGTGGGTTCGCTTGAGTCGCTCACTGGCCAGTTCCGGCGAGCGCCTGCCGTTGATCGTCAACCTCGGTGAGTATCGTAACGATGCGCCGAACTTGGCCCGATTGCGCCGCGCTTGCCACGATCCGGATCTCGAACTGTCGCCGGTCAACTTTATGCGCGCGCACTGGTATTACTGGCTCGGCTACGACGGCTTCGAGCAGGCGCTGGATGATGGCCGCTTGTGGCTGATTCTCGACGGCCTGAACGAAATCCCCGACCGTGTCAATCGCATTCCCGACTGGATCGGGTTTTTCGATAGGCGCTTCCCTCCCGCCAACCGCGCGGTGATTGCCTGCCGCCGCGCCGATTACGGCGAGTGGCTCGATCTGCCCCGGCTGGAAATTGAGCCGCTGGATGACAGGCACATTCAAGAGTTCCTCAACGGACGGCTTGGCCTCGACGCAGGCGGAGTTGTCATGCACCGCCTGGCGGGTGATGCGAAACTGCTCGAGGTCGTCCGTAACCCATTCTGGCTGAAT
Source organism: Anaerolineae bacterium (assembly GCA_036514635.1). Classification (GTDB taxonomy): domain Bacteria; phylum Chloroflexota; class Anaerolineae; order Fen-1058; family Fen-1058; genus DASSFZ01. Next base: position 1,881 of record DATBWU010000006.1, on the reverse strand, counting down.
CTATTGGCGGAGTACGCCAAAGCCAGTGGTAGCCACCTACCCGACGGGCGGGCCGCGCTGATCGACTGGTTCGTCAAGCGGTGGTTGCTTTACGGGCACGGGCGCGCCGACTTGCCTGCCCTGTCTGCAGACGATGTGGACGCGCTCAAAGAGGCGCTGGAGCCGTTCGCCTACTGGTTACTCGGCGAAGGCGACAACCCACCCAAGCCCTGGAAGGACGCCTGCGTGCATTGCGGCGTGTGGCACGGGCATTCCGACCAAGGAGATGCGCTGCGCCGCGCCGAAGCCGCCAGCCTGGTGGTATCTCGATCGTCTGACCCGAAAGAGGTTCATTTTTATCACCAGCTGCTTCTCGAGTATTTCGCCGGGCGCGACCTGGCGCGTCGCTTCCAGGCGAAGGAGCCGCTCGCCGACCGCTGGCGCTTCCCGTGGAGCGCCGGGTGGCGCTTTGAACTCAAAGAGTGGAAGCGGCTGCCGCCCCCGCCGCCCACACGCTGGGAAGAGACGAGCGTGTTCGCGGCGGCGCGCCCGGGGACCCCCATCGATGAGTTCGTGCGCGCCGTCTTGACCGAGAACCCGCCGCTCGCCGCGCGCTGCCTGCTGGAAGCCGGCCTGGAAGCCGGCAAGGAGGTTCCCGACGAACTGCGGCAGGCCGTGATCGACCGGCTGCTCGCGCTCGTCGAGCGGCGCGATCCAATGCTGGATAGCATTCCTGAATCTTCGGCGCGACTGTCGCTGCGCATCGCCGCCGGGCACGCGCTGGGCAAACTCGGTGACTCGCGCATTTTGAAAGGGCAGGGCCATGCCACGCTTGACGGCAAGGAGATCATGTTCATCCAGCCGGACTGGTGCCCGGTGCAGGCCGGGCCGTTCACGATGGGCAGCCATTCGTGGTATAAGCAGGAGCAATCCGAACACGTCTGCGATGTCATCCAGGCCGGCTACAAGATTGGCAAGTTCCCCGTCACCAATGCCGAGTTCGAGTGTTTTGTTCAGGCGAAAGGTTACGAGACCAAACGTTACTGGACGCCGCAGGGCTGGGCCTGGCAGCATCAGGACATCGCGACGGCTCAGCCTCCAGCCTGGCTTTTCTGGCGACGAGATCGTGTGCGGGAAATGCTTGACGAGATTCAGCAATGGCCGGATCGTGGAACAGCGTCGCCTTCTCAGGTGGGGTTCTACAAATCTGAGGCGGAGAGAACAGACGAAGAACTGATTGCCTGGTGGCGCAGGCGCGAGGTGAGCCTCGGCCGCTCGCGTAACCCGTGGCGCGACGACCGCGATTTGAACGGCCGTAACCAGCCGGTCGTCGGCGTGTGCTGGTACGAGGCGATGGCCTACTGCGCCTGGCTGACCGACGCCCTGCGCGCCGCCGGGCGCATTAAAGAGAATGAAATCGTCACCCTGCCCAACGAGCCGGAATGGGAAAAAGCCGCACTCCCCCCTCTCCTCCCAGGAGAGGGGCCGGGGGGTGAGGTCGGCATCTTTCCCTGGGGCGACGATTCCACCCAAGCGCCCTTGCATGACCGCGCCAATACGCTCAACGGGCGTGTCTTAACGACGACACCCATCGGCGTGTACGACAACGCCTCCGCCTGCGGCGCGCTGGATATGAGCGGCAACGTGTGGGAATGGACGCGCAGCCGCTGGGGCGACGATCCGGGAAAGCCGGCGTTCGGCTATCCTTACAGCGATGACCTTGACGAACGAGAACGGTTGGATGCCGACGATCTCCGCATCGTGCGCGGCGGTGCTTGGTACAATGTTGCCTCGAGCGCCCGGTGCGCGTTCCGCGGCAGGAACACGCCAGGCGATCGGAACTACGAGTCGGGCTTTCGCTGCGTCCTCCGTTCTCCATAGAGCTCTCTCGGAAAGTCCGAG
>DATBWU010000005.1:0-16997 GCA_036514635.1 Anaerolineae bacterium | reverse complement strand
ATCGGGCGCAGCGGGGTAGCGCGGCGAATTCATCGCCGCGCAGGCACGCCGCGCGCAAGTTTCTTTCTTCGAGCCTATCGCCACCCGGCGCTGTGGGATTCTCAGGGTGACAGGCGGACTAATTCTTTGACGGCTCCTTAGGCAGCTTCATCAGGCTAATTGTACTCCGCAATCGGGAAAGCGCTATACGATCTCCTCAGATGGCCCTGTCCCCGACATCGTCCGAGGCTTTCGCAACTGCGCGAATACTGCGCGCTCCTCCGGCCCGAACGCCTTCAATCCCCACACGCACGCACCGTACACAATCAGCCCAACACCAATGGCAAACACGCCCACCACCGGCCACAACACCCATGTCACGGCGAGCATCGCCGCGGCCGAGGCGAATAACTTCCACAGCATCCGAAGCCACAACACCGGGCCGACCGATCGCTCCAGGTAGAAGCAAAACGCCAGCCCTTCAACCAGTTCGGACAGAATGGTGACCAGTGCCGCTGCGACGTAAGAGTAGCGAGGAATGAGGATCAGGTTGGCAATCACGTTGAATGACAACCCGATGATGAACGCCCGCGTCAATTTCGACTGCTGCCCGGCGGCGATCAGCACGTAGTTGGTGATGCTGTTGATCCAGCCGAATGGGATCGACCAGATCATGAGTTGCAGTGCGATGGCCGAGTGCGGCAGGTATTCGCTGCCGCCGAGGAGGAGCATGAGCGCCGGTGCGATGAAGGTCGTGACGACAGCCAGCGGCAGCGCCAGCGCTACCAACAGCCGAATGCCGATGCGATACGAGCGCAGCAGCGCCGGCCGATCTTCGTCGGCCTGGCGCGACATCACCGGGAACAAGGCAATGGTCGAATACGCCGGGATGATGTTGAGCGCATCGACCCATTTGTACGCCGCGCCGTACAACCCCACGACGGTCGAGCCTTGCAGCAACTTCATGATCGGCACGTCGATCTTGAAAAACAGCGTCGCCAGCAAGTGGTTGATCATCAGCGGAAACGATTCGCGCATCATCACGCGGCGCAAGGCCGGATCGCTTTCGTAACGCGGCCTCAAAAACATCCGGTACGACAGCCGCGCCAGAATCAACAGCGTGAAGACGTTGACGGCCAGGCTGGAGGCGGCCAGCCCGATGATGCCCCAGCCGAGCAGCAGCACCGGCACGCCCAGCGCCACTCGCATCAGCGCAGTGATGACGCTGGTCACCGCCGGATACTCGGCCTTCTCGTGAGCGTAGAACAGCGCCGTCAGGCCGTACGACAGGCTACTGGGAATCTGGGCCACCACGAACAAAACGACCGTAAGCGCAGTCTCAACCGTCAGAGCGGCATCCGGAATCAGCGTGGGAGCGACGTTCCACACGACGAGCAACAGCAGCACCAGTGGCAGCGACAAACCGGCCAGCATCAGCCGCAGGATCGACGTGTTCACCAGGTAGCGATTGGCCTGCGCCAGGTCTTTCGAGACTTCGCGCGTGAGCAGCGTGTTGAGTCCGAAGTTCATTAGAATCTCGAACCAGCCCGCAATCACGACGGCAAGCGTGAAGTTGCCTGCGTTCTCCGGTCGCAAGATGCGCAGCATCAGCGCGGCGAAGGCGAAGTCGATGCCGCGATTGAACAGGTTGAGCAGCACCGGCGCGATCGAGTTCTTCGCCACGCGGCGCACGGTCGATCCGGCAACCTGCTCCTCGCGATAGGCGATGCGCCATAGCCACAGTCCGATCAGGAACACGATCACGACGGCGGCCATGAACGTGATAAACGCGCCCAGCTTGAACGACCACGGGCTATACTTGAAACGAACCGTGTGCTGTCCGGCGGCGAGCTGCACGGCGCGGAAGTTGCCGTTGGCCCGGTGAATCGTCACCTCGGTTTCTTCCGATGCGCCTGCCGGGCGATCCCACGCCTGCCAGCCGGGGAAGTACGTATCGTTCAGCACCAGCCACGCCGGTTGATCGAGCGCCACATCGATGAAGACTTCATTGGCTGTGTAGCGAGTGATGGCGGCAGGAAGCAGGAAGCAGGAGGCAGGTGGCCAGTCGGCCACGCTTGCGTCAAGAATGAGCGTGGTGCGCGGATCGATACGCCTCAGCGCGTCGAGCTGATCGTCCACACCAACCGCGCACGTCTGCGCGTAAGCGCGCGGCATCGCGCCGAGGTTCTCGTATACCTTCACCTCGGCATCGTAGACCAGTTTGTACTTCGGGCTGTCGATCGGCTCTTCGGTCAGCACGTACTTCACGCCGAGCAGATCGAGCATCGGCGAATCGAGGCCGCCGTAACTGCGCAGCGGCGCGATGCGGTTGAACTCCAGCTCGTCCTGCCGGTCGATCACACTCATGTATTGCGCGTACGACTTCAGGATGATCGAGTCGTAGCCGCGCACGTCTTGAAAGCCGTAATACCAGCCGACGTTGGCGTAGAAGGTCTTAGCGCCGTGCGGGTCAAATGTGGTGAATCGCCACAGCGACTGATCCTGCTTGAGGAAATCGACGACCGGCGGCGTGTAGTTCAGCAGCCGGGGATCGACGGCAGGATTGAAGCCCCACCCGGCGACGAGCAGATCGAGTGCGATCACGCCGATCGCCAGCGGCTTCCAAATCAGGACACGGCTCGATCGAACCACAAAGGCGCGAAGACTCGAAGATGGCTTGGTGACTTGGTGTCTTGGTGGTGAATCGTGCGCCGGCCCAGGGGCATCCCGACGGGCAAGCATCGGAACATAGATCGGGCACAGCGACACCCGCATCACGATGCCGCTCGCCATCGCGAAGCACGCCAGCAACAGCAGGTTGCGCCATTCGTACGAGTAGAACAGTTCGGCGTTGGGGAAAGCCGTGTCGGCCAGCGCCAGCGACCGCAGCAGCCGATCCGCAACTTCGAGCGACTGTGCCGGAATAACAAACCGGCTAACCAACAATCCAACCAGCAACCCCGTTCCCGACCAAAACGCAAAACCGGCCAGCGCCGTCCTCGGCGAAACGGGCGTATCCAGGAACACGATCCGCTTGACGATAGATAACCACGGAGGCACGGAGGCACGGAGGTTTTTAGATTTCTCTGTGTCTCTGTGCCTCCGTGGCTGCATCAAATAATCGATTCCGAAGCCGGCCAGCACGGCGACGCACAGCGTAAACGGCCACACCCATCGAAACGGCGAATGAAGCTGATTGATGCCGGGCAGGCCATAGAAGAGAATGGCGTAGAGCGGAGTGCCGAAGGCAAAAGCCAGTGACAGAAACGCGAGTGTGGCGAAGAAAAAGACTAAGGACGAATGACGAATGATGAAAGTTCGTCCTTCGTCTTTCGTCTTTCGTCGGGCCACCGTTGCGAGCACGGCGTACAACGCCAGCAGCAGCGGCAAGATGCCGAGATAGCCGCCGCCCTCGACGTAGTTCTTGATGCCCCAGTGTGTGCTGTACGCGCCGTTGGGATTGACCTCGCCGCGCAGGTTCGTCGTCAGCGGGACGTTCTGCCAGGTGAAAACGTCGAACACCGAATGCTGCGCCGGGTTGCCGAACACATTGGGCATCAACAGGGCCAGAACGTGACGCGGCGGCCAGGCCCAACCCTGCACCTGCTCGAACGTCACTGCATCTTCGCGGAAGTTCTGCCCGACGACTTCCCCCAGCGGCAGCAACTGGATCGCGCCGAGGCCCACACCGAGCGCAACCATCACCGCCAGCCGCACAATTGAAGAGCGCGTACGAACGAACCATCCAACCAACGGACGAACAAACTGCTTGTTGGTTAGTTGGCTGGTTGGCTGGTTTGTCAGCTCGCCCGCTGACTCGTTGACTCGTTGATTCAGCAGTCGCCACACGGCGAAGAAGGCCATGACCAGCAGCGTGTAGTAAAGGACTTCGGGATGACCGGCCAGGATCATACAGCCGAGTCCGATCGCGCCGATGACGATCCACGGCACGCTGGCCGGGCGACCGAGCAAAGGCCGCTGTCGGATCACGCATTCGATCATCGCCAGGAGCAAGGGCAGCCACGCCGCCGCCGCGATGATCATCGTGAAGACGACGCTCACCACGAAGAAGCTGCTGAGTTGATAGACGATCGCCGCGCAGGTGCTGCCCAGCCGCCCCATGCCCAGCACACGGCACAACACGTACATGAATGCGCCGGCCAAGAACAATTGCGTTACCGTGAACCACCCGTAGGCCTGCGCCAGCGGCAGGAGGTAGAAGACTGCGCTGAAGGGATACAATGTCGAGGCCTGGCCGTTCGCCAGGAACGGCGCGCCCCCGAACAGATACGGATTCCACAACGGAACCTCGCCCGCGTGCAGCGACTCGACGACGAATCGTTTCCAGGCGTAATTTTCCAGGATCAGATCGGCCAGGAGTTGATTCTGCGGGATGGCCGCGTTGAACAGGGGCGCCACCGAGCGCCACGGCGCGAATTGAAACGGCACGTCGGCGGGCAGCAGCGTCTTCCCGCCCAGCGTCACCGACCCGAACAGAATCAAGGGCAGGACGAACAGCCCGATGAGGATCAGAACGGTGGGCAACCGGGCGCGCATGGGCTAATCGGAGATGGGAGATTAGCGAGTGGGGGGTAAAGGTCGCACGCGGCGATGGCGCAGCCACACCTGCCACACGCGCCACGCGGCTTCAAGCTTGACTGGAATGCTCATTTTGGATTTGCCGATGCGGCGGTCTTCAAAGTAGATCGGAACTTCCAGCACACGCAAGCCCAGGCGCTCGGACAGGTAAGCCATTTCGACCTGGAACACGTAGCCGTTGGACCGGACACGCTCCAGGCGAATCGCTTCCAGCGCCGATCGCCGCCAACACTTGAAACCGGCCGTCACGTCGTGCGTCTTCATGCGCAGAATGTTGCGCGCATAGAAGTTCGCCCACGCCGACAGCATGATGCGACCCGCTTCCCACTCTCTGTCGAGCTGGCCGCCGACGACGTAGCGCGAGCCGACGACGACTTCGTATTCTCGAATCAGCGACAGGAAACGGGGAAGGTACGTGGGCGAATGTGAGAAGTCGGCATCCATCTGGACAACGGCATCGGCCCCGTTGTCAATCCCCCACTGGAAGCCATCCAGATAAGCCCGGCCCAACCCGCGCGGGCCGGTGCGGTGCAGCGCGTGCAGGCGGCCCGTGTAGCTGGGCATCAGTTGATCGACGATCTGGCCGGTTCCATCCGGCGACTGGTCATCGACCACGAGCACTTCGAGATTGGGGATCTGTAGGGCAAAGAGTGCGGCGACGAGTTTAGGGATATTTTCGGCTTCGTTGTACGTGGGGACGACGATGAGCGGCTTCACGCCACCGATTATACCACTGCCGGAGGCCGGTAACCCGCGCTACAGCGACGCCATCGATTCGAACGCCGCTTCTTTCACTGCCTCCGCCGAGTCGAATTTGCGATCCGACGCCGTGAGCACGCCCAGCGACAACTGCAGCGGGGGGCGTTGCGCAGCCTGTGCGTGCCGGTCTTTGGCGGGATAGAAATAATTGATCGCCTGCTTCAGGCGTAGCGCCAGCCGATCACGCAATTCCTGCGAGCGGCTGGCATCCACGACGATCAGAAAATTGTTTTCAGTCAACTGGCCGATGAAGTAAGTATCGGGGTCTTGGTTGCCTTCGGAGGTCGTGTTGCTCAAAACCAGCGCCAGCGCGCGTACCGCGTCGTCGCGCGCTACGAAGCCGTACGCATCGCCGAAGCTGTCCAGTCCCTCCACGTTCACACTCAACAGCGCCCAGCCCTTCTGCCCGATCAGCGACGCCAGCTTCTCATCGATCAGCGGCTGGCCGGCCAGGCCGGTGATCGGATCGACCAGCGTTTCGAAGCGCGAGCGCTTCAGCGCATTGCGCACGCGCAAGCGGAGTTCTTGAATGTCGAAGGGCTTGGTGATGTAATCAACCGCGCCAAGCTCCAGACCGGACAGGCGGTCGATGCGCTCGCGGCGCTCGGTGAGAAAAATGATGGGGACTTGCTCGGTGCGGCGCTGGCCGCGCAACTGGCGGCACACTTCATAGCCGTCGATGTCGGGGAGGCGTATGTCGAGGAGGATCAGATCGGGCTCGGCCTCCTCCGCCATCCGCAGCGCGTCGGCGCCAAAAGAGGCCCAGCGAATATAATAGCCCTGGGCTTCGAAGTAGGCCTTCAACATGTCCGCCGTGTCGCGCTCGTCTTCGACAACCAGAATGCTCGGTCGATCCGCCATAAAGAGTCTCCCTGCCATGGTGATCGAAGTGCCATCTGCCGAACTGCGCTTCCGGCAGCAGTCCCGGCGGGTCAGCGCCGTTCAGCCTACCGGCTCCTTGTAAACCGCAAAGGTGCACTTCTCGTCGCCGACGGCGTGGCAGGTCAATTCATCCACGCGGAACTCTTTTCCGCCGCTCACCCAGCGCAGCCCTTCTTGCAGCACGCCCACTGCCGCGTAGCACACCGGCTTGTCCACGCGGCGACCCCAGCACACCGGGCAACGTTCGATGACATACGTGAAGTGGTCGTCTTTCTCCTCAACTCGGCTGATCTGATCGCTGATCTGGCTGAAGATACCGGCCAGCGCTGGAAGGCCCATTTTCATCTTCGTGCCCAACGGCAGAACCTTGAAAGCCAGGTCGCCCACGCCGGCCATCGCGCCAAAACTCTGCAAGCCGCGCGCAAACGAAGCGCGTCCGGCGCGCAAGGCCAGGCCGCGCCCCCCGCGCGGGCCATACATCTCTTCCAGGGCCGCGTTCAATGACGAAAAATCGCTGAAGTCGACTTGCTTGTCCAGGTTGTCGTGCGGGTAGTTGTCGATCATGTGAGAGAGCTTGGCCATATTCAGTACCGCATTCAGGCCGTTCTTGCCCATAATCTCTTCCATCGCCAAGAGGTAAATGCGGGCCATCTTGTTCGGATAGTAGTAGCCGCTTTTCTCGACCGACACGTTAGACCCTCCGCTCATCGTGCGCAAGCGCAGACTGACACGGCACACTGCGCGTGGCGATCCGCCAGAGCCTGCGAGGCTCAAGGCTACCACACACACGATCCAATGTCAAGCCAACCAGCATCAAGTTGATCGATTGCGAACGCCGATCCGCTTCGTGCACATCGATCGCGTCGAAGCCTCGTCAACTATGTTATAATCGACCACACTGTGCTCACCGATTATCGAGTCCGGCAACGCGAGTACTTGTTGAAGATCAGCCGCGCGCTGACGGCCGAACTCGAGCTCGCGTCGGTGCTGCGCCTGATCCTGGAAGCCGCAGGCGAAATGCTGTCGGGGCACGCCGGGCTGATCGTGCTGCGCGACGACGACGCCGACGGCATCTACACCGTCCGCGCCAGTTTTGGTATCCCGGCGCAGTTGCTCACCCTGTTCGCGCCGCTGTGGTCGAACGGGGTCGAGGGGTTGGGACGGCGGCAGTTGGCGCAGATTGCGCTGGCCGCCGGCATGCCGCTCCAACAAGTAGTCGCGTTGCCGATGCAGATCGGCGAGCAGCCCGTCGGCGCGATTTACATTTTTCGCCATTCCGGCGGCGCGTTCGATGCCAACGATCGACAGGTGCTGCAATCGTTCGCCGAGCAGGCAGCCATCGCCGTCAACAACGCGCGGCTGTACCAGCAAGTGGCGCAGGAGAAGCGCCGGCTCGACGCGATTCTGGAAGCCAGCGCGGACGGCGTGATGATCCTGAGTCCCTCGTTTCGCGTGACCCGCTTCAACCAGGCGCTGGCCCGGCTGTCTGGCCTGTCGGCGGCGCGAGCGATCGGGCAATCTCACGACGAGGTGATCGTCCTGCGCGACATTCGCGCCGGTCGGTCGCTGTCCGACGCGGCGGCGGGTGGGTGGCCGCTGGTCACGCGCAGCAGCGCGGGCTTGATAGCGAGCGGGCCGCTGTACGTGGAAGGCGATTTGCAGCGTGCGGATGGGACGCGCGTCAGCGTCGGCATCACCTACGCGCCGTTGATCGACCGCGAAGGGCGGCTGGTGAACGTTATCGCCAACGTGCGCGACATCACCCGCTTCCGCGAGGCCGATGATCTGAAGAACACGTTCATCTCGATCATCTCGCACGAGCTGAAAACGCCTGTTGCCCTGATTAAAGGCTACGCCGGGACGCTCAGCCGCGAAGACGCGAACTGGGACCCGCACACGGTGCGCGAGAGCGCGAGGATTATCGAAGAAGAGGCCGATCGGCTGCGGCAGCAGATCGACAACCTGCTGGATGCGTCGCGCTTGCAGGCCGGCGCGCTGAAACTGAACCGGGGCAGTGTCGAAGTCGACGCCATCGCCAGGCGCCAGATCGAACTTTTCCGCACGCAGACGGTGACCCACACGCTCGCCGCCGATTTTCCGGCGCGGTTCCCCACGGTGCAGTCTGACGCGGCCCGCATCGAGCAGGTGCTGAACAACCTGATCGGCAACGCGATCAAATACTCGCCATCGGGCGGGACGATTCGCGTGTCGGGCCGCGTCAAGCCGGATACTGTGGAGATCACCGTCAGCGATCAGGGCATCGGCATCCCGATCGAGGAACAGTCGCACATCTTCGAGCGGTTCTATCGCGTGGACAACGCGCTCAGCCGCCGCGCGCAGGGAACGGGCCTGGGGTTATACATTGCCCGGGCGATCGTCGAAGCGCATGGTGGCCGCATCTGGATCGAATCCACGCCCGGTCGAGGCACGAGCGTATCGTTCTCGCTCCCGATCGAGTAGGGGCAAGTGAGCCTGTTTGGAAAATCAATGGAGTGGAAGGTGACCGGCACTTTGGGGTGCTTTTCCACCCAGTGGGTGGGGCAAAACCGCCGTTGAAAGCCGGATTTGAAGTGCCGGTCACCTGCCTATGCTCATTTTCAAACACGCTCTGAGAGAAATACTGTCGTGAAAGGAAACTGAATGAAGTTCGCTCCTGCACCCACTGCCCTCTCCTGCCCATTCTGCCGGGCGCCGATCACCGTGCCGATCTACCGCGTCATCGACGCCCTGGATCAGCCGGAGCTGAAAGCGCGCCTGCTGACGGGCCGCCTGAACATGTTCACCTGCCCCAACTGCCACAATAGTGGCGCGCTGGCTGCGCCGTTTCTATACCACGACGCGGCGAAGGAGCTCGCGCTGATCTTCCTGCCGATGGAGACCGGACTGCACAACGTCGATCAGCAGAAGATCATCGGCCAGTTGACGCAGACCGTAATGAACGCCGTGCCGCCTGAGAAGCGCAAGGCCTACCTGCTTCAGCCGCAGCAGTTCTTCACACTGCAATCGCTGCTCGACCGCATCTTGCAGGCCGACGGCATTACGCCGGACATGATCCGGGCGCAGCAGGCGCGCGTCGATCTGTTGCAGCGGCTGCTCGATGCGCGCGACGACGCGACGCTCGAGGCGATCGTCCGGCAGAACGACGCCCAGATCGACGGGCAGTTTCTGCAACTGCTCAATATCGCGCTCGCCAGCGCGCAAGCCGACAATCCGCCGCAGGAATTCGCGCGCCTGTCGGCGCTGCGCAACCGCATCCTCGATCTGTCCACGCTCGGCCAGAAAGCCAGGTCGCAAGCCGACGCACTGGAGGCATTCGCGGCGACGCCCACGCGCGAGAAACTACTCGATCAACTGATCCTGGCGCCCGACGCCGAAACGCGCGAGGCGCTGCTCACCATCGGACGGGCGCTCCTCGACTACCCCTTCTTTCAGGCGCTCACCGGCAAGATCGACGCCGCCAAAGCCGCCAAGAACACGGACGAAGCGAACCGGCTCATCGAATTACGGAAGGAGATTCTGGCGCTCCGCGACAAGCTCGACGCGGAGGCGCAGCTCGCTGTTGAGCGGCGCGTGACGGTGCTGCGCGAGTTGTTGGTGAGCGAGAATCTCGATCAGGCCGTGCGCGCGCGCGCCTCTGCGCTGGACGATCTGTTCCTCAACATCCTCAGCACGGAGATGCAGACCGCGCAGAAGGCCGGCGATGCCAAGACCTATCAGCGTCTTCAGCACATCGGCAACACCATCATCCGATTCATCCAGGAGCAACAGCCGCCGGAAGTGCAGTTCCTCAGCGCGTTGCTCAGCGCCAAATACCCCGAGCAGACGCGCCAGTTGTTCGAGCGCAACCCGCCGGCGCTCGTGCCGGAGTTTGTGCAATGGCTGGAGGGCGTCGCCGCCGACCTGCGCGAAGACGGGCGCGGCGAAGCCGCCGACCATCTGGTGAAAGCCATCGCCCAGGCACGCCAACTGGCCGGCACGGCCTCAGTTGGGTAACGGAAACCACCAAGACGCGAAGACACCGAGAATCTCCAAGTTTTCTTCGTGTCTTGGTAACTTGGTGGTTAATCCTCAGTTTAGGTCCTGTCTTCCAGCCTGAACCCGTGCCCGCGCACGGTGTAGATGTATTCGTGGTCCGCGTCCACTTCGGCCAATCGCTCTCGCAAGCGCCGCATCAGCGCGTCGATGGCCTGCTCCGTGATGCCCGACTCGTCACTATCCGGCCAGACGGCTTGAATCACCTCGTCGCGCGTCACCACTTTCCCCTTGCGCTCGTAGAGCAATTCGAGAAGGCGATACTGGGCCAGCGAGAGCGGCGGATCGATCTCCTTGTCGCTCACCCACACGCGCCGCTGCGGCTTGCTGAGCCGCAGGCCGGGCAGCGACACGCGGATCATTTCCTTCGTCAGCGGCAGTGTCGCGTCCGCGCCGACGAAGAGCATTCGCACGCTGAGCGCGACCTGAATCTCGTCGCCGTCTTGCAACTTCACGCGGCCCTTCACCGGCATCCCATTCACGTAGGTGCCGTTCTTGCTGCCCAGGTCTTCCACGTAAAAGCCGTCGTCCTGCCGTACGACGCGCACGTGCAGCCGGCTGACCTGGCGATCGGGCAAGACGATCTCGCACTCTTCACCACGGCCAATCGTGATCGACGGCCTGTCCATCGGCCAGCGCCGGCCGGCCAGCTGGCCTTCTTGAACGACCAGTATGGGCACCGCTTGATTCGGCATCGTCCCTCCGGATTCCTTGACAATCCTCCCGCCCTCGACTAATCTTACCACCGAGGGGAAGGAGAGGATTTGCTTCAATCGGGAACGATCTTACACGATCGCTATAAAATCGTCGGTGCAATCGGTCAAGGCGGCCAGGCGGCGGTTTATGAAGCCGAAGATATTCGGTTGCAGGGACGCCGCTGGGCGATCAAAGAGATCCGCCTCGATCCCGATGCCGACGAAACCACGCGCCGCCAGGCGGCGGAGCAATTCCAGCGCGAGGCGTCTGTTTTGGCGCGCCTCGATCACCCGACGCTCCCCAAGGTTTCCGACTACTTCTCCGAAGAAGAATACGACTACCTGGTGATGGACTTTGTGCCGGGGCCGAACCTGAAAGAGGTAATGGACGAGGCCCGGCGCAATGGTCGCATGTTGCCGGAGTCGCAGGTGATCGCCTGGGCCGCCCAAATCTGCGAGGCGCTGATTTACCTGCACACGCAGGAACCGCCGATCCTGCACCGCGACATCAAGCCGGCTAACATCAAGCTCACGCCCGATGGTCGCATCAAGCTCGTCGACTTCGGGCTGGTAAAACTGGTCGAGCCGGACGAGTCGCGCACGATCACGGTGATTCAGGGACGCGGAACTGCCGCTTATACGCCGCTGGAACAATACGGCGGCGACACCGGCCACACTGACGTGCGCACGGATATTTACTCGCTCGGCGCGACACTGTACCATCTGCTCACGAACCAGTCGCCGCCCGACGCCAAGCAGCGCTTCCTGCGACCCGATTCGCTCGTCCCGCCCCGAGCGCTCAACCCGGACATCTCGCCGCGCACCGAGAGGGCGATCCTCGCCGCGATCGGGATGCACCCCGGCGACCGGCCCGAGTCAGTCGCCGACTTCCGCGACGCGCTGATGCAAGACTCGTTTGAAGCGATGAGCGCGCAGGCAGCGCTGGCTCATCGCACCGCGCACGTGAACGAGATCGCCAACGCCCTGAAAGCGCATCGCCGGGTTGCCGCCGCCGTCGGCGCCGTGGCCGCCCTGGCACTGCTCATCACGCTTACCGCTGCGCCGATCAAAGAGCAACCAACGACTACGCCTACTCCCACTGCCAGTGTAACTCCAGGACAGTAATCAGTAGAGCAGTGAGCACTGATCACTGGCCACTGGCCACTGACCACTGATCAGTTCGCATTCGTTTATCCGTTGTTCATCCGTTGCCGGACCCGATCTATGATCCACGGCACCGCTGCGCTGATCAGCGTCACCGCCAGCGCCGACCATCCGCCGAACGCCGAACGAATCGCGTCTGAGCCGGGGAACCCTAGCGCGTAGGCCGTGTACGCGGCCAACCCGCACAGCGATCCCCACAGCGCCAGACTCACGGCGTGGTCAATCGCGCCCTCCATCTTGCGCCTCGACTCCACGCGGTACCCCCACGCGCTCACCAGCGTCACGCCCATCAGTGACACTATGAAATCGATGAGGTTCGCGCGGCGCGGCTCCGCGCCCGTCACCGAATCGATCCAGGCGATCGGCGTCGACGTCGGCGTGGCTGTTGGCGTGACGCTGGGTGTCGGCTGCGGCATAAGCGTATGCGTGGGTGTCGGCGGCAGCGCAAGCGTCACGACGATTGTCTCGCCCCTCTCGTCAATTCGCAGTTGCAGCCCAATCGAATTGAGCGCGGGTTCGCTCGAGGCTCTAATCTCCAGCCGGCCGTTGTTCTCGATCCTCACAACGACCTCGGCCACGCCGCTCACCGTCATCGCCTCAGGGGGCCGGACGGTCTTATTCTCCGCGTCGCGATACACCAGCGTAAAGCGCACCGGCGTCCCGTCGGGAACAGGATGGCCGTTGCGATCCAGGATGATCCCGGTGCGGATGCGCAGATCGTCGCCGACGCGATAACTGGGCGGCTCAGGCGTCGGCGTGCCGCTGCCAGGCGCGGCCTCGCCCACGAAGAGTGGGATCGCCTGGCTCGGATCGGGTTCGAGCTGGGCACGGATGTCGTAGCCTACAGCCTGGATACTTACCGGCGATGTGCCGGTCGGCTGCACCTGTCCAAACAACGCGCGCACGGCGCTCTCCACAAACGGCGGTTCGATGCTGTACAGCGCGTAGTAACCGGCCGTGATCGCATCGAGGTCCGGCGCGCTGACCTCGTAGGGCGGGCCGAAGGCGAACAGCGCCACTCGCTTGTTCGCCAGCAGGCCCGCCGAATTGCGCAGCAGTAGCTGCGCCGCATCCGATTGCAGAACATCCGCTCGCAGATCCTGCTGCGCCAAGATGATCCAGTCGGCCTGGACGAACAACTCGCTCAGGTCACGTGCCGCGGGTGCGCGGGCCAGATAGGCCTTCAGATCGGCGAAGCCCAGGCTGATGATTCGCTCCGGCGGCACATTCTCCACGCGCGTCAGCGTCTGCGAGATCGCAGTCGTGAACAGCGTCGTCCGTTGCGGGCAGCGACTGCAATCGGACTCCAGGCGATCATCGGTAAAGATCAGGAAGGAGTCGTCGGGCGCGGGCGTGGGCAGCGGCGCAGCCTCGACTTGCGGAGCCGGGGGATACACCCGCGTCAACGCCGCCTGAGCAATCGTCGCGACAACCGCCGTGCCCTGCTGCATCTGGGCCTCGACGTTGTCGGGGACCACGCTTACCTCGGTCGCTTGAAAACCGGGGTACAGGCGATACTTGAGTCGCAGGATGCGCGTGACGGCGCTCTCGACGCGCGCCTGGAACCCCAGGTCTTCGCGATAGCGCTGCAAGAAGGCGCGCACCGTCGCCCGAATCATCTCCGCTTCGTCGAGCGGCGACGCCGTCGTCGAGAAGTTGTTCAGGATCAAAACATCGTTGCCGGCGAGGAAGGCATCCAGCGCGATCTGCTCCGCGGGCACAGTAGCGCCGGTGGGATCGTAGAAACGGCGCAGCGGCTCGTCACCCAGCGAGCCGCTCACGATCAGCCCACCCTGGTCGCGCCACGCGGTAATGGGCGGAAGTTGCAGCAGCGTGTTCAACGCCGCCGCATCGACGCTGATGGGATCGGTGTTGCCGCGCAGGCTGCGGAAGCCCCGGAAGCGCGCGTGCGAGGTGAGCACGGCGTCGGCCAGTGGGCGCGTCTGGTCGCTGGCGGCGGCCATCAAGGCGAAGTAAGGCGCCAGGTCGATGCGCTGGATCTGGTCGAGCGATTCATCAATCAGGTCCGTGCCACGGCGCAGGCCGCCCTCGCCAGGGAAGTGCTTGAGCGCGGCCGCGATGCGCCCGCCCGATCCTTCGCGCAACCCACGCACGAACGCGCCCGCCATCGCGCCGACCCAGTACGGATCGCCGCCAAAGGCACGCACGCCGGCATCGCTGCCGTTGGGGTCGGGTTGCGCCAGCACGTCGAGCGCGGGGCCGAGCAGAAAATTGACGCCGATCGCCGAGAGTTCCGAGCCGACGATCCGCCCCATCTCTTTGGCGATGTCCGGGTTCCACGTCGCGCCGATCGCCATGGGGCTGGGCTGAGGCGTCAGGCCGGAGGTGATCTGGCTGTAAGCCGGGCCGCCGCCATCCTGCTCCATTGCGACGAACAGCGGAATGAAGGGTGTGGCCTGTGTGCCGGGTTGAACGGGCGTGCTGGATCGCGCCGCGAGCGATTGGAGCGATGCGGTCAGGCGGGCCACTTGCGTGGGTGTGCGATCGCCATCGTCCACGATGTTGCCGTGATCGGCGCTGAGGATGACGCCGCCGACGTGGAAGTTGCCGATGAGATCGGCAATGGTCGATGCCTCGGAGGCATCGGTGCCATCGAAGGCGACGATGAACAATTGCCCAATCTTGACTTCGGGCGTCAGGCGCGGCAACAGGTTGGCGATGAAGGCATCCTCGCCACCCTCTTGTGCCAGCGCCGGGTGAAATGCCGCCAGCGCGAGGCCGGCGCTCAATAAACTGTTCAGCAGAATTCGGATAAGACGCCGCATTTTGTGTCGTCGCAACGCGAAGTCGAGCGCAAGTATAATGCGGCGGTAAGGGATCGTCAAACATCCGTCTGTACCCTCACTCCAACCCGTGCAACGAATCCCACTCCTGCTGCGCGCGTTGCCAGGTGCGCTCGGTCGCCTCGCGGCCCATCTGGCGCAGAAGGGCGGTGCGATCGGGTCGGTAGCGGATGATGTCGAGGGGCGTGATCCATTGGCGCGGGCCGATGACAGCGCATTTGAGTTCTCGATGCCCAGGTACGGCATTCACACCACGCCGAATACGCCGGTTGATCTTGCGCATCTGCTCGAAGTCGTTTTCAAACGTGGCGGTGATCGCCAGGTCGAGCACGTAGCCGATACGGCCGAGGATGCCGCGCGGCGCGGGCGGCAGCGGATCGCCGGGCGCGGACAGATCGTGATACGGCGACAAGAGCACGACGAAGATTTCTTCGGCTCCGGCGTCGATGGCCGGTCGCAGCGGCGAGTTGTACATCACCGCGCCGTCCCAATGATCGGCCCGATCGATGGGCGTCTGCGGATACACGTAGGGAATGGCCGAGCTCGCCAGCAGATGATCGTGCGTGATGGCATCGACCTTTTGATACAGCGGCTTGTCGGAGTCGAGGTCGAGATGGTTGGTGTAGATGACCGGATGCCCGGTGGTGATGTCGGTGGCGGCGATGTATAACGGCGTCGTCACCTGCCGCAGCCGATGCTCCGGCGCGTACCTTTCGAGCGTGCGCTTCCACGCCGCCCGATCGAACAGGCTCTTCCAGGGTCGCCATCGAACGAAGCGGTGCATGTCGCGCGTGCGAAGCTCGTCCCACATCTTCTTGACGCCGGGCGTGCCGTCGAGCGCCCACACCGATGCGTTCATCGATCCGATCGACGTGCCGACCAAAATATCCGGCGTCCAGCCGTACTCGCTGAGCCGCTCG
The DNA here is from genome assembly GCA_036514635.1 of Anaerolineae bacterium. GTDB lineage: Bacteria > Chloroflexota > Anaerolineae > Fen-1058 > Fen-1058 > DASSFZ01. Next base: position 1,163 of record DATBWU010000005.1, on the reverse strand, counting down.
ATCACGCCGCACTGGAACGCGCCGCGCCCGCCGCCGCCGGATAGGACGAGCGCGCGCAAGGGCTTCGCAGGCTCCATGTTTTACCTCCCGTAAGTGGATTCGTTTATCTGCAGGACTTACGCAGTTGGAGAGTTTTCACCGCAAAGGCGCTAAGGACGCAAAGGAAAACTAAGCATTTCTTCGCGCCCTTGGCGACTTAGCGGTTCAAGTGCGTAACTACTAATCTGTTGTCCATCTATTGCTTCGACTTATTCTGACAGATCAATCGCCTGACCATCGTATTCGCCTGTCACGCGGATCGAGCCGTCGCCGTCGCGCACGTAGGATAACATTCCTTCGGCCAATCCGGTGACGCCCACCTCCAGCGTGAACTGATCCATGTCGGGGTTGTACTCGCCCATGCCGGTCAGGCTGAACCCACGCGAGAAAGCGCATTCAGCCAGTGTGAAAGATGAGGCTCCGTTCTTCGGCTCGAAGTGCAGCGTGCCGCCCAATGGGCAACCGATCGACGTTGGAGTTTCCCGATCCCAGTTCCAGTATTCGGGCGAATAGTTGATCTCGTCATCGGCCGACGCCATCGCTTGAAGCGGGTCGGCGAAGTCGGCGGCCTCGATCGGTGCGAGCGGCACGAAGTCGTCCGAGATGCGGCCTTCACAGCGCGTCTCGCGCTGCGCCGGGCGCTCGTCGCGGACGAGGAACGCCGTGACGAGGTCGTCGGGACACGCAGCGCCACGCCCGAAGATGACGTGCGCGCCGCCGTCCGTCGTGACGAGGTAGCCATCCGCCAGCCGATGGAAAACCTGCTCGCCGTTCGAGACGGGCGTGGCCGGGTCGGCGGTCGCGCCGAGCACCAGCGTCGGGACGCCTTCGGCGACGAGCGGATCGGGTCGATCGGGATCGGCGTGCGCCGGCCAGAATGCGCACGGCAGATCGCCATAGAAGATGGAGGCCAGGCGCAGGCCGGACACGTCGAGCGCGTCGCCGGCGCGAATGTACGCCTGCGCGCGCTCCTCAGGCGTGCCGGAGAAGTAGGCATAGTCGTTGCACTCGACCGCGTAGTACACCGCGTCCGAGTACGTCGGATCGGGAATCGCTTCGAGTGTTTCCGGGTCGAGGCCGAGCGAAGTGTACAACAACCGGGCCAGCGGCACGCGATCATCGCG
>DATBWU010000004.1:0-2528 GCA_036514635.1 Anaerolineae bacterium | reverse complement strand
ACCACCTGCCGCGCGACCGCCACGTCGTTCAGCAACTCCGCATCGACCTGCGCCGGATCGGCAGCGGGCCAGTCGCAGTGATGCACCGACTCGGGCGCGTTCACGTCGAAACTGCGGACGAGGTTCTGATACAGCGTCTCGCTCAGGAATGGCAGCATCGGCGCGAGCAGTTTCGCCAGCGTCACCAGCACGTCGTACAGCGTGCTATAGGCGGCGTTCTTGTCGGCATCCGATTCGCTCTTCCAGAAGCGGCGGCGCGAGCGGCGCACGTACCAGTTGCTCAAGTCTTCGACGAATGGTTCAAGGGCGCGGGCGGCGCGCGGCGCATCGTAATCATCGAGCGCGGCGGTCACTTCGATGATCACTTCGTGCAAGCGCGCCAGAATCCAGCGATCGAGCGGCGACAGGCTCGCGCCGGACTTCTTGTCGGGCGTCCACCGATCGAGGTTGGCGTACGTGACGAAGAACGAGTAGACGTTCCACAACGGGATGAAGAACTGGCGGCGGGTTTCTGCGGCGGTGTGATAGCCGAACAGGATGTCGCTGTCGTACTTCTGCCTGACGAACATCCAGCGCATCACGTCCGCGCCGATATTGTCGGCGGCCTCGTTGAACTCGATCGCGTTGCCCCACGACTTGTGCATGGGTCGCCCATCCTCGCCGAGCAGCGTGGCGAAGCCGAGCACCGTCTTGAACGGCGGCGTGCCGGTCAGCACTGTGCCCATCGTCAGCAGCGCGTAGAACCAGTTGCGGAACTGGCCGGGAAACGATTCGGTGATGAAGTCCGCCGGGAACCACGACCCCCAGTACTTCCGGTCGTGCGAGTAACCCATCGTCGAGATCGACACGATGCCCGCGTCGAGCCACGGGTTGCCCACATCCTTGATGCGCTCCACCTTCGCGCCGCAGTTGGAGCACTCGATCTTGACGGCATCGACGTAAGGCCGGTGCGGCGTGTGTCCCTCGAATTCTTGCCAGCCTTCGACCGCCCGTTCCTCAAGCGCGCCGCGCGACCCGATGACTTCAAAATGGCCGCACGCCTTGCACTCCCAAATCGGCAGCGCGAGGCCGTAGTAGCGCTTCTTGCTGATCATCCAGTCGTGCATGTTGCGCAGCCAGTCCAGCTCGCGATCCTGGCCGAAGTCGGGAATCCAGCGAATCTGGCTCGCCGCGTCGATCAACGCCTGGCGCATTCCACCCATTTGAATGAACCACTCATCGACCAGGCGAAAGATGAGCGGCGTGTTGCAGCGCCAGCATTGCGGATAGCGGTGCGTGTAATCCTCTATCCGATAGAAGCGGCCTTTAACCTTCAACGCTTCCACAATCGGGTCGGTCACTTCGGTGACGCGCTTGCCGGTGAGCCAGCCGAAGCCACCCAGGTACACGCCGTCTTCGTCCAGCGGCGCGACGACCGGCAGGTTGAACTGTTTGCCCAGCGCGAAGTCTTCTGCGCCACAGCCCGGCGCGATGTGGACGATGCCCGTGCCTTCTTCGACGCCGACCTCGTCCCACAAGACGACGCGGTGCGCGTCCGGCGCACCCAGCCGTTGATTGATCGGCAGATCGTCGAACGGGCCTACGTAGCGCCAGCCTTCCATCTGGCGACCCTTCAACTCGGCGACGATCTCGTATTTGCCTTTGAGGCTGCCCAGCGTGCCCTTCGAGAGATATACATACTCGTCAACGCCGTCTTGGGTTGTCTGCTTGACCTTGACGTAGTCGAGATCGGGGCCGACCGCCGCCGCAACATTCGAGGTGAGCGTCCACGGCGTCGTCGTCCAGACGAGCAATGACTCGCGCGACTCGCCGTCGCCCCAGTGACCGACGAGCGGAAAGCGCACGGTCAGGCCCGGATCGACTTTCTCGGTGTAGCCTTCGGTGACGATCTCGTGTTGGCTGATGCCTGTGCCGCAGCGCCAACACCACGGCATCACGTCGTGGCCTTTGTAGATCCAGCCTTTGTCGTAGCAGGTCTTGAGGAAGCGCCAAATCTGGTAGTTGTTCTCGTCGCTGAAGGTGAAGTACGATCCACCGACCTGCGGCAAGCCGAGTTGACCGACCACCTGCTCGACCGTGCCTTCCAACCCACCATCCGGCCCCAGGTACTCGATGACGCGGTACGGATCGTTGCCCAGCTCATCGTGCAGCCAGCGCAGTTTTTCCGGATCATCCCAATTGACCCAATAGCCCAACCGGATCGACTGCTCGGTTTGGACGGCGGCGAAGTTCAACACGCGCTGCTTGCACAGGATGACGAACGGCGCGATGCCGTAGCGCTCGATGTCGCGCTTATTGTTAAAGCCCAGGTCGCGCTCGACGTTGACCTCGATCCACAGTCCCTGGCAGTCGAAGCCGTTCTGCCAGCGCTGGTTGTAGCCTTTCATCGCGTAGTAGCGCTGCCACAGGTCTTTGTACGTGCGGCCCCAGGCGTGATGCACGCCCATCGGGTTATTCGCCGTGATCGGGCCGTCGAGAAACGAATAGCGCTTCTCGGACGAGGCGCGCCGGCGGCGCAGCTGGTTGAA
>DATBWU010000003.1:0-4524 GCA_036514635.1 Anaerolineae bacterium | reverse complement strand
CCGCCCGGTGCGGACCCGCATGCCGGGTGGTGTGGGGAGGGCCGGTTAGAAGCCGGCCCTTACCCGATTAGGCCATTGTGCAATCGAGTTCTAGCTTGCCGGAAAGCGGACTACGCGAGCATCGGCTAGGCGACTATCCGCGTCTAGACGAAACCGTACTTCAAATCCCTTCTCGAACCAGATGCTCCTGCGTATCGGAAATCGGCAAATTCGCGTCGCCGCTGCGTGTTGGCAATTGGCCAAGCGAATCTTGTCACCCGAGCTGATGCCTGCAAGGAATCGATCAATGTCAGGCTGAGACGAACCGACGGGCAATTGTTCCAGGAGCTTTGTCCGAACGTGCGAAGCGTCTTGTTTCATCGGATTCGCGCTCACCGCCAGCGTGAAGGCCATGCTAGCGTCCCCGCAAGCGCAAATCGTTTGCGGAATTGAGGCGAGACCAATCCCGAGCGCAGCTAAGGTTCCGAACACTGCAGCAAGTTTCTTTACCATGCTAAGGCTCCACTGGCTTAACGCCATGCTGTGCGGCGGGCCCGCACGATGGCGAAACATGGTACGAGGGTTCCGGCCCGTCCGCACCAGCCAAAGTTCGGCGGCATGGCCGATGAGGTGGAGGCCAGCTGCTGTGCACAACCGCGCGTGGGCGCCAACGGGCAGATTATCTCAAGCATTCTCGACCAGTACCAATCGCACAACTGGGGTTGTGAATGGCGGTCAGGTAGTGCGCAAATCTGGCTGCGAGGGTAGGTTTCAGTGGTAAGCGTGGACTGGCCGTTAGCGGTGTTCTGATAGTCGATTGAATTTTGCGGTTTGAACGTGGTGGTTTTTCTTCGTCGATTTTCTTCGACTTTTTATCCAAAGGTTTTTCTGGCTCTTCTTCTGCGTCGGTCTTTTTTCCGTTTTCTTTTTGTTGCCGACGTATTGCGCTTTGCGGTGAGTGCCGAAGTATGATCGGAGAGGATTTTGATTTGAAGCGATGGCTGGGGCGTTGTAGGGAGCCCGGAGGGCGACCGGAAGCGTCCCAGCCATCGCGCGGCCGGGAAAGTGAATGCGGCAAGGGGAATTCGGGGCACGCTGGAGGGTGCTCACCCGGATGCTGAAGTAGCGCGCGCAGGGCAGCTGCGGTAGAAAGGGTGCCTGCCGAAGGAAGCAGGCGCGACACCGGCCCAAACCGACAAGTTTCACCGATGTCGCGCCCCGTGCCCAGGCGGGCGACGTTGCGTGAAAAGTATTTCACGAATCCCCCGACCCTGTCGAGCACCCATCGGCTCTTTCTTGCCTGCCGATGGAACCCCCGGGACGACGCTACCTTTGCGCCCGCTGCCGCATAGCGGTGCTCTGCTGCAGCCACTGCGACCGTGGTCAGCGCTACTGCGCCGGGGAGTGTTCGGCGCAGGCGCGTGCCCATTGCGTACGTGAAGCCGGGCGGCGCTATCAGGGGAGCGTCCGTGGTCGCCGCGCCCACGCCGCGCGCCAGCGGCGTTACCGCTCTGGCCGCGCGAAAGTGACGCATCAGGGTTCCCCACTCCCGGTGAGACCTGCTCTACTGCCGGTGAACCCAACGTTGTGTGTAGAAACCGCATCGTCGCTGCCGTGGCACTGCCATTTTTGCCATCAGCGGCAAGCGCAATTGGTTCGTACGGCATTTTTGCGCCGACGGGTTCGTCGTCCCCCTCGATGCGACCGGAGAGAACCGCCCCATGGCCCTGAGCGCTGAAATCGAAGCCCAAATCCTGCGCTACCACCACGTCGAGAAATGGCCCATCGGCACCATTGCCCGGCAATTGCACCTGCATCATGGCAGCGTCGAACGAGTTCTGCGTCAAGCCGGCCTGCCACGCATCGGCCTGCCGCTGCGCCCCTCGCGCATCGACCCCTACCTCCCCTTCATCCGCCAGACCCTGGAGAAATTCCCTACCCTTACCGCCAGTCGTGTCTTCGACATGATCAAGGAACGCGGCTACGCCGGCGGCCCCGACCACTTCCGCCACATCATGAGCCACCACCGGCCCCGGCCTGCGGCAGAGGCCTACCTGCGTCTGGTCACCCTGCCAGGTGAACAAAGTCAAATCGACTGGGCTCACTTCGGTCACCTTGAGATCGGCCGCGCCCGGCGGCCGCTGATGGCCTTCGTCATGGTGCTGTCCTGGTCCCGGCGCATCTTCCTGCGCTTTTATCTGGATGCCCGGATGGAGAACTTTTTACGCGGGCACGTCGGCGCCTTCGAAGCCTGGGGCGGATTAGCGAGGGTCTCGCTGTATGACAACCTCAAGAGCGCCGTGCTCGAACGCCAAGGCGATGCCATCCGCTTCCATCCCACGCTGCTGGAGTTCGCCGCCCACTACCGCTTCGAGCCCCGGCCGGTGGCGGTGGCTCGGGGAAATGAAAAAGGGCGCGTTGAGAGAGCCATTCGCTACGTACGCTCGGCATTCTTCGCCGCGCGCTCCTTTGTCGATCTGGCCGATCTCAATCGTCAGGCCGATGTCTGGTGCCTGGGGCAGGCGGACGAGCGTCTGTGTCCACAAGACAAGACGCTGACCGTCAGGCAAGCGTTTGCCCAGGAACAACCCCGTCTGCTCGCCTTGCCGGCCAATGCCTATCCACTGGAGGAGCGAGTGGTGGTGACGGTGGGCAAGACCCCATATGTGCGCTTCGATCTGAACGACTACACGGTGCCGCATACCCAGGTGCGAAAGACCCTCACCGTAGTGGCCGATCCGGATCACGTCCGGGTGCTCGACGGACCGCTGACCGTGGCCGCGCATCCGCGCTGTTACGACCAGGGACAGCAGATCGAGGATCCGCCCCATATTGCGGCACTGGTCGAGCGTAAGGCCCAGGCGCGTGAGCAGCGCGGGATGAGCCGGCTGCGGCAGGCGGCGCCGGCCAGCCAGGACTTGCTGGTGCAAGCCGCTGAACGAGGGGAGAACCTGGGAGCCATCACCGCGGCGCTGTTGCGCCTGGTCCAACGCTACGGCGCCGCCGAAGTGCAAACGGCGATTGTCGCGGCGCTCGCCCGTGGGGTGCCGCATCCCAACGCGGTACGTCTGGCGCTCGAAGCACAACGCGAGGGGCGCCATCAACCCCCGCCGGTGGCGGTATGTCTGCCGGCGCATGTGGCGGCTCGCGATACAGCGATCCAACCGCACCGGCTGGATTCCTACGATCAATTGAATGCAACAACGGGAGAGGATGATGAACCTTCAGAGCTTGCGTGAGCGCGCGGCGGCATTGCGCTTCTATGGGGTGCTGGCACATTGGTCGGAGGTGGCTACGGCAGATTGGTTGGCACCGTTGATACAGTGGCAGGAGGAGGAGCGCACTCGGCGCAGTCTGGAGCGCCGGCTCACCGATGCCCACATTGGTCGTTTCAAGCCGCTGGCGGATTTCGACTGGGCCTGGCCCAAGCGCTGCGATCGGGGATCGGTCGAGGCGTTGATGGAGCTCAACTTCATCGCGGAGGCCGCCAATGTGGTGCTGGTCGGCAATAACGGGGTGGGCAAATCAATGCTGGCCCGCAATGTGGCGCATCAGGCGCTGATCCGCGGGCATACGGTACGCTTCACGAAGGCCGGAGAACTCTTGGGAGATCTGGCGGCGCTCGATAGCGATGCGGCTTTGCGCCGGCGCTTGCGTCACTATGCCGCGCCCGATCTTCTCGTGATTGACGAAATCGGATACCTCTCCTATTCGAACCGCCATGCCGATTTGCTGTTCGAACTGGTGAGCCGGCGCTATGAGACCAAGAGTACGCTGGTGACGACCAACAAGTCGTTCGCGGAATGGTCAACCGTGTTTCCGAACGCGGCTTGCGTAGTGTCCCTGGTGGATCGTCTGGTGCATCACTCGGAGGTGATCGCGATCGAGGGGCAGTCCTACCGCTTGAAGGAGGCAAAGGAGCGCTCACAGCAGCGCGGCCGGCAACGGCGAAAGAAACTGCCATGAAGCCTTGGCTCTTGCCCTCAGGGCTTCAGTACGGGATTCCCTTCATCATCCCGGATGACTGGTCGCCAGAGCAGGCGCTGGCAGTGTTCGAATTGCTCGATGATCTGCGCCATATCATCTGGGAGCACTATCAGTTTCAGATACAAGAAGTCTTGCAAGAACAGCGCTGCACCAACGTCGCCTCAGAGTCCGATAGTATTAACGAAAGCGATCCGCCTTTCTGATCCGCCCACGCGCTTCTATCAATCCACGCTTCAACTAACAAGCGAGGGTCAGCGCCCCCTTGTCTTTCCAGCCCCTCCGTTCGATGAGTTCCGCCGGCTTTAGGCGGATTCACTCAGCCGGTAACACCTTGTGCAAACAGGCAATTATCCTTGAATACGAGGCCATTTCAGGCGTGCGGGTCGGTTCCAGTTTGCGCGCACTGAATCGATGACTTATTCTTGCGCCTTTTCGCGCAGGCGCGCCCCCTGAATCCGAATGGCAGTTCCCATAAGAACAGCTGATGAAATCCAGAAGATGCGGGTCGCCGGGCGCCTCGCCGGCGAGTTGCTCGACTTCATTGCCCCCTACATCAAG
>DATBWU010000002.1:0-3458 GCA_036514635.1 Anaerolineae bacterium | reverse complement strand
AACAGCACGATGTTGTGCACGCCGAGGAGCGAATATCTCGCGCGCAGCTTCTTTTCCAAGTGGAAGGGGGCCACGGCGTCGCCCTGGACCACCTGCGTCATCGCCTCCACCAGCGCCGCGATCGGCTTGAGGTGAGCCCGGTGTCAAGGACAGCCCAAATTTCCCCAGTTGTGTAAATTGAATTCTCCCCACCCGGTTCAAGAATCGGTTGTTTCTTCGGCACGCACCAGACCGGCCTTCAGCTTCTCCTTGAGCCGGTAGGAGTTGCCCCGGATGTTGAGCGTCACCGAGTGATGCAGTAGCCGGTCGAGGATGGCGGTGGCGATCACGCGGTCACCGAACACCTCGCCCCAGGCACCGAAGCTCTGGTTGCTGGTGAGGATCATCGGCCCGCGCTCGTAGCGCCGGCTCACCAGCTGGAAGAACAGGTTCGCGCCCAGCCGCTCGATCGGCAGGTAGCCGATCTCATCGATGATCAACAGGCGCGGCGTGATGTAGAACTTGAGCTTCTCCTCGAGCCGTCCCTCGCCGTGTGCTTTGGTGAGCACCGCGATCAGGTTGGCCGCGGTGCTGAAGAACACCCGGTAGCCGGCCTCGATCGCCTTCAAGCCCAGCCCGACGCTCAGGTGCGTCTTGCCCACCCCGGGCGGGCCGAGGACCACGACGTTGTCGCCGTGTTCGATGAAGTGGCAACTGGCGAGACTCTGGACCTGTTTCCGGTCGATCGAGGGCTGGTAGCCGAAGTCGAAGGTTTCCAGGGGCTTCACGAACGGGAAGCGCGCCATGCTGGTGCGCATGGTGACGTTCTTGCTCGTCTTGGCCGCCACCTCTTCGCCCAGCACCTGCTCGAGGAAGTCCGAGTAGGCGAGTTCCTTCTCGGCCGCCTCCTGCAGCAGCGCTTCGAGCCGCTCGCGGCTCTTGAACAGCCGTAGTTTCAGCAGGTGCTCGGACAGACGCTCCAGTTGGCCCGGGTTCATGCAGCCTCCAGGATCTGCTCGTAGATCGCCAGATCGCGTTGCTCGACGGGGTTGAAGCGCTCACCGGCGCCGGCAGGCTCCAGGGATACGAGCTTCGCGGTCTCGGCGTAGCGCTGCCGCGCGTTGCGCGCCACGGCGCCGGGGCCGTGCTCGGGGTTCACACTCAGTTGGTGCCGACCAGGCAGCATCGCGTGCTCGGCGACCACCACCCCGCGGTGCCGGATCTGCCAGTGCCCGCCGACTTGGAACACCTCGACCGTGGCCCCGATCAGCCGCCAGGGCACCGAGTAGCGGTTGGTGTCGATCGACACCAACCAGTCCTCTGCCACCACACGGGGACGTGGCATCGCCGCGAGGAAGCCGGCGCGGTCCGCCAGAGGCGTCAGCGCGTTCGCCTCGCGCGCAAAGCGCTCGATCGGGGGCTCGTGCGTCGTGCCGTGGATGCGCCGGTCGGCGACTTCGGCTTGCCAGGCGGCGAGCTGCGCGTTGAAGTCCTCCAGGTCGCGAAACTCGCGCCCGGGCAGGAAGTTGCGCTTGACGTACTTCACCCCCGATTCGACCTTGCCCTTGGTCTGCGCCCGGTAGGGCCGGCACACCCGCGGCTCGAACCCCCAGTGCTGCGCAAACGCCGCAAACGTCGGGTTCCAGCGCTTGCTTCCATCGCGCTCGCCCTGGATGACGGTGCGCATGCGGTCGTACAGGATCTCGCGCGTCACGCCACCGAAGTGCTCGAACCCATGCTCGTGCGCCGCCAAGAGCGATTCCATGCGCTCGTGCTCGTAGCCCTCGGCCCAGCCGCGGCGCGAGTAGCCCAGCGTCATCACGAAGATGTGCACCTCGGCGATCTGCGATCCGAACAGCACCCGGACCTGGCCCCAATCGGCCTGGGCCTGCTCGCCTGGCTCGGTCTCGAATCGGCACTGCGTGAGCGCGGCCGCGGTCGTCTCGAGCCGCAGTGGCCGCACCGCGTCCCGAACCGTCCCGTAACCGCCCTCGAAGCCGCGCTCAGAGCACAGCTCCTGGTAGAGGATTCGCGCCGAGTACCCGACTTGCGCCGCGCGCTCCAGAAGCCACCCCCGATGCGGCGCGAGCAATGCCTCTCGCTTCGCCGGGCGCCGGTACGCCTGCCAGCGCACTTGCCGCAGACAACGACGCACCGTCTTCCTGTCCAGCCCGGTCGCGCGCGCCACCCCCGAAACCGTCATCCCGGCCGCCTTCAGACGGTGCATCTCCTCCCAACGCTCTTGAGCGACCACCGGCTCCTCCCCGCCCACCCCGGGCGAGGACACCCTAACCGGCGCGCCGCTGTCGCCGCCCTGCAGGGCGGCGACAGCGACCACTTCAGCTTCGATTCTCTCCTGCACTTTCCACCTCCGTCGTTAAGGGGTGGGGAGATTTCAATTGTCCTAAGTGGGGAGTTTCGGATTGACCGTGACACGTACCCCGACCCGCACCCCGGCACCAGGATCCGGCAGGGCTTCAATAAGCCGGCACGCAGCCACGCGGCAAGCTGCGGGCTCGACGCGCCCCGATCCCAGGGCTTATTCCCTTCGGCAAAGCGCTGCTCCCAGAATTCCTTCGTCGGTCCAGCCACGGCTTTAACGTGTCATGCCGCAGCCGCATGCAGCCGCACGCCCAACGCCTGCACCAATTTCAGCATCGTGTCATAGCGCGGCTTTGCCCCGGGCGCCAGCGCCTTGTAGAGGCTCTCCCGCCCGAGCCCAGTGTCACGCGCGAGTTGCGACATGCCGCGCGCGCGGGCTGCCGTGCGTACCGCTTGCAGAAAGACATCGGGGTCGCCATCTTCCAGCGCGGCGCTGAGAAATTCGGCCATCGCCGCGTCATCTCGCAGATAGTCGGCGGCGTCGAACGGGGCCAAGCCGAGGGCCGATTTGGTTTTAGCTTTGGTCATGAGTCACTCCTTGGGCAATAACTGCAATAGTTTCTTCGCGCGCTTGATGTCCCGCTTCTGGCTCGCCTTATCGCCTCCACATATCAGCAAGTACACCACTGCGCCACGACGCGTGAAGTACACCCGATAGCCGGCACCGACATGAATGCGCATCTCGGAAATACCATCGCCCACCGGCTCGCAGTCACCGAAGTGACCGATGACGGCCGCGTCAAGCCGTTGCGCGATGCGCGCCTGCGCTACACGATCACGTACTCCTTTTAGCCACCTATCAAACTCCGTGGTGCGGAGCAGCGTGTTCATCCGGCCCAGTGTATCCCTTTGGATACATCGGCGCAAGAGCTATATCCTCGCGCGCAAGTTCCGAAAATGAATCGGCACATCGCTTTCGACCCCGCGCTCCCGGTCAGCCAGAAGCGGGAGGAGATCGCGCGCGCCATCGCCGCAAACCAGATCGTCATCGTCTGCGGCGAGACCGGCTCCGGAAAGACCACGCAGATCCCCAAGATGCTGCTCGAGATGAGGAGAGGAGAAAACAAGCAGATCGGCCACACGCAGCCGCGCCGGAT
>DATBWU010000001.1:0-2460 GCA_036514635.1 Anaerolineae bacterium | reverse complement strand
TAGTTTCTGGTGCAAAACGCGCCGAGTGACAGAATCCCTGTCCCTGCACTTTCCATTCGGCTGAACCTTAACAACTCGCTTAGCTTCTGGCGGCCACCGTGCGGCCGATGACGGCCAGATTGCCGGCGATCACGCCCCAACCCACCCACTTGTCGAAGCCTCGCGGACCATGGTCCAGGCAGCGGCGCAGGCCATGCGCCCGCTTGCCCACGCTGATGCGCCCTTCAACGCCCGCGTGCCACTTCCGTCCGCGACGGAACCACGGTTGCTTTTCGTGCTGTTGGCGCTCGGGGGTTTTGTACCCCGGCTTGGGCAAGATCACGCGCACCACGCCTAACTGCTCGGCCAGGTCTTCGTTGGCCGGAGAATACAGTCCGCGATCCGCACTGGCCTGCTGCGGCGCCTGACCAAACTGAGCGATGTGCCCCGCCAGGCTGGGCGCCCACTGCGTCGCGTCCGGAGGATTGCCCGCCAACACGCGGTAGGCACTGATGAGGCCGCCGTCCACTTCGTCCAGCCAGACCTTATGGCCATACTCGACCGGGCGCTGCGCTTTGCCCCGGCAGAGGATGTCCGTGTGAGGCTCAAAGAGACTGACGATCTTCTCCGGCGCCGGCACCTGCTCTTCCGGGAAGACGCGGCGCACGGTTTGCTCAATGACTTGCTCCACGCGCGGCCCGAACGTTTCCAGCGTGGCCGCCAAAGCTTGCGCCTCGAGCGTGGCGTGTGCCTGTAGCGCGGGCAGCACTTGCTCGACCTGGGCGATCGTCGCTTGAGCGGTCTGGACCAGCCGTGGATAGGCCTTTTTCGCAGTGGCTTGCGCCGCCGCGCGGCGTCGGCTCACGTGTTCGCCAATCTGCCGCGCGGTGCGCCGGGCGCTGCGGATGCGATTCCGGAAAGCCTCGCCTAGCTCTGCGGCCGCCTCGCCGAGTACGGCTTTCGCCCGGGTGAGGGTCCGCCCGAGCACGCGCACGCCATCCACCAGCAAGGAGCTGTCACTGGGCGCATGGATGTTGCTCTCGACCACCGTGCCATCCGTGCGCAGCTTGCGCCCACGGGTGACCTTCAGCGCGGTGGCGAGCGCCGTCACGCGCTGGTTGAATCGTTCCAGGGTGGCGGGCTGGATCAGACCGGCCCAACGGATCAGGGTCGTGTCGTCCGGCACTGGCTCGAGATACACCCGGCAGAAACGCCGCAAGACTAAGCTGTCACTCACCTGGCGTTCGGTGTCTTCGTAGCTGAAGTTGTACAGGCGCTTGACGGCCAGCATGCGCAAGATGACTTCCACCGGCGTCGAGTTCCGACCGGTACGCGTCGTGCGCGGGTAACGCTTGGCCAGGTCGGCACGGATGAGCTGAAACAGCTCGTCGTCGTCCAACAGCGTATCGATCTGGGCCAAGACCGGATCCAGGTCTAGAGCCAGGAGTTCGCTGATGTCCAAGAACACCTTGTCAGCTTCGTACTTGTCGCGTAACATTCTGGCAAGCCTCCGCGCTGTTTGTCTTTTTTCTCGCGGATAAGTATACCCGCTCACGGCTGCGGAGGCCTCTTTCGCACCAAAAACTAGATAGGCTTAAAGCCCCCGTCCTCGCGGTTGGAGAGCCATTCACTAAGCGGCATTGCGTCCTATCCCGGTTGGGAATTAGCCCGTGCGCATACCGCCGTATCTTGACTCAGCTATGCGCCAGTGCTATGCTATAGATAGCCTTGTGCACGTTTAAATTCCCGACTTGGGGGTTCCGCCGACTGTCCCGCGCGGTGGATAGGTTATCGCGAAAGGAGGTGAGGTTCGGGCCTATGATTCCGCTGAGACAGCGCCGTCCAACCCGCTTGTTTCTGTTCGTTTCCGTCTGTCCCATTCCTGATCAGGAGGAAAAGAAATGTCCCGCTCGAAACGTTGGCTTTCCGTCGCAGGGAGCCTGCTTATCATTGGCTCGGTCGTGCTGAGCGCCTGTCAGCCGGCAGCGCCTGCCGTGAGCCAGAAACTGGAGTTCTTCTCGTGGTGGACCGCCGGCGGCGAAGCTGAGGGTCTCAATGGCATGTACGAGGTGTACAAGGCCGAGAATCCAGGCATTGAGATCGTCAATGCTACCGTTGCCGGCGGCGCGGGCACCAACGCCAAGGCGGTGCTCGCCACGCGCCTGACCGGCGGTGATCCCCCCGACTCCTTCCAGGTGCACGCCGGCCTCGAGGTTCAGACGTACGCGCCTGAGCAGTATCTGGAGCCGCTGGACGACCTATACGCTTCCGAAGGCTGGGACAAGGTCTTCCCCAGCGACCTGCTCACGCTGCTCAAGTACCAGGACCACTACTGGTCGGTGCCCGTGAACATCCACCGCTCGAATGTGCTGTGGTACAACAAGAAAGTTCTCGAGGACAATGGCCTCGAGCCAGCCAAGACGTTCGATGAGTTCTTCGCCGCGGCAGACACGCTCAAGGCGAAGGGCATCATCCCGCTCG